>JBGAJE010000030.1:0-16930 GCA_044225085.1 Rickettsiales bacterium | reverse complement strand
GGCGCAATATTACGCTCGATGATATGGCAGCGCAGGGGAATGTATCGCCGGGACTGGCTGAATTTTTAAAAGTTGTGGCTGCATGCAAGCTTAATATCGTGATTTCCGGCGGGACGGGATCGGGGAAGACGACCTTGCTCAACGCCGTGTCGCAATTCATTCATGCGGATGAGCGGGTGGTGACAATTGAGGACGCGGCGGAGCTACGTTTGCAGCAACCGCATGTGGTGCGGCTCGAAACACGGCCGATGCGGCTTGGCCGGCAATATGAAGAAGTGACGATTCGGGACTTGATGCGCAACGCGCTTAGGATGCGGCCAGATCGCATCCTCGTCGGTGAGGTGCGCGGGCCGGAAGCGTTCGACATGATGCAGGCAATGAATACGGGGCATGAAGGGTCGCTTACCACCATTCACGCGAATCATCCGCGCGATGCGTTGGCGCGGCTGGAGAATATGATCAACATGGCCAACCTTAATTTGCCGATGCAGGCGATTCGCGGACAAATCAGTTCGGCGATTCAGCTGATCGTACAAATCAGCCGGATGCGGGATGGGCAGCGGCGAATCACCTTTGTCTCAGAAGTGGTGGGGATGGAAGGGGAAGTCATCACGATGCAAGAGCTATTCAACTTCAACGCTAAAGGTGAGGGGAAGGACGGCAAGCTGGCAGGTGATTTCAAGTGGACGGGCATCATGCCCCGCTTCCTGCGCCGGGTAGAGTATTATGGCCAGTTGGACCGGCTTTCGGCCGCATTGGGGGTTAAATTACCAAAGGTTTAGGTTTTTGCGGTCAATAGATATGCTAATCCGCTGGAAGTTCCATCTGAGGAGTATTATATTGGTGGATGCGCGAGACTGTGCACATAGGACATAAAACGTCGAACTTCCCATTCAAAAGAGGAACTTATGCAACTTCACATTTCCGGTCGGCATGTCGATTTAGGTAATGCCTTTCAAGAGCATGTCGAAAAGCGTTTAAACGAGGGCCTCAACAAATATCTTGATCGTGTTGTGAGTATCGATGTTGTCGTCTCCAAGGAAGCGCATCACCAATATCGTGTCGATATTCATGGCAACTCCGGTACCCACTCCGGCGTGACCCTTAAAAGCCAGGGTGAGGCAAGCGAGATTTACGCCGCGTTCGATGCGGCGGCGACCAAAGTGGAAAAACAATTGCGCCGCTACAAGCGTCGTCTCAAAGGCCATCACAATGGCGAAAAAACCGCGGCGCGGGCGTTGGCACGCAAATATGTACTGCAGCCAGAAGCGGGCGCAGAACTTGAGGAAAAGGGCGCGCCAGTGGTGATTGCCGAAAAACCCACCAACATCGAAACGCTAACGGTGAGCGATGCGGTGATGCGGATGGATTTGGCGGATTTGCCGGCCTTGATGTTCTTCAATGCGGGCAGTGGCCGAATTAACGTCATTTACCGCCGGGTGGATGGCAATATTTCCTGGGTTGATCCGGAAGAAATCGCGGCTTAGACTGCAGCATCCAACCGCGAGGAGTGAACGCATGCTGACGGGTACTCGATGATTACTACCCCCCCGACTCATGCGACCATGATTGCTTATGATGGGATGGGCTGTGTCATCCTCGGTGCGCCGGGGATTGGCAAATCTCGTTTGGCGCAAGACGCCATTATGGGCGGCGCGAAACTGGTGGCGGATGATCAAGTGACATTCAGCCTGCAATCGGGCCTGGTGGTGGGTGCACCGCCACCGCCATTGGCAGGGATGCTGGAAATGCGGGGGATTGGTATTGTGCGCATCAGTGATGCGCTGCCGCGCTCGCTGGTGCATTTGATTATTGAGCTTGATGCTTCGGTGACGGACCACTTGCCTGAGCAGCAACGGATGGAGCTGCTGGGCGTGAGCCTTCCTTATCTACGCATCGCCCCTCCGCCGAAAACATCCGCGGCTGGGTTATTGCTTTATTTGCGGGCACTGAGGCTCGGCGGCGTGATGCCGACGGATTGGAAGCCGGCGGTTTAGGCTCGGCCAAGATTCTCTTGAGGTCGTATTGGCGTTTTATCGTTCGCGGCAACCTGTCCGGTAGTGGCGGGCAATTGTGAATTGACGGTATGCCCAGCGGCTCGGGCAGCTTCTGCTGCTTGCGGGGGTAGATTAGTCGGCGCGTTTGCTTGTGCTTCGGTTTGGGTCGTATCGTTGGTAATAGCGACGGTTTGTGTAGCGAGGATGGCTTGCAGCATTTCTGGACTGAGGCCTGAGAGTGCCGGTGGCGAGGGTGGTGCTTTTCCATCTAGTTCGGCCTTAATGTGGGCCATCAGTTCTGGATTTTTTAGTACTTGCTCATAGGCGGATACCAACAAATAGGAGCTTTGCTTAACCTGGGCTGGTGTCTCTGCTTTATTGGCCAGTTCGTTGGCGAGCACAAGCGACTGCATGGCAGGGCTCATGCCAGGTTTTACCTCCGTGGGCAGTCGCTCCAGAATGGCACTGAATTGTTGTTGGCCTTCCACACTCAACAAGGCCACCGAGTGTTGGGTATCTCTTGGCAAACTCGCTATTGCGGCACCTGCAGCTGCACCGCCTAAGCCGCCAACAACGCCGCCTACTGCAGCACCCACTGGCCCACCTACTGCTCCTCCGGCTAAGGCGCCGCCTTTGGCGCCTGCGAGCGCACCGACAGTGACTGCGCCAGAGGTAAGGGTTTTTTCTTCATCACCGGTGATAATGCCATCGGCAACGCCAATAACACCGCCCGCTACCGCACCTACCGTGCCGAAGCGTGATGCGGCTGGGCCGGCAGCGGCGAGTGCACTACTCATTCGACCGAAGATACCGGCAGCACCTTCGACAAGTCCGACCATACCGCTGGCGATATTCACACCAGCCTCTGTTCTGGCGAGAGGTGTTTGTGGGCCTTCATGGTTCAGCTGCTGATAAATGCTGTAAGCCGCCACCCCAATGCCGAATCCGCCGCTGAGCCGCCCGGCGGCGAGATGCTGTGCTTCAAATTTTGCTGCAGCAGGGTCGGTTGGGTGAGCTTGGGCAGCATGCTCCGCTTGTGAAGGCACCGCTGCCGCCACTCTAGGCTCGGCCGCAATAGCTTGGGTGGGTGTGCTGGCATGAGACGCTTCGGGGGCAACGGGTGCAGCCTTAGGATCAGCAAATGCTGGCGCCATTTCAGGATTATCAACTCTTCGGCCAAGTGCTGCTGCGGCGTTTCTGCTAACTCTGCTTCGGAAGGGTTATATCGAATCGTTGCATCGGGGTCGAACTGTACCAATGTACCAGCTTTGAGGCGCTGATTATAGGTGTTCCAGGCCTCAGCGCGAACTTCTGGAATGCGTTCATACAAAGCGACTCTGCCTTCTTTTGCGATAATGGCATTGGCCTCATCGATATGATGCTGAAGGCTTGGCACATCCGTCTTTGTGATGGCGAGCGCTTTTGCTTGCAGTGCCTCGGCAGTTAAGTTCTCGTGCGCAGCGAGGTCTCGTAGCCGTGCAGCTTCGACATATTGTTGAACGATACCATCTTCGGAAACAATATTCGGCCGCCTTATATCAGGCCGGGTTTGAAAAGCCTCTACCGCGTTATTCAGATTACGTTCTTCGTACTTTATTTCAGCAGTAGACTTAGTCTCTAATTCGGCAGCGAAAGCAGCACGCTGCTCGGGAGTGAATTTTCTACCGTAAATCTCTTCAACTTCTGCTTTGGTTTCAATTGCGGCTTCAATAACCCAGTTGCGTCTTTCCGCAATTGTGGCAGCTGTTTGCTGGATTTGTGGAAGTAATTCATCGCGAAAAACGGGCCATGCGGCGCTGTAGCGCTCGCTTAGTAGACGGTCTGCCACCGCGTGATTTCCGCCATTTTCTGCCAATACTGAGGTATAGTGGCGTAACATCTCGGCAAATGCTTCGCGCCCTCGTTGCTCTGGTTGATAGCGTGCCAAATGATCACCCAACGGGCGTATTTCCGACTCATGCAATGGTTGTCTTGCATATTCCGGTTGATTTGGATCAGGTGGCACTTGTGTTCCGTGCGTCACTTCTTGTTGATAGATTTCCATTTCCCGAGCGACAGCGGCTTGCCAGCTAGCAGACGTATCCGAAAGAAACCCCGCTCCACCACGGAGTCGCTGAATTGCCTCATCGAGTCCATGCAGCATTTCATGTCTAACAATTGGGAGTGTTGCATTTCCAAGTGTTCCATCAATTGGCACGTTGATCGAGTTGGATAGGTGACGAAGGCTTGCTCCGTTTGGGCTAGTTGTTCCTTCGTCAACAGTGCGTAGATAATATCCGGCAGTGGTGTCAGATATGCCATGTGCCCTTCTGTTCGCTACGTAATCAGCGCCAGAAAAACCTCTAATGATAAGATCGCTTTCAAGAATGATTCTTTGGATCTCTGGTGGGTAACTGCTGATTTCTTGATGAAGCGTCCTTTCAAAGCCATGCGTTGCAGTTGGGCGTATGGGACGATTTTCCGCATGGGCGTCCATGGGTTCCACAACCTCAGGCAAATTTGCAAAATTACGCCTGAGAAACTCAGCAATGGCTGCGGGTGATGGCGCTATCGTTGGTTCAGGCATGGTTTTATAGTTTCCTTGAGAAAGTGAAGAGCCGTCGACATTCTTGTATTCATTGGCTATTCTAGGGAAATATCATTAATATTTGATTAAGCATTAACGTCTTAATTTGGTGGCTCATTTTTATGATTTCGCCCCATTTTTGCCACAGCGTAACCTCCGCAATCCCCAACCCCTTAGCAATCGTGTAGAAACCGTTGCAATTGGCTTGGGACTGGCCTAATCAGCCCCCTATGATTGGTATTGTGATAGTCACCCATGGTGGGCTGGGCCGCGAGTTTTTGGCGGTGGCCGAGCATGTGGTGGGGGCGCAGAAGGCACTGGTGGCGATTTCCATCGGGCCGGAGGACGATATCGAGCGCCGACGTGAGGAGATTCTCTCCCGGGTGGCGGAAGTCGATAGTGGCGGTGGGGTTGCGGTGCTGACCGATATGTTCGGGGGCACGCCATCGAACCTCGCGATCTCGGTGATGGTGCCGGGCAAGGTGGAAGTGGTGGCGGGCATCAACGTGCCGATGTTGATTAAGCTTATCAGTGTGCGCGGGACCATGAACCTCATGGATGCGGTGATGACTGCGCAGGAAGCGGGCCGCAAATACATCAACGTGGCGAGCAATCTGCTGAAAAAAGCAGGGTAGCATGACGGTGATGTCAGTCGCGCGCGCCACGATTTGCAATAAAAAAGGACTTCATGCCCGGGCGGCTGCCAAGCTGGTCAATATGGCGGCGGGGTTTGATGCGCGGGTGGAGATTGTGCGCTTGCCACGCGCGGGCGAGACTGGGCCCGAGGTAGCGGCGGGTGCCACTTCGATCCTCAGCCTCTTGATGCTGGGTGGTGAAATCGGCAGTGACATTGAGATTCGAGGTGAGGGCGCGCGGGCTGAAGAAGCAGTGGCTGCCATCGCCGCGCTGATTGCTCGCCGGTTTGATGAGGACGAGTAGGGGCGCAGCGCTTTTACGGTCTGGTTCCCATTATTTTGGTCTTCTCGGCTATGTTCAGTATGTGTTGGCCTCGGGCTGGTTATCCACAAATCTTATCCACTTTTATGTTTAACCATCGTCAAACGAACCGTTTGCTGTTGCAGGGCGGCCGCTGGTTTTAAAAAAGTCAAGCATGGGTGAAAAAATTAAATTATTTTCTTGACTCGGTTTGCTGTTGCCTTATCAAGGCCAGTTTGCTTTTATCTAGGTGTCACGTCGTTAGAAGATTAGCTTTCATGGGCTGACGGACGTAACGGCCTGGGGACATTGGGTCGCTCGGGGCAGCTAGATAGAAGGTAGGTTTCCTATGTCGATTCAAGCACATTTCGCGTCGCTTCAAGAAAAACACCATAAGTTAGAGGGTATTATCACGGATGAGCTGCATCGTCCGCTGCCGGACCTTGCGCTGCTACAAATGCTGAAAAAACAGAAACTTCTGCTAAAAGAAGAATTGGAACGATTACGCTCGCAGCAACGTCAGCGGCTTGACGCGGCTTGATGCGAAGCGCGGGCTTGCGGCCATGGCGCTATAGGGTGCCATCGTGCTGCAAGCCCACCGCATTCCCGGCACGCAAATCGTGATTCCGGGTAGGCTCCGTCACTAAGCTGACGGAACTTCGAGAGGGGGACTTTTTAGTTCCCCATATGAGGAAGCCCCGAAACTTCAAAAGTTTGCGGGGCTTCTTTTATGGGTTTTCCGTGGATATCATGACAAATCACTTGCCTTTGACAGGTGAATTGCGTAAAACAGCCCTAACAACAAAATACACACGCGAAGAGGTGGCCACGAGCCGCCTTTTTTATTGGGAAAATTTACCGATGAAATCACTGGTCGAACAGATCGAAGCCATTGTCACTCCTACCGTTACTGGTATGGGGTTTGAACTGGTGCAGGTGAAGTTTATGGATGGGAAGAAGTCCCAAACCCTCCAAATCATGGCTGAGCGGCCGGATGGTACGATTACGCTCGATGATTGCGCCGCCATCAGCCGCCAGCTTTCGGCGGTGCTGGATGTGGAAGACATCATCCCCACCGAATACCGGCTTGAAGTCGGCTCTCCGGGCATCGACCGCCCATTGGTGAAGCTCGCGGATTATACCAAATACCTCGGCCATCAGGCCAAAATTGAAACCGTGCTCCCGATCGACGGCCGTAAGCGCTTTTCTGGCGTGCTTAAGGGCGTGGAGGGGGAGGATGTCATCCTCACCGTGGATGGGTGGGATTATGCCCTTCCGTTCGCGGATATTCAAACCGCCAAGTTGGTACTTACCGATGCGTTGATCAAAGCGCATCAGGCCAAGTTGGCATCGTAAAACCGTCATCCCGAACTTGTTTCGGGATCCATCGAAGGAGCGTCTGCGACGCAAATACTCTTTAGGATGGATGCTGAATCAAGTTCAGCATGACACAGTATAAAGATAACTTAGGAGTTTAAAATGGCAGTTCCACAGGTAATTCACGGCTCGACCGAAATGTTGCAAATCGCGGATGCGGTGGCGCGTGAGAAGAATATCGATCGCGATACGGTGCTCGATGCAATGGCGAACGCGATTGAGATCGCCGGCCGCAAAAAATATGGGCATGAGCATAATATTAAAGCCGAGATCGACAAGAAAACCGGCGCCATTTCGCTCTATCGCCTGACCGAAGTGGTCGAGGACGACGCGGAAAACGCGACGGACGAAGAGGGCAACTCCACCTTCAACGCTGTGCAGCAAATCACTGCCACCCGCGCGAAAAAGAAATTCCCGAAGGCGACCTATGCAGTCGGTGATTTCATTCGCGACGAGCTGCCACCGATCGATTTCGGCGCGCGGCTGCGCAAACCGCAAACAGGTGATCGTGCAAAAAGTCCGCGATGCTGAGCGTGAGCGCCAGTTCGACGAGTTTAAAGACCGCGTTGGCGAGATCGTCAACGGCACCGTCAAACGCGTGGAATATGGCAACGTGACGGTCGATTTCGGTCGCGCTGAGGCCGTGATCCGCAAAGACGAACTCATCCCGCGTGAAACCTTCCGCCCGGGCGACCGCATCCGTGCATATATTTTTGATGTACGCCGCGAGAAAAGCGGGCCGCAAGTGTTCTTGTCGCGCGTGCGCCCCGAGTTCATGGCGAAACTGTTCATGCAGGAAGTGCCGGAGATTTACGATGGCGTGATCGAGATCAAAGCCGTCGCGCGCGATCCTGGTTCGCGCGCCAAAATCGCCGTGCAGAGCAACGACCCGTCCGTCAACCCTGTGCTTTCATGCGTGGGTGTGCGTGGTTCGCGCGTGCAGGCGGTGGTGAACGAATTGCAAGGCGAGAAGGTGGATATTGTGGAGTTCGCGGAAGATCCGGCGACCTTCGTGGTGAATGCGCTTTCGTCGGCGGAAGTGTCGAAAGTCGTGATCGACGAAGATACGGGTCGCATCGAAGTGGTGGTGCCGGACGACCAATTGTCGCTCGCCATCGGCCGCCGTGGCCAGAACGTGCGCCTCGCTGCCCAGCTGACGGGTTGGAGCATCGATATCCTCACTGAGGAAGTCGAATCCGAGCGCCGGACGCAGGAATTCAACCGCCTGAGCGGCCTGTTCATCGAAGCCCTGAACGCCGAAGAAGTGATCGCGCATCTGCTCGTCACCGAAGGCTTTAGCAGCGTTGAGGAAGTAGCTTATGTGCCGGTCGAGGACCTCGCCAACATCGAAGGGTTCGACGAAAACGTGGCCGAGGAGCTGAAATCCCGCGCTGCCGAATACCTGAAGCAGAAAGAGGCCGAACAAGCCGCCAAGTTCAAAGAACTGGGCGTTGAAGAGGCACTCGTGAAGCTGGAAGGTCTGAACACCGACATCGTGATGAAACTCGCCGAAGGCGGCATCAAAACGGTGGATGATTTCGCTGGTTTGGCGACCGATGAGTTCTTCGAAATCGTGTCGAAGCCAGGCATCAGCCGCGATGACATCGAAGCGATGATCATGAAAGCGCGTGAGAGCTGGTTCGCGGACGAGAAGAAGGCGTAGGCCATTAAGTTCGTGCCTGGCGCCCCCTCACACGGAGGAGAAGCGCCAGGAACGACGGGTGGTTACAGCCGTGTCAGCAGCATGTAGAACAGCGGAAGCACTGCGAGGATGACCACGAGCTTGTGGCATCCCATGCGGGTTTCTTCAGCTCGTTCCTTCACGAACTTGCCATCGTAGTCATCCTCACCCAGCCCATGCTTGGCAGCCCAGGCACTGAATGCTGGGTACTGCCTGAGCGTTGAGGCTCGGAAGTGCGCGAGCAACGCCGCGATGAGACTGACCCACGCGAGGCTGCGCCAGAACGTGTCGGTCACGCTGGGCAGACTGTCTGCCCCGAGTGCCATCACCACGACCCCGCCCGCCAGCAAATTTGCCAGCCACTTGATGGCCGGCATCTTTGCCGTATCCAGCAGGAACCCTGCCAGACAGACGATGGGCAGTAGCAGCATGACATGGACGGCCAAGCTGAGGTAAAGGCGGCCATCATCATACTCAGCGGCGACGATGATGACCCAAAAGACGGGTAGGACGATCATCATCGCCGTCAGGAATGGCTGGTCCTTCGACAGCCTATCCCATTCACGTAAGGCTTTCTCCATTGCCTTCCACTCCTTCGCTTGTCGAAGCATTTCAAAACTCCGCGCAAGCATGTACCAAGAACGTCTTGGCCCGATACCCCTCCGAACCCACGACAAGCTGCCGTGAAATCAGAGAAAGAAAAAGTATGGGCCAATTATAAGTTATTGACCGATATAGTTATATGACGGTTTCATGAAGTTTCCTTATGCCTTGCTTAAAGTTTAGGGATGCTATAAGAAAACGAAAACAACTTAATGCTTTGTAATAAAATGAAAAAAACAGAACCCGAACGCACCTGCATCATCACCCGAGAAGTGAAGCCCAAGGGGGAGATGATTCGTTTTGTTGTCGGTCCTAATGGCCAGCTTGTCGCGGATGTGAACGAGAAGCTGCCGGGGCGGGGGATGTATGTGACGGCCTCGCGGATTTTGGTGGCGGAGGCGATGGCGAAGCGGGCATTCTCCAAGGCCGCGAAGGAGCAGGTGGGGATTCCGGATGGGTTTCTCGACCAGCTGGAGGGCCAGCTCGCTCGCCGGGTGGGGGAGGCGCTTTCCTTCGCCCGCAAGGCGGGGCAGGTGGTGACGGGGTTTGATAAAGTCGAGGAGGCCATCAAATCCGGCAAGGTCGAGGCGCTGATTCATGCCGAGGATGCGAGCCCAGATGGTATCAAAAAACTGCCAGCTTATGGAGGGCCGACCTTTGACAACCTCCCGCGTGCACTGCTTTCGGAAGTGCTGGGGCGGGAGAATGCGGTGCATGTTGCGGTGCTCCACGGCCCGGCGGCTGCGTTTTTTATTGAGGAAGCGCGCCGTTTTGCTTTATTTCTCGAATAAACTGCTCTATATAGCCCCACCGCGCCGTTTGTTGTGGGCCGCCTTTCACTCGTTATTCGATTGAACTGTCGGCCTATTTCGAGCGGCAAACCCTCGATGAAGCATCACGAAAGAACCGCATGACCGATACGAATAATCCGCCAAAAAAAGACGCGCTGAAGCTGAGCTCGCCATCGACCCTGTCGCTCACCAAAACGGTGGAGTCGGGCAAGGTGAAGCAAAATTTCCAGCGTGGGCGCAGTAAAACGGTCACTGTTGAGGTCAAGAAAACCCGCACCTTTACCGCTGGCAAAAGTGGCATGGTGGAAGTGGAGCGTGGCGCGTCGGAAGCGACGAAGCAGCGCATGCTGAATCAGGCTGAGCGCGAAGCTCGCCTACGCGCTTTGCAGCAGGCCGAAAAGGCTAACGATGAAGTTGGCGCTAAGGAAACGTTCAGCAACTTCGAACGCGACGTGGCTGAGGCGGAAGATAACACACTTGAAGCCGATGAAATGACGCCTGAACAGGCGATGGCGGCGGCTAAAACGTCTAACTATAAATCACCGATGGATGAGCTCGCGGCGCGTAACTTGGAGCGGCTGCGTAATGCGCCATCGAACCGGAGTAGTGCAGCGCCTGCAGTAGCAAAACCCGCTAAAGCCAAGCCAAACTTTACTTCGCCGACACCTAAAGTTGAAGAAGAAGTGTCGGAAAAGGAAAAAGCTAAAAAAGCCCGTGCGGGTGAAGAGGGTGAATATAAACGTGGTGGAAAACTCCCCATTGCTCAGGCGTTGGGGATGGATGACGATATTAAGGTTCGCTCGCTTTCGGCGGTGAAGCGTCAGCGTGCCAAGGTGCAGAAAAAGGCGCATAGCGTGCCTTCGAGCCAACAGGAAAAAATCATCCGCGAAGTGCAGATCCCGGAAGTCATCACCGTGCAGGAGCTTGCCAACCGGATGGCTGAGCGCGCGGTGGATGTGATTAAAGAGAGCTGCTCAAACTCGGAACGATGGCGACTGTTAACCAGGCGATCGACGCGGATACGGCGGAAATTATTGTGGAAACGATGGGCCATAAGCCCAAGCGCGTATCGGATGCGGATGTGGAAGAGCATTTGGTGCAGGACGATGACACGGCAGAATCGCTTAGCCCGCGTCCACCAGTTGTTACCATTATGGGCCATGTCGACCATGGCAAACCTCGCTGCTTGATGCGCTGCGCCAAACGGATGTGGTGGCAGGCGAGGCGGGCGGGATTACCCAGCATATCGGTGCTTATCAGGTGACAATGAATACGGGTGACAAAATCACCTTCCTCGATACGCCTGGCCACGAAGCCTTTACCGCCATGCGTCAGCGCGGTGCAAAAGTGACGGATATTGTGGTGCTCGTGGTGGCGGCGGATGACGGCATTATGCCTCAAACTATCGAGGCCATTAACCATGCCAAAGCGGCGCATGTGCCGATTATTGTGGCAGTGAATAAAATCGATAAACCAGGTGCGGATTCTAACCGCGTCAAAACCGAGCTGATGAGCCATGACCTTGTGCCCGAGGAATTCGGCGGCGATATCATGGTTGTTGAAGTATCGGCGGAAAAAAGAACCTCGACAAGCTGCAGGAAACCATCTTGCTGCAAGCCGAGGTGATGGAATTGAAGGCGAACCAGGATCGCCGCGGTTCTGGCTCTGTGATTGAATCTAAGGTTGATCGTGGCCGCGGCACTGTCGCAACGTTGCTTGTTCAACGCGGCACGCTGCGTGTTGGTGATCTCATTGTGGCGGGCGGCTCCTATGGCCGCGTTCGCGCGCTGATCAATGATAAAGGGCAAGAGATTGAAGCAGCGGGCCCGAGTGTGCCGGTGGAAGTGCTTGGCCTCGACCTGCCGCCAGAAGCGGGTGATGAATTTGCGGTCGTTGAAAACGAGAAAGCCGCGCGTGACATCGTGGAATATCGCCGCGAGAAAGAGAAAAAACGCATCTCGGTGGCGGCGACCAAATCGCTCGACCAGCTTTTTGCGATTGCGGGTAAAACGGCGGCGAAGGAATTTGCTGTTATCGTCAAATCCGACGTGCATGGCTCGGCTGAGGCAATTGTTGGCTCCGTCAATAAGTTCAATGGCGATGAGGTGAAGGTTCGTGTCATCCATTCCGGCGTTGGTGCCATCAACGAATCGGATGTGACGCTGGCGCAATCCACCGGCGCGATGATTATTGCGTTTAACGTGCGTCCGACGCCAAAAGCTAAGGAGCTTGCGGCGCAGCAGAAGGTTGATATCCGCTATTACTCAGTGATCTATAACGTGATTGATGACATTAAGGCGGCGCTTTCGGGTCTGTTATCGCCGGAACGTCGCGAGAATTTCATCGGCTACGCCGAGATTCGCGAAGTGTTCAACATCACCAAATACGGCAAAGTTGCGGGTTGTATGATCACTGAAGGCCTCGTTAAACGCGGCGCGAAAGTGCGCTTGCTACGCGAGAACGTGGTGATTCACGAAGGCACGCTGAAAACACTGAAACGTTTCAAAGATGAAGTGAAAGAAGTGAAAGCCGGGTTTGAGTGCGGGATGGCATTCGAGAATTACGAGGACATCCGCCAGGGCGATATGATCGAGTGTTTCGAAATTCAAGAGTTCGCGCGTGAAGTTCAGGCGAATGTGCCGGAAAAAGCAAGCGCTGGGGAAGCATCTAACTAACGCATAGGATGAGCTGTGGAACAGGGCAAACGCGCGCCGAGCCAACGGCAACTTCGGGTAGGTGAAGAAATCCGCAGCGCGCTGGCGCAGATTTTCATGCATGGCGAAACGCATAACCCGGTGCTCGATGGCTCGTCGATCACCGTCTCTGAAGTGCGCATCAGCCCGGATTTGAAGAACGCGACGGCTTATGTGATGCCGCTTGCAGGCTCTCGCAAAGATGAGGTGATGACGGCATTAAAGGACAATGCATCGCGCCTGCGCGGCATGGTGAGCCGCAAAATCATTCTGCGCACCAGCCCACGGATTACATTTAAGCTTGATGATTCGTTTGAGGTCGCTGGGCGGATTAATACGCTGCTCAATAGCGATCGCGTGAAGCAGGATGTCAATAAGCCAAGTGAATAACCGGAATAAAGGATTTTCACATAGTTAGCCAAGAGACATCCGTTAAAAGAAATAATTTTCTTCTTCTTCTGTTGATGGCAATCTATGGAGTGGTTGGCGTGGCCGTCAAACAGCACAGTGAGGAGCTATTTGCTTTCTATCGTGTTACCGTAACTGTTGTCGGCGTCACTTGGCTAATGGTGTGGTTTGAAAAAAAGCGCAAAAAACGTCCCATAAAGCTGTTGGAAGTTATTATTTTGAACGTCATCTTTTTCGCCCCGGCTATACTGATCTTTACGATAGCAGAACATCAAAATTGGGGATTTACAACCTCGGGCAGAAAAAACGGTGCTGAAATACTCTCTATTCCATTACTGTCTTTTTGCTGATGGTTTACAAGCTAGTGGAAGATCGCCTCAAAAAACGTCGCGGGAAAAAGACGCCAGCGAAATAGCTGGATTCCGAGCATGAAAAAATCACCTCGCAATCCCATCAACGGCTGGATCAACCTCCACAAACCAATCGGCATCACTTCGGCCGATGCAGTGAATAAGGTAAAGTGGCTGCTGAAGCCTGAAAAATTGGCCATGCGGGGACGCTTGATCCACTCGCGACTGGGGTGCTGCCGCTAGCGTTAGGTGAGGGGACGAAATGCGTGAATCTCCTCATGGATGCGAAGAAGACGTATGAGTTTGCGGTTACGTTTGGCGAGCGCCGGTCGACGGATGATGCAGAGGGGAGGTGGTGGCGACCTCAGCCGTTATTCCCACGGAGGCTGAAATTCAGGCCATCCTACCCCCGATTTACTGGTGAAATCATGCAGCTCCCCCGGCTTTCGGCCCCTCAAAGTGGCTGGGAAGCGGGCTTATGACCTGGCGCGTGCGGGGAGGAGGTAGTGCTGCAGCCCCGGCCTGTTACCATTCACCACCTCGAGTTTTTAGGTTTCAAACGGTGCGGCTGGGGAAGCCCTCTCCCCTCGGGGAGAGGGTTGGGTGAGGGGGCTCACCGCATAGTCTCATACGTGCCGCTCGCAAAACAAGAACAAGCCATTGATCGCGCGCAAGCTGTCGCGCGGCACGAGGCAACCGAAGCCGAAAAAAGCCTATGGGGTGTATTGCGTGGTCGACGTTTTGAAGGATTAAAGTTCCGCCGCCAGCATTCGTTTGGGCATTATATCGCAGATTTTATCTGCCTAGAGCAGAAGCTGGTGATCGAGATCGATGGCGGGTTACATGCCAGTGCAGAGCATTACGACGCAAAACGGACGGCTTATTTCGAATCACAGGGATTTCGGGTTTTGCGGTTTTGGAATAACGAGATTTTGGGGAATTTGGAGGGGGTGGTTTTGGCGATTCGGAGCCAAATTGAGGGCACCCTCACCCAACCCTCTCCCCCGAGGGGAGAGGGCTTTACCGCCCACTTCCGGGCTACGGTGTCTGAGGGTACTTATATCCGCAGTTTGGGGCGGGATATTGCTCAGGCGCTGGGTTCTGAGGGTGTGTTTCGCGGATTGCACCGGGCAGCGGTGGGGCCATTTACGGATTCGGCGGCGATTTCGCTGGATTTTCTGGAGAAATCGGTGCATAACGCCGCACCGCCTGGGGTTCGCCCTCATGGCTGACGCCGCTTGGGGGCCGTGCTGGACGACATCCCGGCGCTGGCATTGAGTGACGGGCAGTGGACTCAGCTGCGCCACGGCCAGCGTGCAACGCTGGCAACCCCAACCCCCGACGCCCCGCAAATCGCGGTGCTGCACGCGGGAAAACTGGTGGGATTGGCGCGGATCGAGGGGAATCAGGTGATTTCCAACCGGCTGCTGAATACGAACCCGATGTCGTGAGAGAGTATTATGACTGTAACTGCTGAGCGCAAAACCGCGCTGATTAAACAACATGCCACCGGCAAAGGTGACACCGGTTCGCCGGAAGTGCAAATCGCGATCCTTAGCGAGCGCATCACGAACCTGACCGAACATTTCAAAACTCACCAGAAAGACCACCACTCGCGCCGCGGCCTACTGAAAATGGTAAGCGCCCGCCGCAGCTTGCTGGACTATCTGAAAAAGAAAGATGCGAAACGCTACAGCACGCTGATTGAGAAGCTGGGCATTCGTAAGTAATAACGAGGCGCCATCCCCCGGGGTGGCGCCTTTTGACTACATGGCCCGCCCGGTACGTAGCGGACACCATGATTGGACACGTACACAACAGGCTCCCGCCTGATGGAATCGCGGAACAGATAGAGATATTATTTTTGCGGTCGCGTTATTCATGGGGAATGACGTAGTAGGAGGGGGAAAAGAAAGGACTACCAATGTTTACAATCACCAAAAAGACAATGGACTGGGGCGGCCGTCCGCTCACACTCGAAACCGGGCGCATCGCCCGCCAGGCGGATGGTGCCGTGCTGGTTACTTACGGCGAGACCGTGGTGCTCTGCGCCGTGACCGCTGCCAAAGCTGCGAAGCCGGATATCGACTTCTTCCCGCTCACCGTAAATTACATCGAAAAAACCTACGCTGCGGGCAAAATTCCCGGCGGCTTCTTCAAACGCGAAGGTAAGCAGAGCGAGAAAGAAGTACTCGTTAGCCGCTTGATCGATCGCCCCATCCGCCCAATGTTCGCGGAAGGCTTCTATAATGAAGTGCAAGTGGTGTGCACCGTGCTCAGCCACGATCTTGAGACGGATTCGGATATCCCTGCATTGATCGGGACTTCGGCGGCGCTCGCCCTTTCCGGCGTGCCGTTCATGGGCCCGGTTGGCGGCGCGAAAGTTGGTCGTATCAATGGTCAATGGGTGCTGAACCCTACCAAATCGCAATTGGCGGATAGCGAGCTTGATCTCGTTGTTGCCGGTACGCGCACGTCAGTGTTGATGGTTGAATCGCAAGCGCAAGAGCTAAGCGAGGAGCAAATGCTCGAGGCCGTGATGTTTGGCCATAAAGCATTCCAGCCCGTGCTTGATCTCATTATCGCGATGGCGGAAGACGCGGCGAAAGAGCCGTGGGATTTCGTGGCGCCGGAATATCCGGCCGATCTCGTCAAAGGCGTGAAAGCCGTTGCGGAATCGCAGCTGCGTGATGCGTACAAGAAAACCGTGAAGCAAGAGCGCGTCGCGGCCATCGATAGCGCGAAGAAAGCCGCGAAAGAAGCATTCGTCGGCACCGCTGAAGAAGGCAAGTTTGGTGAGAAACTCGTTGGTACGGTACTCAAGAAAGTCGAGCAGGACATTGTCCGCAGCGCGATTGCAAAAGATAAGCACCGTATCGACGGCCGTAACCCCGAGCAAATCCGCCCGATCACCTGCGAAGTGGGCATTCTGCCGCGCACGCATGGTTCGGCGCTGTTCACCCGTGGTGAGACGCAAGCGATTGTCGTTACCACACTGGGCACCTCGCAAGATGAGCAGCTGATCGACGCGCTGGAAGGCGCGTATGATGAGCATTTCATGCTGCATTATAACTTCCCGCCATACTCGGTCGGTGAGGCTGGTCCGCTGCGTCCGCCTGGGCGTCGTGAGCAAGGCCATGGCAAACTCGCTTGGCGTGCGGTGCGTCCACTGCTTCCGGCGAAGGAAACATTTCCCTACACGCTGCGCGTGGTTTCGGAGATTACCGAATCGAACGGTTCGTCCTCGATGGCGACGGTGTGCGGTAGCTCACTCGCATTGATGAACGCCGGCGTGCCGCTTGCAGCTCCCGTTGCAGGCATCGCGATGGGTTTGGTGCTCGAGGGCAAGGATTACACCGTGCTTTCCGACATTATGGGCGATGAAGATCACCTGGGTGACATGGATTTCAAAGTAGCCGGAACCGATAATGGTATCACCGCGCTGCAGATGGACATCAAAATCCAAGGCATTACGGAAGAGATCATGAAGGTGGCGCTTAACCAAGCGAAAGCTGGGCGTAAGCACAT
>JBGAJE010000029.1:0-14689 GCA_044225085.1 Rickettsiales bacterium | reverse complement strand
ATATAACTGGCAGGAGGCATAAAAAGGTACTCCTTTTATAAGAACCTCTCATTATTACCGCATAAGAGTGAAGGTTTAGTTAACACCTTCAAATCGCACATAAATAATAATAAATTGATGATAAACAGCAGCTTAAAACTTAGGCGCCCATTTTTTGCCGGCGGCGGATGACAGAGGAGGGAATATCCATCTCCTCGCGATATTTCGTCACTGTGCGGCGCGCGACATCGATATTGCGATCCTTCAACCGCTCCACAATATCATTATCCGAGAGGATAGAATTCGCCTCCTCCGCGCTCACGAGCTCTTTGATGTAATACATCACCGTCTTGCTCGAGAAATCCGTCGCACCGCCCGATGCGCCAATCGAGGAGGTGAAGAAAAACTTCAATTCCAGCGTGCCGCGCGGCGTCGCCATGAATTTGCTGGTCGTCACCCGGCTGATGGTGGATTCATGCATCCCCACCGCCGCCGCGATATCCTTCAGCACCAGCGGTTTCAAAAACCGAATGCCATGCTGCAGGAATTTATCCTGCTGTTTCACAATCTCCGTTGCCACTTTCAAAATCGTATTCGCCCGTTGGTCGAGCGCTTTGATGAGCCAGTTCGCATTCGCAAGCTGCTCGCTCATAAATTTCTTCGCTTCTTTATCCGACGCGCGCGCGCCCACATCCGACGCATAATGGCGATTCACCAGCACGCGCGGCAGCGCTTCTTGATTCAACTCCAAGTGCCACCCGCCGCCCTTAGCTCGGCGCACGATCACATCCGGAATCACCGCCTGCACATCTTCCGACGCAAAACCCATTGCAGGCTTCGGGTTGCAGCGACGCACATCCGCCAGCATCTGCGTGAAATCTTCCTCATCCACCCCACATTTTTTGCGTAAGGCGGCAAGCTCCCCGCTCCCCATCATCGTGAGATTATCGAGAAAAATCTCCATGCACGGGTCAAGCCGATTCATATCGGCTAGTTGCAACCGCAAACACTCCGTCAGCGAGCGCGCGAACACGCCAGCCGGTTCCATTTGCTGCAACCGCGCGATAACAGCATCGATCTCTTCCTTGGTGGTGCCCAGTGTTTCCGCCAACGTCGCCGTATCCTCGCGCAGATAACCTGCTTCATCGAGCATATCAGTGAGTGTTTCAGCGATCAGCCGCGCCACCGGGTCGGCGATATCAACGTGAATCTGCTCGAGCAGATATTCCCGCAGCGTTTGGTCGCGCGCGCTTGCCGCGTCGATATCTGGGCCATCGCCATCGGATTCATAACTACCACCCGCACCTTGCGAGCCTGCCGACCTCCGGCCAATATCCTGCATCTCCCCTTCCGACCATTCATCACCGTAGCTACCGGCGTTCAGCGATTCATTGACGGAGTAGTCCTTGTCCGACACATCCACTTCGCGCGCCTCACCGGAGATATCCGTAGCGCTACGCTCCGCAGTTTCTGCGTCACCAGATACACTTTCACCCGCAGGCTCTGCCTCTTGCGGTTCGTCTTTCGTGAGAAGGGGTTTTCTTCGAGCTCCGCGTCGATAAATTCCTGAAGCTCAACGGCCGAGAGTTGCAACAGCTTAATTGACTGCTGTAGTTGCTGCGTCATGACCAAATTCTGGGTCTGACGAAACTCTTGCTTTAATCCGACCATGCAAGAACAATACCAAATTCGGATATAAAGCTCAAGGCTCGCTCATCGAGCGTTTCCGCCATGCGTAAAATTTTAGGAAACTTAAAGCGAGAATTTCTCGCCGAGATACACCCGGCGCACCTCTTCGTTATTCACGATATCATGCGGAGTGCCTTCCATCAGCACCGAGCCCTCGTGAATGATATACGCACGGTCAATCACATCAAGCGTTTCACGCACATTGTGATCCGTAATCAGCACGCCAATGCCGCGATCCTTGAGGTGCGATACCAAGCCCCGCACATCCGAAATCGCGATCGGGTCAATCCCCGCCAATGGCTCATCGAGCAGGATGAATGATGGTCGCCCCGCAAGCGCCCGCGCAATCTCCGCCCGCCGCCGCTCACCGCCGGAAAGCGAAAGCGCCGGTGCTGTGCGCAAATGCGTAATCGAAAACTCTGCCAGCAATTCATCGCACATCGCATGGCGCTGCTGCGGATCAGGCTCACTCACCTCTAATACCGCCATGATATTTTGCTCGACCGTCAGCCCGCGAAAGATACTTGCTTCCTGCGGCAGATAGCCAATCCCCAGCCGCGCGCGGCGATACATCGGCAGTTTAGTGATATCGTTCCCATCGAGAAAAATACTGCCGTAATCCGGCGTCACCAGTCCGGTGATCATGTAAAAACACGTTGTTTTCCCCGCCCCGTTCGGGCCTAGCAGGCCCACCGCCTCACCCCGCTGCAGCGAAATCGACACATTCCGCACCACCGGCCGCTTGGCATATTGCTTACCCAAATTATGCGCCGATAGCCCGGATTGCTTCTCCACCAACACTGGTCGACGCGAAGGTGGCTCTGGGCGGGTCATCGTATAGACATTCTGTTCCGGCCCAGCTGGTGGCGGAGGCGGTGGTTCCGCACTGGCCTGCGCAGGCGGTTGCGGCACGTCGCTAGGCTTGAGAATCCAGCCATCACCCAATCCCTTAAAATCATCGATCATGGTTTATTCGCCTTCGATGGCACGAACAGCCCATGCACCCGCGCAGGCTTCGTCCCCGTAGTACCGGTCACATCCGTGGTCCCGCCCCCACTAGTAAGCACACTCCGGCCCGTATCCATATTATAATTGAGCTTTGTACCCTTCAACACGTTCTGATCCCGCGTCAATGTGACGGTTTTGCCGACCAAATCGATCGTATTGCTCGCAACGTTATAAATCCCCATATCGCCCTGGGCCGTCTCGGTCGGGGTGGTAAACACCACATTCCCCGTCGCTTCAATGCGTGTAATCCCCTGCCCGGCACTATCCGCAGGCTTAACACTGTCGCCGGTGCCGGCGCACCCGGGTTTTGGAATTATCGGTGTAAAACACCGTCATCTGCTCAGCACGCATGTTTGTGGTGCCTTGCACAGCAATCACATTCCCCGTGAAAATCGCCTTATGATCGGCCTGAAACACATCAAGTTTGTCCGACGACACTTCAATCGGCTGATCGTGCGAGATCGGCGATTTCGCCGACGCCGGTTTCACCGTATCCGCCGCCTGCGCACCCAAAGCCGCCAACATCACCATCATCGAGACAACGAGCCTATTCATTTTGCCCCCTGATTACGATCGATATGCACATGCACCTGCTCTGCCCCGCGATGGAAGATAATATGCTTCCCACTATCCACGATTTCAAACCCACTGGCAAGCAAGTTACCCATCGGCCCCGTGCCACCACCGGCGCATTTCCGGTAATGTCCGAGGTCGCGGTATTCATCGTCGCCTGCGTTGTGGTGAAGCTATACCCGCGATCATCAAGCACCGTGACATTGCCCGTCAGCTCCAGAATTTTCGTATCCTGATGGTAATCCCCATGGTCCGCATCAAGCGAATACCACCGCCCATCATGCCGCAACAGTTGCCCTTCGATTTGCTCCATCCGAATCAGCGTCGGCGTCATTTGCGTTGCCTTCACGCCGTTGAATTTATATTGATCCCCCGCATCCGTCACGCCGCGATATTCCGGGCTGTTCATCACCGGGCTCGCAGCCGGTTGCTGTGGTGTCTTACCGCCATTATCGACAAACGAGACCCGAATCCCTGAGCGATCTTTCGTCAGCAGCGGCCATGCGATTAAGCTCACCAGCAGCACTAACGCCACTACGCCAAGAAACCACTTACTGTAACCCACAAACCGCGTGTAATAGCCCAGCCGCGCGAAAAGGTGATCCACCTCTCGCACCGCCCAATTATCGGAAAGCCCTTTTTTCTTGGCGGGGGCGTCGTCCATTACATCACGCCCGCGCGCAGGCAGTCATGGATGTGGAGAATGCCGACAGGTTTTTCACCCTCAACCACAAACAAACAGGTGATCGATTTACTGTTCATAATACCCAGCGCTTCCGCCGCAAGCATGGTCGGCGTGATCGTCACCGGATGGCGGTGCATTACCTGGCCCGCTTCTTTCTCGAGTAGCCCCTGTTCCATATGGCGCCGCAAATCACCATCGGTGATGATGCCAGCCAATTCGCCGTCTTTGCCCACGACGCCCGCACAGCCGAAGCGTTTTTCCGTCATCGTCAGCAATGCTTGCGGCATCGGCGTGGTTTGGGCGACGAGCGGCAGCTCATCCGCCCCATGCATCAAATCCGCAACGCGGATGAATTGCGAGCCAAGCTTACCACCTGGGTGAAACACGCCAAAATCTTCCCGCGAAAAGCCTTTATGTTCAAGCAGCGCCACGGCGAGCGCATCGCCATAAGCAAGCATCATCGTCGTCGAGGTCGTCGGCGCGCCGATGGGCGATGCTTCCGGCACTTCGGGCAAAATCACCGCGATATCCGCCGCGTCGGCTAAAATCGAACTTTCCCGCCGCACCAGAGCCACCAAAGGAATCCCAAATCGCCGCGCATAAGCGATGATATCGCGCAGCTCATGCGTTTCGCCGGAGTTCGACAGACACACCACCAGATCATCCGCCGTAATCATCCCCAAATCGCCGTGGCTCGCCTCGGATGGATGCACGAAATGCGCGGGCGTGCCGGTTGAGGCCAAAGTCGCCGCAATTTTGCGCGCGATGTGGCCCGACTTACCCATGCCACTGATAATCACACGGCCCTTCAACCCTGCAATTTTTTCCACGATCGCGATGAACTGCTCGTCCAACGAATCCGCCACCGCTTGCAATCCCTCCACCTCACGCGCAATCACGGCGCGCGCGGAAGCGAGAATCTGGGCATGGTTATTAGTCGTTATATTTTTTGCGGTCTTCACTGTATGCACCTATCTCCAAGCTTGTCATTCCCGCGAAAGCGGGAATCTTAAACGATCGTCGGCCATAAATCCAACCATTGCGGGTTTTCTCGTTCAATTAACTCAATTTTCCAGTCTCGATTCCATTTTTTCAACTGTTTTTCACGGGTGATGGCTGCCGTGGGGTCTTCATAGATTTCATAATAAATTAGCCGTCTTACAAAGTATTTTTTGGTGAATCCCTCCGTCACATGTTCACGATGCTGGTAGCTCCGTTTAATCAAATCGCTGGTGAATCCAATATAGAGTATACCGCCCGGTTTGCTTGCCAGTATATAAACGTAATACTGTTTCATGGCTGTTTTTAAGATTCCCGCTTTCGCGGGAATGACAAGTGGAGAGGCTAATGCGCGAAGATATCGATTTCCGGCCAGCCTTCAAGATCGAGAACGGCACGGGTGGGGAGGAATTTGAAACATTCGGCAGCAAGATTGGTGCGATTTTCACGCTCAAGCATCACATTAAGTTTTTCACGTAACCTATGGAGATATCTAACATCTGATGCCGCATACTCTTGCTGCTCCGGCGAAAGCGTTGGCTGACCCCAATCAGAAGTTTGCTGCTGCTTGCTGACTTCCACCTGGATCAAATCCCGGCACAAATCTTTGAAGCCATGACGATCCGTAAACGTCCGCGTCAGGCGCGAGGCGATTTTGGTGCAGTAGATCGGCGCCGTCACCACGCCCAGATATTGCTTCATAATCGCCACATCAAACCGGGCGAAATGGAAAAGCTTCACACGCTTGGGGTCCGTCAGCAGCTTACACAGATTCGGCGCATTGAACTGGCCGGGGAGGAATTGCACGAGATGCTCGTCCCCATTCCCATCCGAAAGCTGGACGAGGCACAACCGGTCGCGATGGTTATTGAGCCCCATCGCCTCGGTATCGACCGCGATATCGCCATCGAACGTCACCGACGCAGGCAAATCCCCAACATGTAAGAAAATAGCGATAACGGCCTCCTCCAAAATAGGGGCCGAACCTGCCATAGCAGGCTAAAAATCTCAAGCAATTAGTGGGAAATTAGCGGCGACGCGCCGCAACCAGGATCACCGCTGGCCGCGAGTGCATTAGCACATATTGCAGCAATCCGGCGCCAGTAATTAGTATGTAGAAAGAAATTAAGCTCATACGCCCAGTAAATCACAGAAAACCTAAGAATTCGTTAACGGCCACCACCCACTAAGCTTGCAAAAGACGCCGGCACTGCTCCACGCATCGCAGCGCGCATGGTGTGAGCACCAACATCTCCTTGTTTTTTATCTTCATTTTTATATTTTTCTGAAAAGAATCGTCTCACAGCGGCTTGCGCTTCTTCGTAATGCGGGCGATCGGCATTGGCCGGATCCATAAGAAAACCCCAATGTCCATTAGGGCCCGCTTTCCCCAACATATGCACGATACTATGGCCGGAATGTTCTTTCGCCCCCTCGATTTTAATCAGCCGGTCCTGCCGACGATCATACTGCGCCGTATTTGGGTTCACCAAATGCCCGGCCGTCATATCCTGCGTGTTCAAAATGCTGGCGCGCTGCATGCCAAACTCACGCTCTGCCTGCGTTAAGGGAACTTCACCAGGCGCGAGGTTCAAAAGCTCCAAATGGCTAATAATAGCCCGAATATCCGCCTCCGTCGCCGTGCGATAGGAGCCATCCGGGCAGCTGATTTTAAGCTGCGTACCCAGCGCCGCGCATTCCTGCTTAAAAAACCGCACCGTATCGGTCACCGTGTTGCAACCAAGGCTGAAGCCAATGCCCCGAAAACGATCCGCAATCGCCGCTGCATCCGCGCGCAAAATAACCGGGTTATTTTCCTCAAACCGAATATCCTCCCCACTCATCCGCACCAAGTGATCCGCGATAAAGGGATGTTTCTTCAACTCGGGATCCATATCGATATTCGCGCAATCGAGGTTGATTAGCCGTTGCGAACGTGGCTCCGCCATCGTCTTTATCAGCAACTTCGCGAGCCGCAATGCTGCCGGCGAGATATTTTCACGCGTACGTTTGGCAGGGTTCTGCGCATTTGGATCTTCCAGCAAATCCAACCGCCGATGAATCAACCGCGCGCCATTGCGATACATGTCCCGCTCGGTGCTGCAGGCAAGCAGCACAATCGTCTTACCCGCCGCGTCATTTGGCATCGGTGGCTTATGGGTGAAGCGATAGATGTCGAGTGGCTTGCCCGTCGCATCCTGCCCCAGCCGCTCGATGCCGCTCGTCAGCTCCGTAAGATCCGTGCTACGCCACGCCCGCGCATGGTTTGAAGTGTAGAAAACGCGCGGCCAGTCCGCCGGATTTTTCGATGCAAAAAGCGGCACAATGTCGTCGGACTTCACATAATCCAGCGTCTTCCCATCCGCATTCGGCACGCAGAGGCGGTTATTGAACTTCTCCTGAATCGGAATTTTTTCGTAGGAAGCACCCAGCCCCCATAACCGGTGCCACAAACCGAATGTGTCATTATGCGCCCAGACGGCATCGCTGATGCGCATAAAAATATCGGCAATCTCCCGCGTCGAGAGATTCTTCGTTTCCTGCAATCGAAGCTTTACATAACCATGCAGGCCCGAATCCAGCCACGCCAACGCCCGCAGCCAAACATCCTGATAGGCTTTGCCATGATAATAAAGCTGTTCGGGATCGAGCATAAGAAACGGCGCATCCGCGCTCGCCCCAACCTCCATCTGGGGAAAACCGCCCTCCGGCAAATTGTCTCCCAGCCCCCGCAATCCGTCGTTTTGCATGTCTTCCTGCATTTATTTTTCGCTATCCTAACAACGCACAACGGGAGAAATGTGAAGGTTCTGTGAAATCAATGTGTTGCGGTGCAATATGTGGCGCGATTCAATCGCAAAGCCGCACTGGCTAATGCGTAGAGACGAATGCTGTGTATTAGGAACAGAAAGGAGATCGGTGGATAAGTTATGCAGGTGTGCGTTCAGCCACAGGCTTTGCAGCCACAGTAACGTTTTGCGCTGGCACATCACTCGGCGCACCAGGTATGTGGCTATAGGCAAGATTCAAATTCGTAAGATCGAGCTTCAAACCCGAGAGCATAGAAGATTGTTCAAGAATGGCTGCCTGTTCGGTGCTTGGCACAACTTCAGCTTTTTTAATAGACTGCGCCGGCCCATGGAGTGAAGCGCTTTTGCCCTTTGCTGCCGCTTGTGCATGCGTGTCACCAAAACCGATAACACCGCCCGGAAGAGGTTTATTCATATCCAATACCGCAGGTCTTACGCCATCCGCATAGTTGCCCGACATATAGGTGACTTCCCCATTTGCCGATACATCAACCACCATACCGATATGATGGTCTAGGAATACATAGTCCCCTTTGCGCGGCATATAGCCCTGACGTCCGCGGAGTGATCCATGATCGCGCGCATCATCAACATAACTGCTAGCAAGTAACGGGTTTTTAGGTTTCCAAACACCCGGCATTGTTTTTTCACCAATGTGCTCTACCGTAGCACCGCACCAAGGGAGACCTTCGCGGCCCCCCGTCATCAGTCTGACAATCGCACCATGGTTATCCGGGCCAGATTCTGACTGCCCTTCAAACGCACGAAAAAGATCTACTGCAAGGTCGATTCCTTCTTTGCCTTCTGCTCTGCCACGCATCAGCACACCTTCTTCCATGGCTTGCAGTTGTGGAAGACCATCGTACTTAGAACCGCGCAGAATCATGCGGCCCATGCCACGTTCCGGATGGCCGTACTCGCGCGGATCCATATGGTAGACTTCACGTATGATCCGACGGGTTTCAGGGTCGTGAATATCACCCTTTAATTCATCTGCCAGAATTTGCGCGGCGAGCTGCTGCTGCAATTGTTTGCGCGATTCCTCTTCTTCATCGCGCGCTTGCTGCCGACGCTCCGCTTCTTGCGCGGCATCGAGCAATCGTTGCATTTCAGCGTTTGTGTGTGTTCCTGGCATAGCTTCATACTACCGCCGAACTATGACAGTTTGATGACAACTCCGTCAAAAACTGGGAATAAATCGCGAAAAATCACTAATATTCCACCGGAACCGGGTCCAAAGCCCGCCAGAGGTACCAAGTGGCCACCGTCCGGTAGGGCTTCCATTTTTCGCTCATTTTTTCGTATTCTTTGGCGGTGAGACGCTTGCCGTTGGTGTAGTGCAGGTCGATGGCTTTCAGCAGCCCCAAATCCTTTAGCGGCAACACATCCGGGCGCATGAGATGAAAAATAAGAAACATCTCCGCCGTCCAGCTGCCGATGCCTTTGATCTCTGTCAGCTCACGGATGATATCGCTATCCGCATAATTATGCCAAGCGCCTGCTCCTCGCCCCCGATCCTTAAAAAACGCGGCCACATTGCGCGCATAGACAACTTTCGAGCCCGAAAGGCCGCATTTGCGCAAAGTTGTGTCGCGTTTACGCAGTAAATTTTCCGGCGTCAGCGGATCGACCGTTTTCACCAGCTTCGCCCACACCGAATCTGCCGCTTTCACCGAAATCTGCTGGCCGACAATCGCGCGCAGCAACGTGTAAAATCCATCCGGTCGCGATTGCAGCCCCTCGCCTTTATATCGCGCGATGAGCTGTTTCATCGTCGGGCAATTTTTGGCGAGGTGCTTGGTCGCATCGCTCCAGTAATGCGGCTTGGAAACTTCTATAGTTGCGTCTGTCATGATTCCTATTATGTAGGGGAGAGATAAACGTTTGTCACCCTGTCGAGGAACGATCATGACCGCCGCAAAAATGCAAACCGCCACCCGCATGGAAACCGATTCGTTCGGTGAAATCGCCGAGCGACAAATATTGGGGCGCGCAAACTGCGCGTTCGCTGATGAATTTCAAAATCGGCGGCGGGAACCGTCACCAAACCGCTCATCCGCACATTCGGCATCCTCAAAGCGCCGCAGCCACCGTGAATATGAACATCGCCGGCCTCGATAAATCCATCGGCAAAGCAGTGGTGGATGCCGCGACGGAAGTGATGGAAGGCAAGCTCGACAACCACTTCCCCCTCGTCGTCTGGCAGACAGGTTCGGGCACGCAAACAAACATGAATGCGAATGAAGTCATCAGCAACCGGGCGATTGAAATGCTCGGCGGCACCATGGGCAGCAAAAAACCTGTGCACCCGAACGACCATGTCAACATGGGCCAATCGAGCAACGATTCCTTCCCCACCGCGATGCATATCGCCGCCGCAATGGAGATCCACAACCGGCTGATTCCGGCGTTGCACCACCTGCATAAAGCGCTCGATAAAAAAGCTCATGCGTTCAACAGCATTATCAAAATCGGCCGCACCCATTTGCAGGACGCCACCCCCCTCACCCTCGGCCAGGAATTCTCCGGCTACGCGCAGATGATCAAGGAAAACATCATGCGCATGGGTGAGCGTGGCGTACTGCATGAATTGATGGATTTAGCCCAAGGCGGCACCGCCGTCGGTACCGGCCTCAACGCCAAAAAAGGCTTCGCTGAAGCCTTCGCCGCCGAAGTCGCAAACATCACCAAATTGCCGTTTGTGACTGCCGCCAATAAATTCTCGGCACTCGCCACGCATGATGCGCTGGTGGATGTTTCGGGCGCACTCAACACTTGCGCTGTCTCACTCATGAAAATCGCCAACGACATCCGCCTGCTCGGCTCTGGCCCGCGCTGCGGCTTTGGCGAGATTTCCTTGCCAGAGAACGAACCCGGCTCCTCCATCATGCCCGGCAAAGTGAACCCGACACAATCCGAAGCGATGACGATGGTATGCGCGCAAGTCATGGGCAACCACGTCACCGTCACCATCGGCGGCAGCAATGGGCATTTGGAGCTGAACGTATTCAAGCCCGTCATCATCTATAACGTGCTGCAATCGATCCGCCTCATCGCTGATGCATGCAATAGCTTCACCGATAATTGCGTCGTCGGCATCGAAGCGAACACGGATCGCATCACTCAACTGCTCAACGAATCATTGATGCTGGTAACCGCGCTCAACCCCCATATCGGCTACGACAACGCCGCCAAAGCCGCCAAAAAAGCGCATAAAGAAGGCACAACACTGAAAGCTGCGGCGATGTCACTCGGATTGTTGACAAGCGAACAATTCGATCAATGGGTGCGTCCAGAGGATATGATCGCACCGAGGTAGTTGGAAATATTTATCTCTACCGAGCAGTTTCTGCTTCGTCGCGCCGTCTTCTAGACCTAGCTCGTTCTTGCTCTTTTTTATCTAAAGCTACTATTCGCCGTGCCTCTCTACGTTGTTCTTCCGTGATACCGCTGCGAGCTACAACACTTCGATTAGGTATATCAAATCCTCCAAGTGCCTCTTTTAAATCGTTCCCGTCTTTTTTGAGCCAATTCGCCAATGCGTGATAAGCTGATCTGTCCCCATAAGCTGATCCGGACCTTTGATATAAAATCGGACGAGTAAGCTCTCCCGTCTCAATCCACGGCATCCACACATCTTTGAGATGGTCGATGATATTATATTTTCTCCCCGCTTTTTCGGCAGCAGCGAACCGCTGACTATAGAGCTTTCCATCGCGTTCTAATTCTTCATGCGTCGGCATGGGTGGAACATTTGCCTGTGCAGGCGCTATTGTTGCCAGTTCCGCTTCACTGATTCTGCCTGCTTCGGCTGCCTGGGCCATCCGCACCACGGCAGCAATGACACTGTGATACACACCCGAATTTGGCAAATCGGGGAAGTCGGCGGCCAAAGCCGCGGCGATATTGCTATGTCTGTCGGATTCTTCCACCATGGGCGGACTATAGCGGAGGATGGGTTAAATAAGCGTTAATAAGTCCGGTACGGCGCTTTGCTCGGCAGATAAATATCGATCGTCCCCGCCAAATCCCCATCATCCGTCTGGCCCATATGCAGCGTGACATCAGACCGGCCAGCAGGGGTAAGGTTTTTATAAACGCTATCGTCCATATTCCGCTGATCGTTAGCAAAAAATAGCACCGTCGAAAAATTTGGCACGTCGTCGCCATGAATTTTGACGTTGAGATTCGGTGCACGCTTCCCGACTGCGCCCGGGAACGCCGTGATAAACTGAAACTGCCCATCCGTATCCGTCACCACGCGCCCCGCGCCAGCAAACGTGGGGTTCGGCGTCGAAAGATCATCGGGCCCAGCCAACACCCACTCACCGAACGGATTGGCTTGCCACAACTCCACCATCACTTCCGGCACGGGCATGCAATGGCTATCGAGCACACGACCGATAATCAGCAATTTTTGCCCGCTTGCCGTGATGGATTTCCCTGTCGGCAAAATCAAATTGTTGTTATTCGGGATCTTCTTCGCGCCGGGATAATTGACCGTATTAATCTGCGTCGTTGGCCGGCAGCGTGGCTCCGCCATAGCATGAGAGGCAAGAAAAACACCCGCCAACGCAACCGATAAAACCAAGCGCTTCATGCATGCCACCTTTCGATGCATCACCCATAGCATAAGCTTACGCGAGAATTCAACCCGTGTGAATTAATGATGTGTCGGCGACCCGGACACGAACTGCCCGCCGAGCGATCGCCCAGCAACGGTTTCCGCCCAATGTCGGTCTTTCGCATCCGTGTCCGTAGTTGCGGAGTCAGGTGCTTGTCCATGCGTGCCTGTCGCGCGCTCCACATGGGTGAGCGGGCGATTATCATTGGCCTTTTTAAAATCGTCATTCGCCGCATCGAGCATCACCGGATCATGACGCTTACGCCCTTCTGGCAGCACGGCCGTACGCGGTATTGCAGCAACCATAACTGGATTGGCAGGCACCGGCGTGCCATCACGCACCGGCTCATGCTCGAAATGCGTACCCAACCGCGCGATGAGTTTAGTTTTATCCCACGCATCACGCAAATGAAGCCGCGACACATCATGCATCCAGCCGTAGATTGCCTTATCCATCTCGCCGAGATCGCCATTCGGTGGCCGCTCATCCACTCGCAGCGCCGTCTCTGCCTTCGCGAACATATACGGGGTGTATGAGAATGCCGCGTTTGTATAATTGCGCATCAGCTCTTCGCGCTGCCGGCTACCTACCGCTCCCATGAAATTATTAACGACACCAGGGCCTCTGAAAATCTTATTGCCCCAATTATTCACATAGGTTCCCGCTTTGTAGGAAATCTTCCCGAACGGATTCAACATCTGGCTGAAACCCTTCTCGAACTTATCGAACGTCGTCGCGGTCGGGTAATGGTCGTAATTATGCGGCTCAAATGCATTGGGCACTTGGAGGCGATTCTCCGGGTTCAGATTCGGCGCATCCGGGTGAATCGCCCCGCCCCGCCATTTGCTTTGCGGCGAGCGGAATAGCCAGAACGGCACCACCGCCGGGTTCATATAGAGATTCGCCTTGATCAAACTTTTCGTCATGTAGCGTGCTAGCCAGCCCGTGCTTTCCAGCGGATGCTGCATAAACTCCGGCACATGCGGATGAATCGCAAAATGATCGTCTTTCCAACGCTGGAACCCAGCCGCGATTTGGTCATATCCCTCACGGAACATCAGCGTATACCAGTTGTACCCCACAAATCGCGCATGCAGATCAATCGCGCCGGGGAGTTGGTAATCCCCAACAATCTGCCCCGCATTGTTGACCTTATACACCCCGCCATTGAGGTTATTATCAAACACCACCTGATGGCCTTTGAAGCGATCGTTAAACGCATGGGAAAGCAAATGACGCTGCGCCCGCATTTGGTAGACATACATAATCCCCGCAAACCAATCCTCACCTTGGTTTTTCGATAAAATGCGCCATGTGGTGCTACCAAGCCCCCTGACCATTTTGCCGAAATCGATATGCGATTTTTCGCCTTTTTGCGCCGTTTCACCTTTGTCGTTCACGAGCCATGTTTTCGCCGTGTTCGGATCAAGCATTTCGATGAAGTTCCGCGCTGCCGCATCGCCGATCGATGCCATCGCGAAGTCAAACGTCACATTGACGACTTCGCCACCATAACTGCGCCCCAACCCACCATTGAGCGATTGGCGGAACTGTACTGCTTTCTCAGCAATGCGCGCCGCTTCCTCGGGCGTATGCCCCAGCCGCGCACCCAACTTCACCGTGTGTTTGATGGCATTCCCAAGTGTGACATCAAAACCTTTCGCAAGCCATTGCAGCGGTTTGCTATGATCGAATTCTTGGGGTGAGTAGCCTTCCAGCTGACGCGACGCATATCGTCCACCGAGCGCAAACGCCATCGAGCCGAAAATACCGCGTGAAACAAGGCGAATCGTCGCCCGGCCTTTGACGCTATCGCTCCATACCGGCCGATCTGTCGAACCAGCGCTACCGAAAAGGTAATGCTGGTACGAGCTATCAACTTTGCGCGCTGTCGGCTTCAATAGAGGCGCGCCGCTGCCTGGCAACGTTGCCTCCTCATGCGCAGTGCGCAGCGCCGCAAGCTTTGCGCGCTCTTCCGTCTCGCTATCGGCGAGTGGATTAATTTCGAACTCTGAAAGGTCTGATGTCAACCTAACCTCATGGTTTTTCCCACCTTAGAGAATACCACGTAGGAGGCCGATTTTTTGTGAAGCTTTTATGACAATCCGCCGTTAACGGGCAGTGATTAGGATGGGGGATTGCGCATTCATGATGCCATCCGTCTGAGCAGGCCCGACCACGCGCTGGCCGGGCGTTTGCTCCGCATTTGCCACCAAGTGCGATTGCACTGTTTGCGGGGGCATCACATCGATATGATGCTGCAGGTGTAAATCATTCACGATTTTCGTATAAATCGTGCTGTAATCGAGGTTCTGTCGACC
>JBGAJE010000200.1:0-2041 GCA_044225085.1 Rickettsiales bacterium | reverse complement strand
AGGCCGAGAATCGCGAGTGTAGTGGCTTTGAGCTCGGGATCGGTCGCGCGTAAATAGGCGACGAGGAAGGCGCAGGTGGAAAGCACCCACATCCAAAGCAGCATCGAACCTTCGTGGTTACCCCAGGTGCCGACGACTTTATAAAGCAGCGGCTTGCTGGTGTGGGAGTTTAAAACCACCGTAAGCACCGAAAAATCGGACATGACATGGCAGGTTACTAATGCAGCAAAGGCGGTGGTGATGAGAAGAAATGTGATCGCCGCGAGGGGTTTCGTGAGGTGAAGGAGCGGGTAAGGCTTATTCCACCGCGCAAGCAGTGGGATGCTTGCTTGCATGAGGCTCGCAAGAAAGGCGAGGACGAGGCAAAGCTGGCCGAGCTCGGGGATCATGGCTTTACAGCGGTAGGTTTGGGTTTTTGGTAGGCGTTACCATATTCTTGCCACCTGCCGGAGGCTTTGAGGGCATTCACTACGTCGGGTGGCATGTAGGTTTCATCGTGTTTGGCGAGGATGGTTTGAGCGGTCATGCTGCCGTCGGGGTTGAGGGTTCCCTGGGCGACGACGCCTTGGCCTTCGCGGAATAGGCTAGGGATTAGGCCCGTGTAAGTGACGGCAATATCATCCGTTAAATCCGTGATGGTGAAGCGGATGCCGGTGGGCTTTAGGTTTTTTATGCTACCTTTTTTGACCAGGCCGCCGATACGTAAGGTGTGCGTGGTTTCAAACCCCGGCTCGGTGCGTTTGGCGGCGAGTTGAGTTGGTGTGTAGAAGAAAATCATCTGGTCGCGGAAGGCGTAGAGGATCGCAGTCGCAGCGGCGGCCATGACGACGAGGCTAATGAGGAGAAAGCGCAGGCGTGCGTGTTTTGGCTTCATGCGTCAGGACGGTTGCTAATCGCGCGGTTGACGTGGCGGGCGCGGAGCCAGGTCGCCAAACATAGGCCACCGATGAGGAAGCCAATGCCGTAGAACAGTGTTATGGCTTTCGTTATCAACAGCGCATCTAAGCGCGAAATGAGAACATGTGTACTGAAAAAAACAATGGATGTGCAATGCAACGCTATCGGTAGAAGAGGATATTCAATTTGCTTGCAGATGGACTATATAATACTGCTATATTAAAAAGAAAAACGTAGCGCGCGGAGTCTCATCCGCATGGGAGAATAAGTGGCCGACCAGGATTCCTCAGAAGGCGATTTCCTGTCGAAGGGGCGGGGTGGAAAGACCAAGGCGGAGAGGGCTGCTGGCGCAGCGCCCGCGCCGGAGGCCGCTCCTATACCTGCACCGCCACCTCCGCCGCCACCTATTGAAGCAGTTCCGCCAATTGTCGATGCGCCGGGTGAAGTGGTACCGGGAAAAACGACCTCCAAACCGCTGCGCATTGGTGAAAAGCTCATTGCGCTTGGGCTAATTTCGCCTGATCAGCTTGAAATTGCGTTGCGCGAGCAGGCAAAGTCAAAAAAGCTGCTAGGCAGTGTGCTGATCTCGATGAACTTCATCACCGAGAGTGCGCTTGGGGAAGTGCTGGCGGAAAGCTCTGGCAGCGAACGGTTCGATCCGAAAACGACAATGCTTGATACGTCGTTGCTGGCGCTGGTGCCACGTGACATTTGTATTCGTAACAAGGTGATCCCGGTGGCGCAGTCCGGTGGAACGGTCAAGCTCGCGATGGCGGACGTGTATAACGTGCTGGCGATCGATCAGGTGCGGCGGCATCTCGACAAGAATGCGAAGATTATTCCGGTTTATTGTACTGAAACTGAAGTAACAGAGCTGATCGAGCGGTATTATTCGTATGATCTCTCCATCGATGGGATTTTGCGGGAAATTGAGACGGGTATTCGCGATAAAGCGCAACTCGATGGGCGTGAAGAAGGATATGTGAACCCGACCGTGCGGCTAGTGAATGCGCTGCTAATTGATGCGATCAAGCAGGGTTGTTCGGATATTCACTTTGAGCCAGAAGGATCATTCCTGCGGTTGCGTTACCGGATTGATGGGGCATTGCAGCAAATCCGCAGTTTCCACCGTGATTATTGGCCG
>JBGAJE010000028.1:2766-14643 GCA_044225085.1 Rickettsiales bacterium | reverse complement strand
GCCGCACAACGCACTTGCGCCGCGGCGGATCGCACCGGCCACGCCATTTTGCACACGCTTTACACGCAAGCGCTACGGCACAAAGCCAAATTCTTCGTTGAATATTTTGCGCTGGATTTGTTGATGACGGATGATGGTGAGTGCCGCGGTGTGCTCGCGTGGAATCTCGATGATGGCACGCTCCATCGTTTTTACGGTCAGCAAACCGTGCTCGCCACGGGTGGTTACGGCCGCGCGTATTTCTCCGCAACTTCGGCGCATACTTGCACTGGCGATGGCGGTGGCATGGCGGCGCGCGCGGGGGTGCCGCTACAGGATATGGAATTTGTGCAATTCCACCCAACCGGGATTTACGGCTCCGGCTGCTTGATTACGGAGGGCGCACGCGGTGAAGGCGGATATCTCGTCAATTCCAAGGGCGAGCGCTTCATGGAGCGTTACGCACCATCAGCCAAAGATTTGGCAAGCCGCGACGTTGTTTCGCGCGCGATGACGGTGGAGATCCGCGAAGGCCGTGGTGTGGGCGAAGAGAAGGATCACATCTTCTTGCATCTGGATCACCTAGACCCTGCCGTGCTACATGAAAAACTCCCCGGCATTTCCGAGACCGCGAAGATTTTCGCCGGTGTGGATGTGACGAAGCAACCCATCCCCGTGCTGCCGACGGTGCATTATAACATGGGCGGCATCCCCACCAATTACCACGGTGAAGTGGTGACGTTGAAAAACGGTAATCCGGATACGGTGGTGCCGGGCCTTATGGCGATTGGTGAAGCGGCGTGTGTATCGGTGCATGGCGCGAATCGCCTTGGTTCCAACTCATTGCTCGATCTCGTCGTGTTCGGCCGTGCTGCTGCCCATCGCGCGCGTGATATTGTGAAGCGTGATGTGAAAGTTTCATCCGTCGCCCCAGCGGTGACAGAAAAACTCCTCACGCGGTTTGATAAAATTCGTTACTCGAACGGGGCGCAGCCGACAGCTGTGATTCGCCGGACGATGCAGCGGACGATGCAAAACCACGCCGCCGTGTTCCGTACGCAGGAAACGCTCGCTGAGGGTGTGAAGAAAATGAAAGAGGTATACAACTCTTTCAACGACGTTAAAACCGCCGACCGTGGATTGATTTTCAACTCCGATCTTATCGAAACATTTGAGCTCGACAACCTCCGCTCGCAAGCGCTCATCACGGTTGCTTGCGCTGAAAACCGTAAGGAATCACGCGGGGCGCATGCGCGGGAAGACTTCTCTGACCGCGATGATGCAAACTGGCAAAAACATTCCATCTGCTGGCTGACGGATAAGGGCGATCTCAAAATCGACTACCGCCCCGTCCACATGAAAACCATGACGAGCGATGTACAGCCCGTGCCACCGAAAAAACGGGTTTATTAGTGCTCACTGCACGCACAGTTTTGTCATCTGCTGCCTTGTTAGCTCTCGTCGCTTGTGCAACGCCGACGACGAACCAGCCGCATTACAGCGACGCGGAGCTTAAGGCTGAGCAAGCGGCACAGGCGGCCGCGGCCACCAAGGCACCGATCTACTTTAACGATAAGAAGAATTATGGGTACAAGCAGATTGAAGCGCTGGACCAGCGGTTAGGGCCGATTGCCGAGCGGATTCAGCGCGCGGCGGGGGCACTCTGCGACGAGCTACCGCAGCCGCCCGATAGCAATTGCATTTTCACCATCAGCATGAATTCGCACGAGCATGCGCTGAATGCACATACGGATGGGAAAGCGGTCGTGATTAACCCGGCGATGGTGGACTTCATTCAGAACGATAATCAACTCGCCTTCGTGCTGGCGCATGAGATGGGGCACAACGTGATGCGCCATATCGATAAGCAGGAACATAATGCTAATTATGGCCTGGCGGCAGGCATGCTGGCGGATATTGCTGCTGGGGCGAGCGGCGTGAATAGCAAGGGCTCGTTTACGCGGCTGGGTGGTAATCAGGCGCTGCTACGCTATTCGCCGCAGTTTGAGGCGGAAGCAGATTATGTCGGCCTCTATATTCTTGCGCGGGCTGGTTATAAAATCGAGGATGCGCCGGATTTGTGGCGGATTATCTCGCAGGCACAGCCGGATTCGATTTATGTCACGCGCACGCACCCCAATAATCCGGCGCGCACGATCGCGATGGAAAAAACGGTGCGCGAGATTCGCGCCAAGCAGCAGCAAGGGCTGCCGCTCGTCCCCAACATTGTTCCGCAAGAAAGCTAGGAGACCGCCATGGTTGAGTTTGCACTGCCCGCCAATTCTAAAATCAGCAAAGATGGCCAACATTTCGACGCGCCGGAAGGGGCGACGCGGATTAAGGTATTCAACGTCTATCGTTGGGATCCGGAGGATGTGGATGGAAGCGGCAAGCCACTCAACCCACGGATCGACCGGTTTGAGATCGACCTTGATAAATGCGCGCCGATGGTGCTCGATGCGTTGATTAAAATGAAAGACGAGATGGATGCCAGCCTCACGTTCCGCCGCTCCTGCCGGGAGGGAATTTGCGGATCATGCGCGATGAATATCGATGGGACGAACACCCTCGCCTGCACCAAGCCGATTGCTGAGGTGAAGGGGGATGTGAACATCTACCCGCTGCCGCACATGAAGGTAGTGAAGGATTTGGTGCCGGATATGAACCATTTCTACGCGCAGTATGAGTCGATTGAGCCGTGGCTGAAGGCGGACTCCCCTGCTCCGGCTAATGCCGAGCGGCTGCAATCGCCGGAAGATCGCGAGAAGCTGGATGGGCTTTATGAGTGCATTTTGTGTGCGTGCTGCTCCACTTCTTGCCCCAGCTATTGGTGGAACCCGGATCGCTATTTAGGCCCAGCGATTTTGCTGCATGCCTACCGCTGGATTATCGATAGTCGCGACGAGGCCACGGGTGATCGGCTGGATGACCTTGAGGATCCGTTCAAGCTCTATCGTTGCCACACGATCATGAACTGCGCGAAGACCTGCCCGAAGGGTTTGAACCCGGCGAAGGCGATTGCAGAGATCAAGAAATTGATGGTGGAACGGCAATTTTAGCCGCGCTTGTCATAAAAGCTTCACACATGACCGTTTAAAATTCCTTTATGTTTTGCCGTCATAAAGGAGAGCATGATGTTAATGGCCCCGCGGTTGCACCTTCCTTCTCACTCGAGGATGGCAAGTATTCGGATTGCTCCGCCGGCCAAACATGTGCTTGTGCTGGGCGATAAAAGTGACGTGGACACCTACATACGTCAGCAATCCGTGCGGCCCTGCCAAGATAAGCTTGGGCACCCAATTTTTATTTCAGTCGATGATATTCAATTCCAGCCATGCCCAATGAGAGATATCGAGTCTTATCTAACACCCGCAGCGAGCTCGCCAAAATTCGATGCGATTGTGCTCACTAGCCATAACGGCACCAATTCCTTGCAAACGGAAAGAACCATCGCCTATTTAGGCGAACTCAAGAAGGCGTACCCTGGTAGCCAAGTGTTGGTGGATGGATTTTTACCTAAAACCTATGTCCCTCGCGACGATGTGGAGTCTCTTGAAATTACGCCGCGCAGCTTTGCCATTCCTATGCATGTAAGTGCGGTGGTTGATGATTTGGACAGAAACATCACAATCCGGCGTTATAATTGCGAATATCGATTAGCAACGCCTATTGATCGCATGTGCGTTAATAGTCGCAACAAAGCGAGTGACTTACGTCATTTGCTCGTCATGCCGGAGCTTCCAGTACGGCAGCGCTAGTAAGGCGGTAGACGGTTTAGCCATGTCCAGTTTTTGGGCAGGCGCGTCATGATCCAGTGGCGCACATGGGTCCAGCGCGAGCCGAGGGCGGTGACGTAAAGGCCAATCAGCAGCACGCTGACGAGGAGGATCACCGCCGGAGCACCGAGTGCAAGCCCTGCCAATAAGCGGAAAATGATGAAGCCAACATAGATTAAGGTTGAGAGAATCAACGCGCGGCGATTGAGCAGCACGCCTGTGAAACTTACGGCAGCGGTGAGGACGATCATTTCGAGCCAGAGGCTGCCGCTCATAAGCCATTCCTTCCCCATGTTGCTGAGGACGGAAAGAAAGATGGCATGCACGAAAAGCGGCGAGCCAACGACATACGACCAGAAGGCAAAGTCGCTCCAGCGGGTGACACGGTGCGGGTCTTTTAGGTCAAAGGAGATGGCGACAGCGAGAATGACTAAGCCGCAACTACCGAGAAGGAGTTTATACGGTGTATCCTGCGTGCTGAAGCTAGCAGCGCAACTGACCGTGACAGCAAATAAAATCGCGACAGGCAACATGAGAAAGGGGATACGAAAGCGCGCAGCGCCGGTGATGAGCGCGCCCAAGACGGCTAACAGCGGGATAACGGTGGGCCATAAGCCATCCTTCGTTGAGAAAAGGCTGCTCATTTTATCCGTGCCGGTTAGTCCGATTTTGATACCGACACCAAGGGCAAAAGCCGCGCTGAGGCAGGCGTAGATGATGGGCAGCCGGAAACGTTTACCTTGATGAAAATACAGTGCCACTATCCAAGCGATGCCGGCGGAGGCGATGCTGGTAAGCATGGGATTTTTGAACAGCATGCCAATCAGGCCTGTAATGGCGTTGACAAGAAGCACTACCCCAAACGTGACGAAGATTTCGTTGAAGGTGCCGACGGGCTTGATGCGCTCTTCATTATCAGCTTTTTCGGCGGCATCCATTTGCGCCATTTGTTTGCGTTGGTCGGCAGTGATGATACCGCGCGCGAGTGCTTCGTCGAGTACGTCTTGCTTCGATGCCATGCAATCCTCCAAGAAAAAACCCGTTTAAGCGCGAGCCTAAACGGGTTTCGAAAATGACTCAATCAGTAAAGCTTATGCTGCTTCCGCCGCTTGCTTGCGCAGCACTTTCAGCAGACGGTCTTGCGCGTCCTTGATATCGACGCGCTCAGAGGCCGCTACTTCGCCGCAGAGGCGGTGCATGGCGGTTTCATAAATCATCCGCTCGCTGTAGCTGCGCTCGGATTGATCGACGTTTTTATGCAGGTCGCGCACCACTTCCGCGATGGCTACCAGGTTGCCGGAGTTGATTTTTGCTTCATACTCCTGCGCACGGCGGCTCCACATGCCACGCGCGATTTTGGCGCGGCCTTTAAGCGTGGAAAGTGCACGGGTGATTTGGTCGTTGCTGCTGATCGAGCGCAGGCCAGCGGCTTCCGCACGGCCAACCGGCACGCGCAGCGTCATCTTGTCCTTCTCGAACGCGATGACGAATACTTTCAGCTCGAAATCACCGATCTTCTCGGACTCGAGGCCCAAGATTTTGCCGACGCCATGCGTTGGGTAAACCACATATTCACCCACGGCGTAGCTTTGCTTCTTGTTCGATGGTTGCGGGGCAACGACCGGCACGCGGTGTTGCGGACGCGCGACCACATTCATCGGTGCTTTTTGTGCAGGCGCTGGGGCGCGATCAAGCGTTTTGCGCTCTACCGGCTTTTGCGCGATTTTGGTCGCGAGCTTCGGCGCGGCTTTTTTTGCCACCACTTTCGGCGCGGCTTTTTTCACAGCCACTTTGCGCGGCGCAACTTTTACCGCCGACTTCTTGGACGCTTTCACTGCCGCTTTTTTCGACGTGACTTTCTTCACGGCCTTCACCGGCGCTTTTTTCGAGGCGGCTTTGATTGCCTTCACAGTTTTCTTCGCGGAGGATTTTTTCGCGAGGAGTTGTTTCGTGGTTTTTGCTTTGGAGGCTTTGCTCGTGGATTTCTTGCTCGATGCTTTTTTTACAGCCTTGATTTTGCTTTTCGCATTTGACTTGGTTGCCATAGTTGGTACACCCTTTGACATAAAGACCCGAAGGCCCGTAACGTTGAACAAAAGCTCCCACCCACACACAAATGGTAGGGGCCAGACCAGGTACACTTGGATGTCCGAAGGTTCCCCTTGTCAGGCCGGGGATTCCCTTAAGATAAATGGTGTATAGCACAAATTTTCGACAAATAAAATGGTAAAAATTTAGTTAATTTGAAGTTGTTTTTTCTTGAAAAGAAAAACTTGATTATAAATCAATGGGTTGATTGATTTATAATTTTGCATGTTTTGCTAATGCGCGTGATTTATAAAAAATGGTGCGCTGCCATCAAACTGTCACAAACTCGTTTTACAAAGATAGCCTGTCGTTATGAAGGCTGTTTATGAAAAAGCTTATTAGCCCCTTTCAGTATGCCAATTTTTATTTGTATGCATTGTCAAACCAAGACCCGGTATGGCGCAAAGAGATTGTCGATGGAGCGATTGATCATAGAGCGTGCTACATGCTCACTCGCTACGATGTAGGTATGGCACCTCGGGCTCGTCGGGGGCTTGAATTGTTTGAAAAGGCCGCCAAGCGCGCTGACCCTTCTTTTGAGAAGCATTGCGAAAATGATAATTATTTTTTTGATTTTCGTACCAAACTTCCCTTTCATGCGCTTAGCCAAGCACTACGCGAGCTGCATGCAACAATTGAAATAAGCTTTAAAAAAACCGAACGTGGTTACGAGTATCGGCCCAGCAATAAAATCGAGCATGTGTTCCATATGAACCCTCTCAGCTTCATTAAAACACTTATTCCTAGAGAAGCAGAAGCAACTTACTATTTTAAACTCCCAGGCGATTTTCCATCTCATATGGTAGGTAATGGCGGCATTTTAGCCTTCTCTGGTGATGTTGTGACAGAAGACGTGTTTAACGCATACTCAGATTATATGGCTCAGCATGGCATGCCTGTATCAGACAGAGAGAAATGTTTTGATCATGCAGAAATTGGGCAAAAAGCTTTTAAAGCCGTATCATCCAAGTTGAAGATCCAATCGCCATTTCTTGACTGCGCAAACTAATCCCCACTCCCAGGATTCGGGCTAAACAGCGTTTCGAATTTATTCTCAACATTCTTATAGTCATCCGCATCCACGGGCGCGGGTTTTTTCTTGGTGATAACGGGCCACTGCATCGCGTAGTCGCGGTTGATCTCGACCCAGTTGAGCAGCTCCGGCGATTCGGGCTTGATGGCTTCGACCGGGCATTCGGGCTCGCACACGCCGCAATCGATGCATTCATCCGGGTTGATGACGAGCATGTTCTCGCCCTCGTAGAAACAGTCGACGGGGCAGACTTCTACACAGTCCGTATATTTGCAGCGTACACACGCGTCGGTGACGACGAAGGTCATAAGGCTCTCCTTTCGTCATCGCCCAAATCGCATCGCGATTATAGGGCGATCTATCGGGCCGCGGCACTTGCTGCACTCCCGACTGGATTCCCCTATAATTTACTTCGTAAATTTGGGGAATGACGATGTTATAGTTCAATCGCGGCGTTTTTAATCGCGATGCGTTGAATCTGCAAGCGGCGAAGTTTTACTTGTTTAAGGGCCGTATCGGCGCGCACCAGTAACAGCGCCACGAAAAGCGCCACAAATGCCGCTATCATCAGCATCAGCGGGTGGAGCATGGAAGGGTCGATCGTCGGCCCACTCAGGCGCAGCAGGCTGGTGCCCTGGTGTAGGCTATTCCACCACTCCACCGAGAATTTGATGATCGGTAGGTTAATCGCCCCAATCAGCGCCAACCAGGCGGCTGCAACTTTGGTGCGCTCCTGCGAGGCAGCCCCCGCCACGCCGAGGTAACCGATATAAAGCAGCAGTAGGATTAACACGCTGGTCAGCCGCGCATCCCACACCCAATAAGCGCCCCAGGTCGGCCGGCCCCAGAGCATGCCGGTGATGAGGGTGACCAACGTAAAAATTGCGCCGATGGGGGCGGATTCGCGCGCCAATATATCGGCCAGCGGGTGCCGCCAGATGAGAAAACTCGCGGACATGAGCGCGATGAAACCATAAACCGCGCTGCTCATGAAGGCGGCGGGCACGTGGATATACATAATCCGCACTGCTTCGCCCTGTTGGTAATCGGCGGGAGATGCAAGAAGCGCCAGGTAAAGCCCCATCACGCCGCACAGCACAGCAATGGCAACGCTGATGGGCAGCAGCGTCGCGCGCAGCTTTTGGAATTGGGCGGGTGAAGCAAAACGGTGCATAGGTCCTGAATGTAGTGATGTATCGTCACTACGGCAACTTGGGGGTGGCGTCAATTCGGGTGGTGTTAGCCGCGAAACATTTTAGGTGTGTTGCGCACCGCCATCGCCAACGCTTTCATACCTTCTGCATCGACCTTTTGAATGTCGGTATCGCCCGGTGCGGTGGCAGCCATAGCGATCACGTCCATAAATTTCTCTGCTTGAACCATTCTGGCTTTATAGGCGGCGCTTGAGGGGCTCATTGGTTGCTGACTATTATCGCCAAAGCCATTGATGGTGCCTAGCTGGTTGCGAATGTTTGCGAGAGCCTGCTGCTCTGCTGGCCCCACGTTGTTGGGTGTTTCCAAGATAGTGGAGGCGGTTTTATAGGCTGCGCTATTATAGGCAGTATCAATGGGTATCGCGCCAATGGGGCGGCCGGCGCGCTGTTCGCGACCATGCAGTTCCCGCAGCGCTAAGAGTTCGCGCATGTGTGAATCGTCGATGTGCATTTCATTCAATGTGCCGTTCATTTTGTGCCTATCATACTCTTCCGTGGCGGCAGCGACTTGGCTGGGCCTGAATTGGTTGGTGAGCACCAGCATGCGATTAAGGGATGTATTCAATCCGGATTGTTGTTGGTAATTCGTGATGATGGCAGTCGCGCGTTTTTCGCCTTCGGGAATACTCGTATAGTCATCCTTTGCGATGTAATTGCTATGCGGATTTGGATTGGCAAGCGATGCTTTGTCCGCTGCGATGACGCGTTGCATGTCGTGATAATCAGACTCCGAGATATTTTTATTGCTGTATAGCATATCGATTGCCTGCCCGTAGGCTTGCGAGGCGCGCACCATCCGCAGCGCAACTTTAGCCGCATCGCCGCCCTCACATCCTGACTCTTCCGCCAACTTCTCTACTTGCTGGTGGAGCGCCTGTGCCGCAGCAATAATATTGGATACGTGTTGGGCCATAAAACTACGCCTTCATAACCTTGAAAGAAACCTTGCCTAAGGGGTTGTTGGTATGACAATTTTAAGCCCGGATGTTTAAGTTTTCGTTAATGGGCTGTTGCTATGAAACCTATTGAAAAACTGTTGGAAATTATGGCTCGCCTACGTTCTCCTGAGGGTGGCTGCCCGTGGGATTTGGAGCAAAACTTTGCGACCATCGCGCCTTATACGATTGAAGAAGCCTATGAGGTTGCGGATGCAATCGCGCGCGGCCATATGGGTGATCTGAAGGACGAATTGGGCGATTTACTGCTGCAAGTCGTTTTCCATGCGCAAATGGCGAGTGAGGCTGGGCTGTTCACGTTCGATGATGTGGCTGCCAGCATTAACGATAAAATGATCCGCCGCCATCCGCATGTGTTTGCGGATGCGTCGTTTGATACAGCGGATGCGCAGACGGTAAATTGGGAAAATATTAAAGCCGAGGAGCGTAAGAAAAAAACCGATACATCGCGCACCCTAGCCGATGTGCCGACCGCCCTGCCCGCTCTCATGCGCGCACAGAAACTACAAAGCCGCGCGGCGCGTGTCGGGTTCGATTGGCCGGACACAAGTGGTGTGATTGCGAAAATCAAAGAAGAAATCGCCGAGGTGGAAGAGGCCATTGCCGCTCATGATGATGCGCATATTGCCGAAGAGCTTGGTGATTTGCTGTTCGCGGTGACCAATCTCGTGCGGTTTGTCAAAGCCGATGCGGAGACTGCCTTGCGCGATGCGAACCATAAATTCACCCGCCGGTTTGAATCCATCGAAGACGCCCTCACCACGCAGGGCCGTAATGTGAAGGACGCGAGCTTGGATGAGATGGAAGCGCTATGGAACGCCGCGAAAGCGAGGGAAGTTGCATGAAAAAAACGATCCTCATCACCGGCGCGACGGCGGGTATTGGTAAGGCAACGGCAGAAGCGTTAGCGAAGGAAGACGCGCGACTGATTCTCACGGGACGGCGGACGGAATTGCTAAAACAGGTCGCCGCAACGCTGGCGACAGAAACGCACATTGTCACGATGGATGTGTGCGATCGCGAAGCAACGTTAGCAGCGCTTGAAGCATTGCCGAGCGGTTGGCGCGATATTGATGCGCTCATCAATAATGCTGGCCTTGCACAGGGGCTCACGCATTTTGACGAAGCGGAGTTTTCTGATTTTGAGACGATGATTGAGACGAATATTCTTGGATTGCTGACGATGACGCGGGCGCTGTTGCCTGGCATGAAAGCGCGTGGGCGTGGGCATATTGTAAACATCTCCTCTATCGCGGGGACGTATCACTATCCGGGTGGGCATGTGTATGGGGCGACGAAAGCATTTGTGACCTATCTCTCGCTCGCGCTTCGAGCGGATTTGATTGGCTCACCGGTGCGAGTCACGAATATCGAGCCTGGGATGGTGGAGACGGACTTCTCGCTCGTACGTTTTAAGGGTGATGAGCAACGTGCCGGTGCGGTTTATGAGGGTTTGCAGCCTCTCACGGCGGGGGATATTGCTGAATCCGTGCGCTGGGCGCTTGCGCAACCTGCGCATGTGAACATCAACCAGATTGAAGTGATGCCGGTGATGCAGGCGCCTGCGGGGCTCGCCGTACACCGGGAATAACATACTTAAAATTTGTCATCCCTGCGAAAGCAGGGATCTAAGGCCACATATACAGTAGGCTTGAGATTCCCGCTTTCGCGGGAATGACAAAATTAATTCTCTCCAGCACCTGATGCTGCGCTCGATCCTGAATCTGCTCCGCCAGTGACGCTGCTGCCAGAATCGCTGATCGCGTCGAGGTTTGTCCAAGCCCGCTCGTAATAGACGGGGCTTTGGGAGAGGGCCATATTGAGGTAGGTTTTTGCCAAGCCATCATCCTTTGAAAGGTGGGCGTAGAGGCCGAGGTTGTTATCGAGCGCCGGGCCGTCGATATATTTGCTGGCGATATCCTTCGCGGTATCGAGATCGCCCGAAACGCCATAGACCATCGCCATATTCATCTCAATTTGCCGCCGCTGGTTGGGCGTTTTGCTGACGCGGGAGCCTTGTTTCAGCGCTTCGATCGCACGCGGGTAGTTGTGATCGACCGCCTGGCTTAGCCCGACGTTATTGAGAATCGCTGGATTATCAGGGCTTTGGTTCAGCGCTTCGGTGTAATAGGCCATGGCTTCGGGGATCATGTTTTTGGTGACAAACAAAATCCCCAGTGCATTGAGGGTGCGCCAACGTTTGGAATCTTTATCCATAATGGCGGAAAACGCGCGGCCTGCATCTACTGTTTTGCCGGTGGCCATCATGGTGAGGGCGCGGCCCTCGGCGATATCTAGATTATCAGGGTTTTTGCTGTAGAGGTCCTCGTACATGGCGAGCGCGCGGTCGTTATCGCCCATGCGGCGCATGCTGTCGGCAAAACCAATTTTGTAGCGTAATTGCTGCTCCGGCGTACCTTTTTCGGAGCCGACGAGCTGCTCATAAAACTGGCTGGCGCGGCGGAAATCGCCGTTGCTAATGGCTTCCTTCGCGCTGTCTTCCAAGGTGTCGTTGACGCCCTTTACTTCCGGCGTCGGCATGGCAGTAACATCCTGATCGCCAATGCCGGCCCATTGCTTGCTGACCGTGTCGCAGCCGGTCAGAAGGCTTAAAGATAGCAGGGTGATGATGGCGATTTTTTTCATGCCTGGTGACATAGCATGCTCCGGGGGGCGAATAAATACCTAAATTCGTACTGGAGGCCTTGCATTTTCTGCCCCGCCCGCTATGGGTGAGCGCGATGCCACCACGCGCCACACCTCCGACGCTTTCCTGGCCCCGCCATCTGATTCAAATCGAGGGCATGGCGGCAGACGATATTCACCTCATT
>JBGAJE010000028.1:0-2746 GCA_044225085.1 Rickettsiales bacterium | reverse complement strand
ATCGCCCATAACCGCGCGATCGATAAGAAACACAAAATCCTCGGCGGGCGTACACTCATCAATCTCTTCTTCGAAAACTCCACCCGCACGCGCACGAGTTTTGAGCTTGCGGGCAAACGCTTGTCGATGGATGTCATCAATATCAGCGCCGCAGCGTCCTCCACCTCCAAAGGCGAAACGCTGCTTGATACGGCGATGACGCTGAATGCCATGCAGGCGGATGCCATTGTCGTGCGCACGCCGCATGCCGGTGCTGTGCAGCTGATTGCCGAGAAAGTCGATGCCATCGTCATCAACGCGGGTGATGGTGCACATGAACACCCAACCCAAGCGCTGCTCGATGCGCTGACGATCCGCCGCAAGAAAGGCAAAATCGAAGGCCTTAAGGTTGCGATTTGCGGCGACATCGCTAACAGCCGCGTCGCGCGCAGCAATATTCATTTGCTCAAAACGTTGGGCGCGCAGGTCACGCTCGTCGCGCCCCCTACCCTCATGCCCACTGGCGTGAAGCAATTCGGGGTGACGCACACGATTGATATGCGCGCGGGCCTCAAAGACGCGGATGTGGTGATGATGCTTCGCATTCAAAATGAGCGCATGAGCGGAAAAGGCATCGCCTCCGTGCGCGACTATTTCATGAGCTATGGCTTAAGCTACGATAAACTCGCCCTCGCCAAAGCGGATGCGCTCGTGATGCACCCCGGCCCGATGAACCGCGGCGTGGAGATTGATACGGATGTCGCCGATGACATCCAACGCAGCGCGATTTTGGATCAAGTTGAAATGGGCGTGGCGGTTAGGCAGGCGGTGTTGGAATTATTACTGGCGGGGGAAAAATGAAAAAATTTATTTTAGTCGTCGCAATGCTACTATTACCAACCATAGCTTCGGCTGCAGATAGCAAGTACGTGCTGATAATTCACCGTCTTGGCAACGGTACTGCAGTCATATCACAACAGGAATATGGAAATTATGAGGGCTGTAAGAATGCAGCTTCTGTTTTTCTGTCTATGATACCGGATGAATACCCAGTGAAGAAAATGTATTCAGTTAAATGTGTTCCCTATGAAGGCTGAATCATGACCCAATTCACCAAACCCACCCGCACCAACATCGGCAAGCGCGTTGCCTACACCAACGCGCGGCTGATCGACCCTGAATCCGGCCTTGACCAAAAAGGCGGGCTGCTCACTGAGGGCAGTACCATCGCCGATTTCGGCCCGTCGCTTTTCAACAACGGCACGCCGGAAGGCGCTGAGGTCATCGACTGCGGCGGCAACATCCTCTGCCCCGGATTGCTCGACATCCAGGTCCATTTCCGCGAGCCTGGGCAGGAATATAAGGAAACCATCGAAACCGGCTCGCGCGCGGCAGCCGCAGGCGGCGTCACCACGGTGGCCACCATGCCCAACACCAAACCGGTGGTGGATGACATCACCGTCCTCGCCTTCCTGCAAAAACGCGCGACGGAAACGGGCTACGTCAACATCCGCCCCTACGCCGCCATCACCAAAGGCCAAAAAGGTGATGAGCTTACGGAAATGGCCATGCTCGTCGAAGCTGGTGCCTGCGGCTTCACGGATGACGGATTGCCCGTCATGAACGCACAGGTCATGCGCCAGGCCCTCACCATGGGTGCCGCGCTCGGCGTGCCCATCGCCCAGCATTGCGAGGACCACAACCTCAGCTGCGGCGGCTGCATGAACGAAGGCTGGGTCGCCACCAAACTCGGCCTCAAAGGCATCCCCAACGTGTCCGAAGCCGTCATCGTCGCGCGTGATTTGCTGCTCGCGGAGCTCACCGGCGCGCATTACCATGTGTTGCATATCTCCACCAAAGAGGCCGTCGAGCTCGTCCGCTGGGGCAAAGCGAAAGGCATCCGCGTCACCGCCGAAGTCGCACCACACCACTTCATCCTCACCGACGAAGCCGTCATCGGCTACCGCACCTTCAGCAAAATGAACCCCCCGCTACGCGCCGAGAAAGACCGCCTTGCTTTAATTGAAGGCTTAAAAGACGGCACCATCGACGCCATCGCTACCGACCACGCCCCGCACGACACCGAAAGCAAACGCGTGCCAATGGATGTCGCAAGCTTCGGCATTGTGGGCCTCGAGACCATGCTCCCCCTCTCGCTCGATCTCGTGCATAGCGGCCAGATGGGCCTCCGCGAAGTCCTCGCCGCCATGACGTACAAAGCCGCCGACATCATCCACGCCAACGCCGGCCGCCTCAAAAAAGGCGCGCCAGCCGACCTCACCCTCATCGATCTCAAACTCGCCTGGGAAATCACGAATGATGGGCTGCAAAGCAAATCCAAAAACTCCCCGTTCGATGGGAAGAAGGTGACGGGGCGAGCGGTGCGCACGGTGGTAGGTGGTGAGACGGTGTTTATTCTCTAAATATCACCCATCCCTAATTGTCATCCCTAGGGACTTTGTCATTCCTGCGAAAGCAGGAATCCACTTCTCTTCTTAAAGGAGATTCCTGCTTTCGCAGGAATGACAAAATAAAAATCGTATACTGAAAATCGAAAAAACCTCTTCACTGAATCCCGAATCCCGAATACTAAATCCTCATGAGCAACCCTCCCCCCATCATCTGCGCCATCGATACGCCGGACGTTGAAGCCGCGACCGTCATCGCTCACGCCGTGCGCCCGCATGTGACGGCTGTGAAGCTTGGCCTTGAGTTCTTCACTGCGAACGGTGCGGCAGGCGTCGCCCACATCACGCGCCTCGGCGTG
>JBGAJE010000199.1:0-2007 GCA_044225085.1 Rickettsiales bacterium | reverse complement strand
CTTATTATAGGAATTTTTTTGTGGGGATAGGGTGAGGGCTTTCTCCTCACCCAGGCCTGCTGCGCTGTGGTTATTTAAGAAATCAGATTTCGCAACCGCAGGGTATATAAATCATCCTGCTGAATTTGCGCGCTGTGCATGACGAGTTTATCGAAATCATCAAATACCCGAATAAAACGCCCGGATAAACTGTCTGCTTCGCCCGCCGCGAGCCGTAAAACGAGCTTGGCAGCAAGTTCAGGTGAAACGCCACCATTTTCGAGCATATATTTGCGGAACCAGGGCGCGTAGGTCTGCCCTTCTTCGGAATGCATGATATGTTCGGTCATCGCCGTGCGGACGGTGCCGGGATCAATGGCAAAAACTTTGATGCCATATTCTTTGGTATCGAGCGCGAGACATTCAGTGAAGCGCAGGAGCGCGGACTTAGAAATACAGTAGCTTTGCGCGTAGGATTTGGCGGCCAGAGCAGCCGAGCTTGCCACGTTGATAATGCGTCCCTCACGGCGCTGAATCATGCCTGGGATAACCGCGCTGGCGCAAAACATAGGGCCACACAAATTAACATCAATGGTCCGCTGCAATTCTTCGGGGTTCATTTCCCAGATGGGGCCAAGCGGACCGATCACGCCCGCGTTATTGACGAGAATATCGATTGGGCCGAGTTCAGCTTCCACCTGTCGGGTCATTTTCTCGACGGCGCGAGGGTCTGTAATGTCGGCAGTAACGGCGATGGCATGTCCGCCGCTTTCGTGAATGAGATCAACGGTTTTTCTGAGCTGCTCCTCAGATCGAGCCACAACCGCCACCGCTGCATTAGCACAGGCTAAGGCTTGAGCCATTGCGCATCCGAGACCACGTCCACCACCTGTAATGACAGCCACTCGCCCTGCAAGATCAACAATCATGGTCGGCCTCTTAGAATCAGGAATTATGTAATCAAGGCTGAGATGCTCAACAGACGCAATCTTTGCGAACAATTTCACCAATGTCGTCGCAGCATAATGAATGCCATTTAAAGCATATAGTTTCATTGTTATCTGGCGAGGGTCTAACGGCGGAATTTGATATAGGCCAGGTGGCTCAGAATGTACTCAGATAGCGTGTAAGCTCCCAGTTCGTGACTTCGAGGCGGTAGTCTTCCCATTCTTGGTGCTTCGCGTTCAAAAAACGCTCATAAGCGTGCAGACCAAGTGCTTCTCGGATGCAATCGTCGGCCTGCATGGCGTCCAATGCTTCTTCGAGCGATCCTGGCAGCACATCCATCGTGGCCTGTTTGCGACTTTCAATGAGATAGAGATTTTCTTCGCTGGCTTCCATGATGGGCAGCTGACGGCGGATACCATCCAGCCCAGCCGCCAACATCACCGCGAATGCCAGATAGGGGTTGCAGCTTGGGTCAGGACAGCGCAGTTCCAGCCGTGTGGTTTCGTCGGTGTGCGCGCGGGGTACGCGGATGAGCGCGGAACGGTTGATGCGCCCCCAACTGATGTAAACGGGCGCTTCATATCCTGGCACGAGGCGTTTGTAAGAGTTGACCAGAGGCGCAAGAACGGCACACATGCCGCGCGCGTGTGCCAATTGCCCCGCGATGAAATGTTTGGCGATAGAAGATAGGCCATAGGGGTCGCCAGGGTCGTTAAAAGCATTTTTGCCTGTCGCTTTATAGATCAGGCTTTGATGGACGTGCATCCCGCTGCCACTCATCCCGCGAATCGGCTTGGGCATAAATGTCGCATATAAGCCATGCCGCTGGGCGATGGCACGTAGGGTCACGCGAAAGGTGACCGCGTTATCAGCGGTACGCAACGCATCGGCATAGCGGAAATCAATTTCGTGCTGGCCGTGCGCGACTTCGGCGTGCATCGCCTCTACCCTAATGCCGAAAGATTCGAGTGCGGTAGTCATCTCGCGCCAGAGTTCTCCCGCTTCGTCAGTCGGCTGCTCAAAATAGGATGTGGAATCCTGCGGGGTCGGCGGAATAAGGTCGCCATTTTCGTGCGGCTT
>JBGAJE010000027.1:0-15245 GCA_044225085.1 Rickettsiales bacterium | reverse complement strand
GACCAAGACTATCTCCGTCCCGCAACTCTACGCCAGAAGAAGATTCACAGCGGGGGAAATAATTCACTTAGATGGTGATTATATAATTCCTGAGAATTTAGAGAATTTTCCTATCCCTATTGATTGCAGCGGCCATCTTTCAGTGAATGGCCGTGTATTTGGGGTCAACCTCACGGCAAAATCCATCACCATCGCTTCCAACTGCTATAATTCTAAACTTGTTTCGAATGAGGGAGATATCAAGGTTGGGGACATCACGGAAAGCGCACTCCAGTCGACCGGTGACATTGCATGTAGGGATATGAAATCACAAGTCGTTGCCCGAGCAGAGGGAAAAATCACCGCGCATTCAGTGGTAAAGGGATGCATGATACATGCATCGACCTACGATATTGAACGAGATTACCGGGAAGGGAGCACCTTCGTTTTGGGAGGAACGGTTGAACATCTCGGGCGCGGTATCGATTATTATCCGGAAAGGGGAGTGTGCTTAGTTCCATATCCATATCTTCGTGATGAGTCGTTAACAACAGTGCTACAAAGGCTGCAAAAGGATGGAGCACATATCTACCATCCGCCGCAGGCTAATGGCATACCGGATAACCTACAGGTTCAACCCGCAGGTCATGCATCAAGACAGATGATACGGGATGCATTGAAAAATTATGCAGACGCGGCCCCAGAAAACGCCCGGTAGCAACTAAACCCCTAAAAACGGATCGCGCACCAGAATCGTGTCTTCGCGGTCAGGGCTCGTCGAAAGCAATGCCACTGGGCAACCGATCAACTCTTCGATCCGACGAATATATTTGATCGCTTGCGCCGGAAGTTGCGCCCAGCTGCGCGCCCCGCGGGTGGATTCGCTCCAGCCCTCGATTTCTTCATAGATCGGTTTCGCCGCGGCTTGCAAGCCACGGGCAGCGGGCAGATAGTCGTAACGCTGGCCATCAATGTCGTAGCCGGTGCAAATTTTAAGGGTTTTGAGGCCATCAAGCACATCAAGCTTGGTCAGTGCGATGCCGTTGATACCGCCGACCGTGACGGCCTGCTTCACCATCACCGCATCGAACCAGCCGCAGCGACGCTTGCGGCCGGTGACGGTGCCGAATTCATGCCCACGCTCGCCCAATTGCTGACCGATTTCATCCGTCAGCTCGCTAGGGAAGGGGCCGGAGCCAACGCGCGTGGTATAGGCTTTGGTGATACCGAGCACATAGCCGATCGTATGCATCCCCGAGCCGGAGCCATTCGCCGCCGAGCCCGAGAGGGTATTGGAGGAAGTAACGAATGGGTAGGTGCCATAATCGACATCGAGCATAATCCCTTGCGCGCCCTCGAACAAAATGCGTTTGCCCTTGGCACGATAGTCGGCGAGCAAGCGCCAGACGGGGGTAGAGTAGGGCAGAAGTTTTTCCGCGACGTCGAGCAAGGGCTTGAGGATCTCCTCGACCGTCAGCGGCGTGTCGCCGCTAGCGACGAGGGTGGGGTTATGGTGCGCCAACATATCGGCGATTTGGGTTTTGAGCACGTCCGGCTGCGCCAGGTCGCACACACGAATCGCGCGGCGGCCGACCTTATCCTCATAAGCCGGACCAATGCCGCGGCCCGTTGTGCCGATTTTGTTATTGCCGCGCAGTGCTTCGGACGCCGCGTCGAGTTTTTGATGAATGGGGAGGATGAGGCAGGCATTCTCCGCAATCCGCAGGGTTTTGGCGGTCACTTCTACGCCCTGCTTTTGCACTTTTTCAATTTCACTAAGCAGCGCCCACGGGTCGATCACCACGCCGTTGCCAATGATGCTAACCTTGTTTTTGCGCACGACGCCGGACGGCAACAGGCTGAGCTTGTAGGTCACGCCATCGATCACCAGCGTGTGGCCCGCATTATGGCCACCCTGAAAGCGCACGATCACATCTGCGCGCTCGCTCAGCCAGTCAACGACTTTACCTTTTCCCTCATCGCCCCATTGGGAACCGACGACGACGACGCTTTGCATAGCAACTCCCGTTATTTAGCGGGGGCTTTGTGGCATAGAAGTGGGGTGCTGTATAGGGGTTTTTGGGAGGTTTTTCGTCATCCCGGGACAAGCCCGGGATGATGATGCTTATTTAAACACCGTCACCAACCCTTGTTCCTGCAGCTTGGCCGCGTCGCTGGCCGGGGTGCCATAGGGGATGGTTTTGATGGGAGCGGGATCTTCGGCACCCAAGTGATCGAGTAAATCGTTGATATAAAGCGTGAAGCCGACGGCTTCTTCGCCCGCTTCTGTGCGGTAGCACCCGCCGCGGCCGACCTCTAAGTTGGCCTGGTTCCAATAAAGCGCGTAGCCGATGCCGCTGTAGTAGCCATAGCCGGAGAGGTCGAGCATATCGATAGTGAAGTTCGCGGCGACCTTTTGCTTGGCCAATGCCTTCACCAGCTCGTCCAACTGCTTGGTAGCGGCGGTGACGGCAGGGTGGCTGATGGCGGCGAGTTGCTTGAGCGCGCTCGCGGCGGGGCCGGCGCAATCCATAATATCCGCCACCAAAACCGCATTTAACTTACGAAGACGCGAAGCGTCCTTCAGCCGCGCTGCTTCACGCAGGTCAGCTCGCTTATCGGCAGGCAGATCAGCCAGCAGCGCTTCCATCACGGATGGGAAATGCAGGTCGATCGTGAGGCCGTTGACGCCAGCCAGTTCCAGCGCGTGGGCAGAGATGGCGAGCAGTTCTGAAACGGATGCCGTCTTGCTATCTCCAAACCGCTCGATGCCGACCTGCGTGTGCTGGCGGCGAGTTTTGAGGGCTTCCGGCGCGGTGCGCAGCGTATATCCAGCATAGCACAAGCGCAGCGGCCGCGGCGCATTGACGAGCGCGCCGCCAGCAATACGCGCGATTTGGCCAGTGATGTCGGCGCGCAGCGCGAGCATGTGCGGCGCGAGCGGATCAGCCACGCGGAAGACATGGTGACTGGTGGCCTCACCCTGGCCCGCAAGCAGGCTTTCGGCATATTCCGCGAGCGGCGGAATCACCGGATCATACCCAAACGCCATGAAGGTTTTGAGGAATTGGTGAATCAAACGAAACTCGCGCGCTGCCAACGGGGGCAGCACGTCCATGAGGCCGGAAGGGAGGAGGGGTTGGTTCACGCTAACCCTTCGCTTCGTCACAATAAAGTACGCCGGCGATGGCGTAATCATGGTGCGCCATGTCGGAGAGAATTACGCGGACTTTCTCCGGCTTGGAGCCAAGCGTATCGCACACCACATCCGTGATGCGTTTGGCGAGCAGACGCTTTTTCTCAATGTCACGGCCTTCGAGCATATGGATTTGAACGATGGGCATAGGGGGCTCCTTAATTTTGCTATGGGGTAATGGATTTGGGCCGGTTTGGCAACCCTACCATTTTTTGAAGATGAAGAAGGCGGCAAGCACCAGGAACACGAACCCCACCGCATGGTTCCAGCGCAGTTCCTCGCCGAGATAGAGCCAGGAAAAAACAGCAAAGACGAGCAGGGTAATGATTTCCTGGATGGTTTTGAGCTGCGCGGGGGAGAAGACGCTACTGCCATAGCGGTTAGCAGGCACCTGAAAAAAATACTCAAACAGCGCGATGCCCCAGCTGATAAGAATAACCGGTAATAATGGCGATTCTTTGAATTTCAAATGCCCGTACCAGGCGAACGTCATGAAGACATTCGAGACAAGCAAAAGCCCAACGGTGAGGTAAGGAATAGGAATCATAGCGCGCTCCAACGTGAGATGCGCCCACTACCACACAGCCGGTACGCTGACAATCCGCTTAACCTATTCCCGCACCATGACCAGGAATTCATCCACTTTCTTGCTAAGCGTGGAGGCTTGATCGTTAAGCGCGGTGGCGGCACTGAGCACTTCGCGGGAGGAGACGCCTGTCTCATCCGCCCCTTGCTCCACCGCCCCGATATTCTGCGAAATCTGGTTCGTGCCCGCTGCTGTATGGGCAATGTTGCGGGAGATTTCGTTCGTGGCAGCACTCTGCTCCTCAACCGCAGCAGCTACCCCAGCGGTGCTGGCACTGATCTCGTTGATGATACCAATGATCTGCGTCACCGATTCCACAGCTTGATGTGTCGCTTCTTGCATCGATTGTACTTGTTGAACGATTTCTTCCGTCGCCTTCGCGGTTTGGTTAGCGAGATTTTTCACTTCACTCGCGACCACCGCGAACCCACGTCCAGCCTCACCTGCACGGGCCGACTCGATGGTGGCGTTAAGTGCCAACAAGTTAATTTGGCTCGCAATATTGGTGATGAACTGAATCACCTCACCCACGCGGTTGGATTTATCGACCAGCATATGCATCGAGTCATTAATGTTGCCCGCCTGCGTGCTGGCTTGGCTTGATACCGAGCTTGCTTTCTGCACCTGGGCGCTGATTTCAGCAATCGCCGCTGTCAGCTCTTCCGCCGCCGCAGCAACCTGATTGGCCGTTTGCGCTGCCTCCACCGCCGCAGTGGCAACAAGCCCTGAGCGTTGCTTCGTATCGTCCGCCAAAGAGCTGAGTTTTTCAGCATTGCTACGCATTTGGGTGGAAGACGACGAAACACTCGTCACCACCGATTTCACGCTCGACTCGAAACTATTCGCAAGCTCTGCCTGACGGGTGACGAGGTTCCATGTCACCATGGCTCCGACATAGTCGCCTTTTTTATTACGCATTGGGGTGGCATTCACATCGATCACTTCTTTACCGATCTGCATTTTTTCGCGAATCGGTAAATTGGTGACCTTGCCAAGCGATTGCGAAGAAAGCTTCAGCTTATCGCTCGGCGTGCCAATCAGGTTTGCAGAGGTGATACCCAATTCCGACTCAAGGCCCCGCACCGTTTTGCGGAACTCTTTGTTGGCGTAGTTTACTTTAAACTCATCCTGCACATTAATGGTCGCCAAATTGGTAGGCATATCCTCCACCATCTGTTTGAGGCGGAAAGCATCTTCCACCGTCTCCCGGAGCTTCTCAGTAGCCTGATAAAGCTGACTAATTTCATCCTTGCCCGCAGTAACGGGAACTTCCATATCCGTATCGCCTTCGGCAATAAGGCCAAGTGCTTCTTGCACCCGCTGGATAGGCTTCGCGATGCTGCCCGAGACAACCAAAAAGAGGAGAAACGCAATAACAACGAGCACGGCAGTAATCCCAACCGCCTTAAATCGATCATGTCGCAGGTCAACCAAGCGGATTTCAAACAGCTTCACCATTTCATCAAACGCGGTGTTGTTTAGAGCGGTCGTGCTATCATTCATATCGCCCGCAATCTCAGCAAACGTAGACGGCGAGATGGCTTTACCATCCGCTAATTCCATTAAAGCTTGGGATAGCTTGCTTTTAGCAGCAACATAAGCAGCGAATTTAGGCTCTAGATTGCTTTTTAGCGTAGGGCTTTCGCCGTGCGATACGGCATCGGTACGAATTGAATTTTCAATATCTTCCTTAGTGCGCGCGAAATAGATATTATTTAAAAAAGCGTTCGAGATCGCCGCCTGCGAACGATGCTCAGCGGGCAAATAACCAGCATTAGCAACCAACAAACTGTAATGATCTGAATCTGTCTGCGCCAAATGCGCGATTGTATCGGGCAAAACGGCAAAGGTTGCATCCATCAAATAAAAACTATCGAGATCAATATCGAGAATAATACCGGAAGTTTCAGCAACATGATTGATGGTGCCGTAAATGCCGGCCAGCAATTTCGAGTAAGACTCAGGCTGATAAGTGGCCTGTCCTTTCAACGCTTGCCAATCTTGGGCGATTTCTGCGGCGGTCATGCCTTCGGTATGGTGCTTAGCAAATCCCTCTTTAGCGACTTCAAGGGTTTGACCATTAACGGCGTCAACCTTCTCAAGCTCACCCAGTAGCGCATCAATTTTTGTCGCATCATCAGCCATGTCCTTTTCCGCGCCGGAATCATTTGCATGCACCCGCACTAATGACAGTTGATAATCGGAGATATAATCAAGCAAACCCACCAGTGGGCGAACATAGTTCGTGCCCGTGATTTCCATGTTGGTGAAGTCAATATTTTCCATCATTTTTCCGTTGTATTTATTTAGCAAAACGGCGATCGGAATCATGAAAACGATCATGATGACAAGTAGCCGCATGCGGATTTTTAAACGATGAAGAGGGTTCGCGCTCATAAGAGACATCCTGTGCTAAGAAGTATTTTATAATGAATTACTCGCCACTCTATTCTCGGTTGTATGTAGCGCAATAGTTTTTCAAAATGCCTAGCGGCCAACACATATACATGCCCCTCACGAAAGGCGCAGTTAACGGCGGCGGGCGAGGAATATCCCCGGCACTGCATCTGTCGAGGACGAATTGTTGCTATCTTCCGCCTGTGTCTCCCATGCCACTCTCGTGAGCCATGCAGGCGGCTTTTGCCCCTGCTGTAAGGCATGCAGCAAACTCCCTTCCGGCGGGTCGCCCGTCGAGCAGGTGATAACCGCATCCACCCGCCGCTTAGCAAGGTAGATCCGCAACGCTTGCGCATCAGTAATCGCGTCCGCCTCCCAGAGATATTTAATGCCCACCCCCTCGCGATGATAATTCGAGGCGATAATGCGATGCGGCGTCCAGAATAGAATCTCCCCACCCCAATTCGTATGGGCAAATAGGATCAACGGCTTACCGTGCCCCAGCCGAGCAAGATGCCCACCTTGAATGAATTTTCGCGCCGATTCTGAACAAGCGTAAAATTGTTTTTGCGCCGGCGTGGCATCATCCGGCACCACCGCCGCTACCCCGATCGGCAGGAAAAACACCGCTAGCATAATCGGGATGCGGTACATCATCTGGCGATGAGGTGAATAACGCGCGACCCACGTCGCCGGCCAACGGTTGCGAGTAAATGGATGTTCTGGCGAAAACAGCGTCACCAGCCAAGGCACAATCACTAACACCACCAACGGATACAGATAATAATTCCAGCGCACCTGCACGAGGAAAAGCAGCAGCACAAACCCGTAAAAGAAGCTCAGCTTCTCCGCCATCTCACGCACTAGCCATCCATTCCGCCGCCGCAATGATTCAACACATAAATAAAGCGCAAGTGCCGGCTGCATCAGCATCGAAATCACCAACACCCAGTTTTTCAGAAACTCCGTCTGCGCTTCGTGAATGCTTGGCAGAAAATCAGTAAAAATATAAGGGTCTGCCTCCGCCAACGGGCCTTTGAAGGCGAGGGGGTAAACGCACCACACCATCACCACGAGCCAGACCAGGCTTACCACTGCCATCGCCAGCCGCGTTCTCACCGTTTCCGAATTAAGGAATCGCAGCGCCCAGGCAATCAACATCGCCCCCGCCAAAATAAACACATAGACCACCGACACCGAATCATAAACCGGCGTTAACCAGCCCACCACCGGCCGCTCGATCATCACGGCAATCAGGGTGGTCATCGCCACACTGCTCGTCAGCGTTGGTAAGTAGCGCATAGCCAAATGATCCCCGCGCAACCAGGCGAGGCCGTACCATGCATAAATCATCCCGATCAGCGCCAACGCCTCGGGGCTGACCCACAACATCACCCCAAGCAGCACGCCGCTTATCAGCATCCCGCGATGGCTCGGTGGCCGGAGCAGTTCCCCTACCACCCACACAAATAGCGCGGCCAACATGGAGTGATGATCGGCATAAGCTAAGGAAAAATAATTCCACATCAACGGAATCGCCGCCGTCAACGCCACGCCGATTGCTTGCGCGATGGGAATCGGCGTCAGCACCCCGACGGCCCGCACCATCCCAGCCATCAGCAGCAGCATGAACACCCACGGCACCAGCATAGCAGCCCGCACCAGTCGCGTATCGAGATCGACCGAGCGAGGCTGAAGCTTCACCAGCCCAGCAATCACCACATCCAGCGGCCGCGTCCAGGGGCTCGCGATGCCGCCAAATGGGGCGTTGCTACGCGCGATCGTGTGGTCATACCAACTCCCACCCGTCAGCCAATCCCGCACGATGGAAAGCCGCAGCCACGGATCAGGATCGGACGAACCAATCGCCGTATCCGCCGCCAGTGGCACATCATGCCAATGCGGCAAAATCGTTCCCAAATGAATGGCCGCCGCGAGTAGCACCATCGCCACCCCGACCGGTATTTTGCGCAGCCATGCCAGCATCAGCGCTCCGCCCGAAACACAAACCGCCGATTGGCCCAGTAATTAAACAACAGCCCCGCCGCCGTCCCCGCGATAAGTGATGTTTCCACGGCCATGAGTATCACCATTCGCGCATCGATCAGCGGCGAGTAAAACGACTCACTAGCTGTCAAAATCGGCACCAGCCAGCGCGTCAGCAGGGCGCCCGTGATCACGAACACCACATAGTTAATTCCTGCCCCAAGGGCATTAAGTTGCATGAACTTCGCCCATGTCCGCCCGCTATGCGCCGTCTGTCCCCGGAAAGTAAAAACACGATGCAGCCCATAAGTCGATTGCAGCGCGGCGAACATGCCAACCAACCGCGCGATAAGTACAAAATCGATGCTCGAATCCCCAAACAGAAAAAACAGCAGATTCGTCACTACCGAATCCACCAAAAAACCAACGCCGCCTACTAGGCAGAAGCGCAGAAATTCCCTCATGCGCGTTGATTCCGCCATCACCGCCGCCGCGTGGGCACGGTGAGGTAACGCAAATGCCGCGTCTCGCGGTAGGTCCGCGCGACGCTATCGAGCATCAATCCGGCAAAAAACGTAATGCCCGAGAGCAAGGCAAACCCCGTGGCCAAAATCGCCGTTGGTTGCCGCTGTACAAGCCCCGTCTCCCGCCATTCGATAATCACAGGAATCCCAAGCGCCAAGCTCGTGACCAAAAAAACTGCCGCCCAAATCGAGAAAAAGGCGAGGGGGCGCGACTCTTTGAACAGCCGTAAAATCGTCATCAAAATCCGCATCCCGTCGCGGTAGGTCCGCAGCTTACTTGCCGAACCCGCTGGCCGCACACTGTAACGCGTCGGGATCTCCACCACCGGAATCCGCTGTTCGAGAATGAAAATGCTCATCTCCGTCTCAATCTCAAACCCTTCACTATGGGCAGGAAAACTCTTCACAAACCGCCGCGAAAAAGCCCGGTAGCCCGAAAAAATATCCGCCAAGCCATGGCCGAACAGCCGCCGCACGATGAAGTTAAACAGCTTGTTGCCGAAAATATGCCCCGTCGGGAACGCCGCCCGCTCGCCGTCGCGCACGCCGACCACAATATCCGCTTGGCCATCAACAATTGGCGCAATCAAATCCCGCGCGCGGCTGGCGTCATAAGTCGCATCGCCATCGGCCATGAGGTAAATATCGGCATCGACATCGGCGAACGCACGCCGCACCACATTGCCTTTACCCTGCCAACGCACGGTCGATACCACGGCCCCCAAACTACGCGCAATCGTCGCCGTATCGTCCGACGAATTATTGTCGAACACGTAAATCTGGGCCTCAGGCAACGCGGCCCGAAAATCCGCAATCACGCGCGCAATCGTGGATGCCTCGTTGTAACAAGGCAAAATCACCGCAATATTCAAACCCGAAGAAGCCATGGCCCCAGATAGGCTGGCTTTCAGGATTTAGGCAAGAAAAACTACTCGCAAGGGAGTGAGTTACGCCGCCGCTTTATAAGTTACGGTCTCTTCCGTCAGCGCCTTCTGGAACGCAGGACGGCTCGAGACAGCCTTAATCATCCGCTTCACATTTGCACCGAGCGTGATGGGGTATGCCGGGAAGTAATGCCCCCAATTCGCAATCACGCTGAGCAGAATGTCCGCCGCGCTAACGTCATTGCCGCACACGAACGGCGTTTTCTCAAGTTGCTGGTCCACATCGGCCCATAGTTGATTAATTTTCTCTGCCGCAACTTTCATCACCGCAGTTTTCGCGTCGCTATCGGGCATTGCTTTCGAAAGGAAGAAAACGCGGCCATACGCCGGGTGCATCGTCGCATTCGCAAACATCAACCATTCCAGCGCCTTCGCGCGCGCCGAGCCGGATTTCGGCAGCATCGGGCTGTTATGTTTATCGAGCAGGTAGCTGATAATCGCCCCGCCTTCACGAATCACCGTATCACCATCCACTAACACCGGCACATTGCCACGCGGGTTCACTTTCAGAAATTCCGCCGAGCGCGGCTGCCCATCCGGCACGCTCACATTCACCAGCTTCACTTTTTCGCCTAGCTCGTTGAGCAAGGCATGAACCGCCATCGAGCAAGTGCCGGGCAGGTAATAGAGTGTGTACATAAAGGTCTCCTATGGGTTGATGATGCAGTGCATATAGTCGGGCATACACCCGTTACAAGATGAATGGAATGTTACTTGCGTCCCGCCTCAACTCGATTACATAGACGACGTTGTCATTCCTGCGAAGGCAGGAATCCAGTGCGGCGCATCTGCGTCGCTAGTATTTCTAGAAAGCTGGATCCCAGCCTGCGCTGGGATGACTAAGGAGAGAGCAAAGGGGGAGACACTATGCAATTCAATTGGATCGGAATGAGCACGCTTTATAAGCGCGAGACCTGGCGGTTTCTGAAAGTCTGGAACCAAACCCTCGTCGCGCCGATGATCACGACCACCATCTTCCTCGCCATTTTCGCGCTCGCCCTCGGCGGTAATGCACGCATGGTGCATGGCATGCATTACATCAGCTTCATCGCCCCGGGCCTGATTATGATGGCGATGGTACAAAATTCGTTTGCCAACACGTCCTCCAGCTTCATGATCGCCAAACTCCAGGGCGTCATTATCGACTGGCTGACCCCACCGCTTTCCGCCGCCGAGCTTACCGTCGGTTTCGCGATGGGTGGGGTAACGCGCGGGCTCATGGTCGGCTGCACCGTCGCCTTCGCGATGGCGTTGTTCGTGCATCTCGAGATTTTCTCCTTCAGCCATATGCTGATGATCTCGCTGCTCGCGACGCTTATGCTCTCGTTGTTCGGCGTGCTCACCGGTGTCGTCGGCAACACGCCTGACCAAGTCGCCGCCATCACCAACTTCTTCGTGACGCCGCTTTCATTCCTCTCCGGCACGTTCTACTCCGTGCACGACCTACCGCCGTTTTTCCTCGCCATCAGCCACGCCAACCCGTTTTTCTACATGATCGACGGCTTCCGCTACGCGCTGACCGGCTATTCCGATGCCGACCCGGAGCTTGGCCTCATGGTGCTCGCGGCGACCAACATCGCCCTTTTTGCCTTCTGCCACCTCATCTTCGCGAAGGGCTGGCGGCTTAAATCCTAGCCATTTTCGTCATGCTGAACTTGATTCAGCATCCATCATTAAAGTGATACTCGCGTCGCGGACGCTCCTTAATGGACCCTGAAACGAGTTCAGGGTGACAGTCAAATGACAGCAAATTCACTGGAATCCTGGGGAAAAACCTCTATATAGCCGCCATGAGCATTACCCCTTACCTCCCGATTTACCGTCGCTCCGGCATCCGCATCGTGCGGGGGGAGGGGATGTATTTGATCGACGATAGCGGCAAGCGCTACCTCGATTTCGCCGCCGGAATCGCCGTAAACGCGTTTGGGCACAGCCATCCCTACCTCATCGAAAAACTCATACATCAGGGTGCCGCCTTGTGGCATTGCTCCAACCAGTTCATCACCCCGCAGCTTGAGGAATTCTCAGCGCGACTCGTGGCCGCTACTTTCGCCGATTCCATCTTCTTCTGCTCCTCCGGCACCGAGGCAGTCGAAGCAGGCATCAAATTCATGCGCCGCTACCATTACGAGACCGGCGCGCCCTATCGCCACCGCATCATCACCTTCGATAATGGCTTCCACGGCCGCACGTATGGGGGCATTTCCGCCGGGGGGAATGATTCCGCCCGCGCCGGCTTCGGGCAATTGCTGAGTGGGTTCGACCGGGTAGCTTTCAACGACATCGATGCCGTCAAAGCCACCATCAGCAAAAACACAGCGGGCATCCTCATCGAGCCCATCCAAGGCGAGGGCGGAGTGCAAGTCGCCGACCTCGACTTCCTTCGCGCACTTCGTGCCTTGTGCGACGCCGAAGGCATCCTGCTGATGTGCGACGAAGTGCAATGCGGCTATGGCCGTCCAGGCACGCTGTTCGCCTTCGAGCGCGCGGGGATCAAGCCGGATGTCGTCAGCTCGGCCAAAGGCATCGGTGGGGGCTTCCCGCTAGGCGCCACGCTCGTCACCGAGAAAGTCGGCGCCGTACTGCCCGCCGGTTCGCACGGCTCCACTTATGGCTCCAACCCGCTCGCCATGGCCGTCGGCAACGCCGTGCTCGACCTCATGCTCGCCGATGGCTTATTTGAACATGTGGCCGCTATGGGCGCACGGCTGATGGATGGCCTGCGCCAACTTCAGGCTACCCATCCCGATAAAATCCGTGATGTCCGCGGCGTCGGCCTCATGGTCGGCCTCGAGCCGACGGGTGACGCACGCGCACTGGCTTCCGCACTCCTGGCCAAGGGCTTAACAACATCACCAACCGTAACCAACGTCCTCCGCTTGGTGCCCCCCCTGATTGCCGAACCCAAACATATCGATGAAGCGTTAGGCATTATCGCAACAACGCTATCGTCACAATAAATTCACATTTCCCTCAACCGAAAGCTGTTAAACAAATGGCAGCGAGGCAATGTGCTGGACGATACAAAAAAACATCTCTCTCCTGCGATCAAAGCAGCATTTACGGCAATTTTTGGCGACGATATGGACGTGGCTAAAAACGCATGGATGATGTTTATTCTCGACGAACCTTACCGCGCAGATTTATCCAATCGATTGCAGCAATGGGTGGAGGCCCGTCATTTCGATCTTTCTTCAGTTTCTGAAGGCGCTCGCACCCGTGTCCGCATCTCGGCAGAAGGGATGCGGACGCTAGATCGCGAGCTTTCCGGCGAAGTGAAAAAGGAAAACTCCGGCGCGATCAACCGCATGCTCTATGCTTACCGGCATAACGATCCCGCCGTTTCCGTCGAAATCCCGTTGGCAGACGATGGCGCGCAGCTAGACGTCGTTAACCGCCACTTTAATTTTCTTACACTGATGACGCTGGTACTGCATGACGGCAAAGCCTACGCCCAGTTGAATCTGCCCATGTTTCAAACATTGCAGCATGCCGGCACCCGCGTGGCCCACTTGGGTCTCGGTCCCAAAAGGGGTGGGCAAGTAGGAGCTGTTGCTCGGCACCTGGGCATTCATCCGAGCCTTATCAGGACCAGAGGCAATACCCAGGACGAGACAGGCGAGCCCACAGTTGCCAACAGAATACCTCCCATGGCTGACTTCCCATTCAAAAAACAAATGCGCTGGGCAGGGCTGGCGCCAGAACCGGTAAACGACGATAAAAAATCCCCACAAAGATAATCGCCACAACGACTGATCGCGGCACTGTCACCGCCCCATGGCGAAAATGCCACCGCGACGCAAAAAAGCATGGGCGCTTTATGTTAGTGCTACCGTGTGTTGCCTCAACCTGCTATAAGTACAATGGATTCGCCGTTCCGCATCCTATATGCTGAACGTTCGGCCAAAAAAGAATAACTGATAAAAAGACGATGTGAAATAGAGGCTTACTACGTAATGATGGTGCGTACTAAGAAGCAGCCCGTAACGCCGATGCGGTGGATCAAACCGCTCGCCTGGATGTTTATGGCCTTCTATGTCGGCTATCACACCCTGCATGGGGAACGTGGACTTTATGCCCTCCTGCGCGAAAAACGCGAACTTGCTTCCCTACAAACTGAGCTTGCCACCACCAAAGCCGAGCGCGAAAAAATGGAATTGCGCGTCAGTCACCTGCGCGACAATTCACTCGACCGCGACCTGCTCGATGAGCAAATGCGCCGCATGCTCGGCGTCATGAAAAAAGGCGAAGTCGTCGTCCTCACCACCGATCATTCATCCTGAGGCAGGGCGCATGAAGGACAACCGCAGACGTGATGGATTCCAAGTCTTCTTCGGCGGTATGTTCATCTGGGTGTTCGTCGCGCTGCTCATTGCGGGTGGGTTGTGGTGGATGGCAGGCATCTGGCCAAGTAGCGGCAAGGCTTGGGTATTTATCCTATTAATGAGCCCCGTCATCTGGATCTCGCTCGAAGCATTGGGCGACACCTTCATCCGCGTGATCGATTTCATGCTGCCCAAAACCCGCTACGTCAACCGCCTCGCCGCCGAGAAAATAGCGGAGGAGCAAAAAGCCAAGCCGGAAGGCGAAATTGCACGCTGGGTTTCATATGTCCTGCATGTTGCGATTGGTGCGGCGATTTTTTATCTCCTCTGGCAATGGCTCGACCAAAAGTTGGAACTTCCTAGCCGCACCTATGTGGTGGATGGCATCCGCCAATGGTGGTTCGCCAACTTTAAGTAGTAGCGGCCCGCAAATCCGCCAGTTTCAATCATGCTGCACCGCACACTAACCCGCAGGAATGCTGGCGTTTTTGGCTTGTGCTTCGCGCGTGACCGTCTACAAAGGGGCATTCAAAATTCATCCCGCTATAAGAGGATCCACTATGTCCGCCGCTGCTAAGAAAAACATTGTGAAACCCGTCGCCGCGAAAGACGCCTCGACAAATTCCCCCGCCAAAAAATCGGCCGCCTTAAATTCAAGCGGCACTGCCAAAAAATCCTCCACCCAAGCGCCGCAAGGCCTCAGCAAAGAACAACTCCTCGCCATGTACCGCGAGATGATGCTCATCCGCCGCTTCGAGGAAAAAGCTGGCCAGCTTTACGGCATGGGCCTGATCGGTGGGTTCTGCCACTTATATATTGGGCAAGAAGCCGTCGTCACCGGCATGCAGGCCGCGGCCAAAAAAGGCGACGCAGTCATCACCACTTACCGCGACCACGCGCATATGATCGCCTGCGGTATGGACCCCAAAGGCATCATGGCCGAGCTGACGGGCCGGATTGACGGCTTCAGCAAAGGCAAAGGCGGCTCGATGCATATGTTCTCGGTCGAGAAAAATTTCTTCGGCGGCCACGGTATCGTCGGCGCCAACGTGCCCCTCGGGGCTGGGATCGCATTTGCACAAAAATATAAAAAGACCGACCACCTCTCGATGGTCTATTTCGGCGACGGCGCCGCTAACCAAGGCCAAGTCTATGAGTCATTCAACATGGCGAGCCTCTGGCAGTTGCCGGTGATTTTCATCATCGAGAACAACGAATACGCGATGGGCACCAGCACCAAACGCAGCAGCGCCGATACGCAACTCTTCAAACGCGGTGAATCCTTCGGCATCCCGGGCCGCCAGGTGA
>JBGAJE010000026.1:0-15286 GCA_044225085.1 Rickettsiales bacterium | reverse complement strand
CTCCTTCCCCGATTAAAAACGCAAAGTCCGAACAGCCGGGGAAGTCGTCAACTGAAGGCATTACTTTTTGATGAATATAACGACTTATCGCGTTATGTCTTATTTTGCACTTGAATCTGTTGTTCCGAAGTGGCTGCCCCAGGTGGGGTTGAACATGGTGTTATCGTATCGAATAACCCCATGTGTACATGAGGCAAATTAAAGTCTTTTAGCGCATCTCTTCGCGCTTGAAAGAAGCCTGTTCTAAACGAATCTGAATTAGCAATCGCTCGTCCACTTTGGTAAATTTCGTTCACTGCTCTACAGTATGTGCTCTGAATCTCCTGAGGCGCACCTGGAACAAAAATTGATATTGAAGGACCAGCTGGACTATTTTTAGGATCAAATGCTGGAATCGCACCAGCTGTATAGCCGAGATCGTATGCCTCAACATCAGTAGGTACTTTTCTTCCTCTTAATGCTGGTTTTCCATAATTCGGATCTTTAATGCCCAAAGCACGCGCAACATCTGGTTTATAACCAAATACATTCAGTTGCTCGACGAGTACTGCGACAGAAGCATCCCAAACGGCCACATCCGTTGGCTTAATGGTAATTGGTTTTTCTTCCCCCGTGACCGATACAGGCAACTTGCCCGACTCTGCCGGAGCAATGGACTTCCGGACGAACTGGCTTACAGCTTGATTATAACGTACTTCAATATCGTATCGGCTGGAAACTTCACCACGTCTTGCGGCTTCAGCTAATACCGCGCGGTGAAATTCTGGACCCGTCATACTACGGGGCGTTATTGATTCTAGCTTTGCGCGATCATCCTCTGCAGCAATATTTCTAATCTGCTCTAAAGTAGAATTGGGTAGCTTTCTGATGTCGATGAGCGTCCAATCTTGATATGGTTTGCCAGTTTGGTTGTTAGGGGTAACCGAACCATAATTTCCGATAAAGTCTTTGATGTTATCGTCAAGAGTATATTCCGGTTTTGACCCTACGTTCGAAACGTATGTCGTTGGTGCTTGTACCGGTGCCCCATTTGCGGCTTCTGATAATATCTTCGGTGCGGCCATGTTTTTCTCCTGTGCTTGGATTAAACGTAGCTTTTCATAGCGTCAGTTGTGTGAAGGTCGTGTGACAGTTGTGTGAAGATTTTTAGGGCACTGTAATTGCGTGAAATTGCATGGGTGGGGTTGTGGAAAACCTTGCTTTACGGAGTACGTTACGAGGTATCTTGCGGGGTCGGCGATAACGCATTGGGTTTGCTTAATATTTCTTTATCATTTTTCTGCAAAACCGTCACGGAACTGTCATATTGCTGTGCTACGGTGAGTTCATGCATAAAGAGGATAAACATTCCAATCCGCAGCGTATGGCGGAGATTGAAGCGGAGGCGCGCCGGCTGACCCCGCCGAGCGAATCCAGCACCAGCACGGTACTCAATGGGATCGGGAATGGGATGATGGTGGGCACGTTGCCATTTGTGGCGATGGAGCTTTATCACAATATCGTTCAGCATGGCACGGGTAAGTCCTTACCGAAGGCGGCATACCTAGGCTGCGCGTTTGCGCTGGTGGGCGGCTCGGCGGTTGGGGCGGTGATGGGGAACCGCGAAGCCCATCGGCTTGAGGAATATCGCACAGCATTAGGTGAAGAAATTATCGATCTGCGCATGCAGGCGGAAGATACGAATGCCAACCTCAAAAAATGGCAGCAGAAGCTTGAAGCGCATGCGACACATCTCAACCCCAGCGGCGATAAGCCGCGCTAGGCGGGCTTCCCGGCAATTTATAGGCTGGTATCTAAAATACTTGTGCTTTGCGGGTTTCACCGTTAGAAACCAGCCGCAATCCCTACCATGTGCCGACTTAGCTCAGCTGGTAGAGCACCTCATTCGTAATGAGGGGGTCGGAGGTTCGAGTCCTCTAGTCGGCACCATTGTATGGGTAGGATGACGTGCTAGATGCCGTCCAGAACACCACCGAGACCGCCGAGAATATCGCCATAGCAGGCCATTTGGCCGGTAAGTTCGTAAACGATGTCCGATGCACCGAAAATAGTGGCGATGCCGACCATGGTGGTCAGCGCCATGCCGTAGGATACTTTCCCAAGTGACGCGCCGATGCCGAGGACGATGACGGCTAAGGTGGCAATACCTTGGCCGACGGAGCCGTCGCCGGTAAACCAATTCACGACGCTGCATAACAAATCAGCGATGGTGTTGCCGCTATAGGAACCTTCGAGGGACGGTGGGCTTACACTATCACCACCGCCGTCCAAATCATCTGCGAAGCCTTGCAGCGGTAGTGCCAGCAGGGTGATAAACACCAGGAATCTAAGGTAGTAATTGCGCACTCGATCCTCTATTGAGAGATTCGTTCACCTTATAGGTTAACAATGATCCATTAAAATTTGGTAAATATCTAGGTTATCTTAGCGCAAAAGCAGGAAATGGTGCTAAAAAAATGCCTTATGTGGATGGTTTCTCCGCTTCCGGCATTGCTTGGGCCGGGAACATCCGGTAGCTGAGGGGCATGGGGCGATTTTTTCTTTATTGTTTCGTTGGATTTTTGGTTTCGGCGGGTGCACGGATGTGATGGCCACCTACCTGCAGTGGCGTGCAGTTTCAGACCCGGATGCGCCAGCGATTTCGTTTAATGATGGTGCGCAGTTTTTGCGCGAGCATGCGGGGTGGCCGGCGGAGAAGTCCGTGCGGCTACGCACCGAAGCAGCGGCGATGCGGGAGCAGATTTCATCCCCTGCGCTCGCGAATTTTTGCAAGGATTATCCGCCGATTTCGGGACGTGGCATGATTGCCTGTATGCGTGCCGGTGCGAATAATGCAGGACGTGAGGATTGGCTACACCAAGCCTGGGTGCAGGGTGATTTTTCGGCGAGTGAAGAGACGGATATTTTGCGGGCGTATGGCACGAAGCTAACGCGGGCGGATCATATCAACCGAATGGATCGATTGCTGTATGAAGGCAAGGTAACGCCAGCGAAGCGGATGATGAATATGGTGCCGGCGGATCGCCACCCGCTGTATGAGGCGCGCATGGCGCTGATTAGCGATGCGAAATTTGCACAGCGCAAAGTATTTGCAGTGCCGGTGAATTACCGGCGCGACCCGGGATTGTTGTTTGACCGGGCGAATTGGCGCGTGACGCATCATCAGGAAGATCAGGTGGCGGAGTTGGTGCTCGCTGTGCCAAGCCCAGCCCCCTACCCAGATTTGTGGTGGCCGTTGCGCGCTATCGCTGCGCGCGAAGCGTTGGCGAAGCGAGACCCTGCCCTCGCGCTGAAAATATTGAATGGGCATGGCGAGTTAAAAAGTGAAGCACTCGCCGATGCTTTGTGGCTGAAGGGATGGATCCTGCTGCAGTATCAGCGTGATGCGGGTGGGGCGTATAAGGAGTTTTACCGGCTTTACACCAATGTCGGCACGCCGGTGAGCAAGGCGCGGGCGGCTTATTGGGCGGGGCGCGCGGCAATGAAGAATGGCAATCCCGACATCGCACGCGAGTGGATGGAAAAAGCGGCGGCGCATCCGACGGTGTTTTATGGGCAGCTAGCGCATCTTACCCTGACGCCTGAGGCGCCGCTGCGATTACCGCCAAATCCGCATTACACGGATGAAGAAAAAGATGCGTTCGACCGTGAGGAGATGGTGATGCTGGTGCGCGCCCTCGCGCGGGATGGTGACACGGCTATGCGCGATCTATTTCTCACCCATATGGGGATGGTGGCAACGAAGCCTTCACGATTTGCGTTGCTGGCAGACCTCGCGCGTGAAGTCGGCGATGTGGCGGATGGGGTGCGCATTGCCAAGCTCGCGATGCGCAAAAATGTGGTGATGATCGATGTGGGATGGCCGCGTGTGGCATTGCCAGAGAATATCGGCACCGAGCCTGCGTTAGCATTGGCAATCACACGTCAGGAGAGCGAGTTTGACGCTGGCGCGCGCAGCAATGCCGGTGCGCAAGGGATGATGCAACTGCTGCCGACCACAGCGAAACATATCGCGAATCAGAATGGGTTGCCTTACGATCGCGATACACTATCGGAGCCGAATGCGAATATCACGCTTGGCACGAGCTATCTCGGCCAAATGATTAGTGGGTTTGATGGCTCGTATATTCTGGGCATTGCGAGCTACAATGCGGGGCCGGGCAATGTGCGCCAATGGCTGGCGCAGCGTGGGTCACCACCAAAATCGGTGAATGGAGCGGTGGATTGGATCGAAGCGATTCCCTTTGCGGAAACACGCAATTATGTGATGCGGGCACTTGAGAATGTTCAGATTTACCGCACGCTCGCAATGCCGACGAGCACGCCGCAGCTCACCCAAGACTTGGCGCGCTAGCCACCAACGCAGGAAGGTGCGTCGTTAATCGTGGCGCAGCCGGAATAGCTGCCGGGTTTGGTGTAATAGATGTCGTTATCTGCGGGGATTGCGTGGCCGGTTGGGGTTGTGGTTGGGTGGATTTCGTAGGGATTCCAGGCGTTGCTTTTCTTGGGTAGGCCATCGCAAGCGGCGAATAAAATACAGGCCATCATCCAGACACTACTATGCAACCATCGCTTTTTCATACGGGGCGTATAACACAGGCCAGTGTGCAACGCAGCAAAAACCTTTTAGGTTTTAAAAAGCCCAGTTTTCCTAGTGTATTGTTAGGTTTTTAATCAAATACATACCGCGACGCAGCATTGGTGATGAGCGAATCCGAAATGTTAACTATCCGTTAACGAATTACGCGTAATGGTTGTAGATCCATGAGATTTTCATCGCGTTTATCGTTTTATCCACGGCATTATACGGCGCCTGAGCGTGTGCTCATTCAGGTGGATGCTGCGCTCGCCTGCCTGCTGATTTTACTACCGAATGTGATTGTGGGAGTGCGTTTTGCTCAGCGAACGGCGGATGCTTCATTTAGCTCGTTGCTCTCATTTACAGCGCTCGAAGAGGATTTGTCGTTCGAGTATTTTGCTTATTGGTGTGCGATGAATCTGATACTGGTGGCGATGCTGCTGGTATTGCGGCAGCATCTGCTCGTGCCGCTGAATCGGATGCTTTATCAACTTCACACGGCAATGACGACGATTGCGCAGGATAAGCATCACGCGACGCCGTCGCTACTTAACATGCGGATGGTGGCGGGGGACATGGCGCGCTTCGCGATGCTCGCGCAGGAATATTACCGCAAGCATTTCGAGGTGAGCCAAGCGCTTGAGGAAGCGCGCACGGTGTTGGCGCAGGTGACGTTGCAGCAGAGTAACCTGCTCGCGAGCACAAGCCGGGAATTGGTGGTGCAGTATCAGTCGGTGCTTTCGTATGCGAATTATCTCGACGAGCATATTACGACGACACGCTCGGACTCGACCTTGCGTTATAATTTCGATGATGTTTGTGAATCGGGCTTTAATTTAAAGTTGATTGCCGATGCGTTGACATTACTGCGTAGCAATCAGTCCCCACCCATCTCGCCGGTTGCGATTTCGGAGTTGATGAAGCAAACGATGCTGACATTAGCGCCAAGTCTCGATCGACGGGTGATGAAATTGACGACGGCGGAAGTCGATACCTCGGTGCAGGCCATGAGCAACCCTGCCATTGTAGCGCATATTTTATGGATGATGCTGCTTGGCACGATTCGCTACGCGGCGCATGAGAGCACGTTGCGCATGCGTTGTCTTTATAACCGCGAGCGCACACAGGCGATTGTTAGTATTGTAGTGAGCGAACTATCGCCGGGGCAACTATCATCCGAGGAGCGAAGGGCACATTTATTGCGGCAATTGCAGCACCTCACCCCCCATATGTTTGCGGAGACGATTCGGGTGCACGCGAACATTCAGTTGGCGGAATTATTGGTAAAGCGGCTCGATGGAGAAATCAGCGTGGTACCGCTGACAAGCCATGCCTGCGAAATATGCCTCAAATTGCCTGCATAATTTTTGCGCAGGCATTTTCCGTTTACCGGCGTATAAAGTGTACATCCATGCATGGTGCATGGAGCAACCATGGAGTAGATTATGAAACTCAGTAACTTAGCTATTGTTGCCATCGCCACGAGTTTGGCGGCCGGCAGCGTATTTGCTGCTGATACCGGCAATGTCGCCACCACCCCGCCTGCTGGCGTGCATGGTGGTCCAGGTGGCGGTGAGCATGGCGATCATTTCAAAAAAGCCGATACCAATGGCGATGGCTTTGTCAGCAAAGATGAGTGGCGCGCTCAAGGCGATAAGATGTTCGCTGAGATCGACGCTAACCATGATGGCAAAATCTCGATGGATGAGATGAAAGCGCACCGCGAGGCGAAACGCGCCGAATGGCAAGCACACCGTGGTGAACATGGTGGTGCACCGACCGGTGCTTCTGCCCCAGCTGCTCAGTAACAAAACGTTGCTGATTATGACGGGAGATGGTGCTAATGTGCGTGGCGAAAACCTACAGGCTTAGGACATATGACTACGCATTTGCCGGACGAGGAGTTGATGGCACGCGTCGCCAAGGGCGATGGGCAGGCTTTCGATATGCTCGTTCGGCGCCATCTCCCGCGTGCTTTTGCGATTGCGCAGCGGGTGCTCGCCAACAGTGCGGATGCGGAAGAAGCCTCGCAGGATGCATTCACCAAAATCTGGGTGCGGGCTTGCGACTTCGACGCGAAGCGGGCGAAATTCACGACGTGGCTGTACCGCATCGTGGTGAATACGGCACTCGATCTCGCGCGCAAACGCCAGCCAGGCATGGTGGCGGATGCGGAAGGGGTGCTTTCCACCATCGCCGATACGACGCCGAATATGGAATCGACGCTGATCGCGTCGCAAGAGGAAGAGGCAGTGCGCGAGGCCGTCGCCGCACTCACGCCGCAGCAACGTGCGGCGGTGACGTTATGTTATTTCGAGCATCACACCAATCCCGAGGCGGCGCGCATTATGGGGTTGCATGTGAAAGCGCTCGAGGGGTTGTTGGTGCGCGCGCGCCGTACGTTGCGCGACGTGCTGGCTCCCCGCATGAAAGGAGATCGATATGCCGCATGAGGATGATAAGGTCATGAGGATGATGGCCGCACATTGGCCGGAGGCGCGGGTGCCTGCCGGGCTTGCCGAGCGGATTATTCGCCATGCGCGGAGTTTGCCGCAGCATCAGCCCTTCTCGGTGCGGCTCGTGATCGCGTTGCGCCATGCGTTTAGCGAATGGAATTATGCGCTTGCTTACAAAGGCGCAGCACTTGTGGCAGCGGCGATGCTTGGCATGCTGACAAGCCAAACGATGGTTACCGATAGCAGTGGCGATATGCTTCATCTCGCCACCACATCCTGGACGGAGGAGTTATGAGAGGTCGTGTTTTCTTTGGTATAGCGCTGTTTTTGTCGTTGGCGCTAAATGTGTTTTTCATCGGCGGCATGGCACATCATGCAGGGATGCAAGGTAGCCATCATCGTTCGCCATCGGAGCGGATGCTTGAGAATGCCGAGCAGCTTGCTGAACCGACGCAAACGGATGTGAAGGTGATTATCAACGGTTACCGTCCGCAATTTGAGGCGCAAATGCAGCGGATGAAAGAAAGCCGTGAGAAACTTAATGCGTTGATGAAAAGTAGTGATTACACCCGCGCCAAAGCCGATGCGCAGTTCGAAGCGATGCAGGCTGAAATGGGTAAAATGCAGGATATCGCGAAGAAGATGATTCTGGATGTGAACGAGAAACTCACTCCCGAACAGCGGCTACAAATGATGCCGTTCCGGGATGGCCCAGGTGGCCGCGATGATACTTCGCGCAATCGGAATTAGGGTTGCCGGCTTAGTAAAAACACGCCTTGCTCGCCGAAGAGATTTGCCAAGCGGCCGTGGCCGGTAAAGTTGGTTTTATGGCCCGCCGCATTGACGACAACGCGATCTTCGATGGTGATACCGAGCGATTCGGCAAGCATCACGAAATCGGTGATGGTGCAGAAATGGATGTTGGGCGTGTCGTACCACTGATAGGCTAGGGTTTTGGTCACCGGCATTTTTCCGAAAAGTCCCAGATGTAATCTGTTTTTCCAATGGCCAAAATTGGGTACGGAGACGATCGCTTTTTTACCGATGCGCACCAAATCGAGCAGCACGGCACGCGGATCGCGCATTGCTTGCAACGTTTGACTGAGGATGACGTAATCATACGCCGCATCGGGATAATGTGGCAAATCACTATCAACATCGCCTTGGATTACCGGAATGCCGAGTGAAATTGCGCGATGCACTTGCGCTTGATCGATCTCGATCCCACGTCCATCGGTCAGCTTATGGCGTGCAAGCCAGTCAAGTAGGGTGCCATCGCCGCAACCGACATCGAGCACGCGCGATTTGGGCGTGATGAGCGATGCGATGACGGTGAGATCGGGGCGAAGTTGGGTCATTTGAGCCCCCTGGCCATGGCGGCGCCATCGAGGAAGCCTTGCAGCGTGGCATGGAAATCGGGTTCGTCGAGCAGGAAGGCATCGTGACCCGTGTCGGTTTGCACTTCGGTAAAACTTACGTTGGCGGCCGCGGCATTGAGTGCGCGGACGATGGCACGGCTTTCAGCGGTGGGGAATAGCCAGTCGCTCGAGAAGGAAACGAGGCAGAAGCGCACCGGCGTGTCGCGAAAAATTATCGGCAGGGGTTTAGCGAAATCGGCTTCGAGGTCGAAATAATCCATCGCGCGGGTGATGTAGAGATAGGAATTCGGATCAAACCGCTCGATGAAGGACTGACCTTGATGGTGCAGGTAGGATTCCACTTGGAAATCGATATCGAAACCAAAGCCGATTTGTTTTTTATTCTGTAAGCGACGCCCGAATTTTTCCTGCAGCCCTGCTTCGGAGAGATAGGTGACATGCGCTGTCATGCGCGCAACGGCGAGGCCTTTGGCGGGGAATGTGCCGCGTTCAATATATTTGCCGCTCATCCAATCCGGATCGGCCATGATGGCTTGGCGACCAATTTCATGGAAGGCGATGTTCTGCGCGGAGTGGCGTGCCGCCGTGCAAATCGGAGCGCAAGCGAATAGGCGCTCGGGGTAACGTGCCGCCCATTCGAGCGCAAGCATGCCGCCCATCGAGCCGCCGACGACGCAGAAGAGTTTTTCGATGCCGAGTGCATCGATCAATAATGTTTGCGCGCGCACCATGTCGGCGATGGTGATGATGGGAAAATCGGTGCCATAGGTTTTGCCGGTTGATGGGTTTTGTGATTTTGGACCGGAGGAACCCATGCAGCTGCCAATCACGTTGCTGACGATGAGGTAATAGCGGTCCGTATCGAACATTTTGCCGGGGCCAACGAGTGCTTCCCACCAACCCGGCTTGCCGGTGACGGGATGCGGACCGACGAGATATTGATCGCCCGTAAGGCCATGGCAGAGCAAAATCGCGTTGGTTTTGGCCGAATTCAGCGTGCCGTAGGTTTGGTAAGCGATGGTGATACGTGGCAGTGTCGCGCCGCAATCAAAGCGAAATGGCGCATCCGGTGTGATATCCATACAGCGGCCAACACTTACCAGCCGCTGCTCGGGGCCGAATGTGAGGGGGGCGTGGTAAGGCGCGCTGATCTGCATAAAAGCACTGTAACGCGGGGGCACGGGCAGTGGCAAGCGCCGGTTAAGGGCAGTTTTGCTGGGGAGGCTTGCGCCGCCCGGCCCGATCCGGTAAACGGGCGGGATGACGGATGCTCAACAGAAACTCACTGCCCACCGCGCGCGCATTGACGCGATTGATGAAGCGATTGCTAAGTTGCTTATCGAGCGGATTGGGGTGATTTGCGATGTGGCGGCACTGAAAGCTCAGCATTGGCCGGGGCAATGCCATATTCGCCCGGGACGCGAGGGGCGCATGCATCAGACATTGGCGGCGCGGTTTGCGGGTACGGGCTTTCCGCCCCTCGCCGCGCTCGCGATTTGGCGGCAGTTGATTGGAGCGAGCACGCATCTCGAATCGCCGTTGAATATTTCGTATCTGGCATCACACCCACAGCATTTGTGGTTGGGACGCGAATATTTTGGCGTGCAGATTGGCCATCATGCATCGGCGACGCTTGCCGATGCGCTGGCCAATATCAAAGCTGGGCGCAGTAATTTGCTGATTCTCCCCGCCCCACGCGATGGCGATTGGTGGGCGGATGCGAAAGCGGTGCATGATGCGGGCCTTGCGATTTTTGCGTGGCTACCCGTTGCGGAGCATAATATGCCCGGCCATGCACCAGCGGCGGTGGCGCTCGCCGCGGTGGCACCGGAAGATTCGGGCAACGATATCAGTTATTTCCTTGAGGACGGCAAATGCGTGATCGTTGACGGGTTTCACACGGCGCGCAAGGGCGCGACATTCCTCGGCGCGCATCCGCGCCCTATCAGCATTGGAGCTTGAGATGGCAAATCCTACCCCTAAACCTGGCATTACGGAGATTAAGCCTTATGTCGGCGGTAAATCGAAGGCTGAGGGCGCTCAGCGAGTGATTAAGCTCTCCTCGAACGAAAATCCATGGGGCCCCTCGCCTAAGGCGATTGCGGCGTATCGCGCGAATGCGGAACATCTCAATCGCTATCCCGATGGTGGGCATGCCGAGCTGCGCGCGGCGATTGCACAAACGTATAAGCTGCCAGAGAGCCAGCTTATTTGTGGTTCGGGCTCGGATGAACTGATTGGAATGCTCGTGCATGCCTATGCGGGCGCGGGTGATGAAGTATTGTTCACTGAGCACGGGTTTTTGATGTATCGCATCTATGCGCTCAGCAATGGGGCGACACCCGTCACCGCGCCGGAAAAAAACCTCACGGCGGATGTGGATGCGTTGCTCGCGGCTGTTACGCCGCGCACGAAAATCGTATTTCTCGCGAACCCCAATAACCCGACTGGCACGATGATTTCGTTTAGTGAAGTGCGGCGGCTGCGCGCGAAGTTGCCGGAGCATGTGATTCTTGGGCTCGATGCGGCCTATGCGGAATATGTTGAGGGTGCGGATTATGAAGATGGCATCAGTCTCGTGCGCGAGGGGACGAATACGGTGGTGTTTCACACCTTTTCAAAAATTTATGGGCTGCCTGGTTTACGACTTGGGTGGGCCTATGCGCCGGCAGCGATCATCGATATTATGAATCGGGTGCGCAGCCCGTTCAACGTCACGGCCCCCGCATTGGCGGCGGGTATCGCAGCGGTGCAGGATCAGGCCTATATCGCCAAGATGCGGCAGGTGAACGCGGATGAGCGGACGCGTGTTGCTAAAGCTATCGCGGCGCTTGGCTATACGGTGGTGCCGAGTGTGACGAATTTTATCCTCGTGCAATTTGGTGAGCAAACGGCGGCGGTGAATGCCTACCTCACTGCGCAGGGGCTGATTGCGCGTGAAGTAGCGGGGTATGGGTTGCCGCTGCATCTGCGCATTTCCATCGGTACGACGGAAGAAAATGGTTTGTTGATTGACGCGCTCAACGCCTACGCGAAAACGCGCGCGGCGTGAGTGAGGTGATGCGCATCGCCCTGCTTGGTGCGGGGCATATTGGTGGATCGCTTGCGCTAGCGCTCAAGCAAAGTGGTGGGGATGTTTCCATCACGGCGTTCGATGCGGTGACAGCACATGCGGATACGCTGCTCGCGCGCGGGGCGGTGGATCAGGTGGCGGCCAGTGCTGCCGAGGCTGTGCGTGATGTGGATATTGTCATCTTCGCGACGCCGCTGCGCACTTACCGTACGCTGGCGGAAGCGATTGCCCCTACCCTATCACCGCAGGTGATTGTAACAGATGTCGGCTCGGTGAAAAACACGATGCGGGCGGTAAAAGCTTTGCTGCCGCAGGCGCGGATTGTGCCGGGCCACCCGATTGCGGGGAGCGAAAAATCGGGACCGGACGCGGCGGCGGCAGACATGTTCCGCAAGCGGTTATGTATTTTAACGCCGGACGATTCGACGGATGCGAATGCGCTGCAGGCGGTGGAAACGTTGTGGCATCTTGCGGGTGCGGACGTGTTGCAGATGCCGATGGAAGTGCATGATCAGGTCTATGCCTATGTTTCGCATTTGCCGCATTACATTGCGTTTGTCGCGGCGTCGTATTTTCATCGGATCGGCGTGAAACTGTCGGCGGAAGATGCGGTGCTGCAGCAGTTCCTGCGTATTTCGCGCTCCAATGCGCGGATGTGGAGCGATGTGGCGCTTGAGAATCGTGAGGCGATTTTGCCGGCGCTTGCGACTTACATCGCATTGCTCGAACATTTTGCGACTGAATTGCGGGCAGGGGAAAAATCGGAATCTGCGGATTCGCTTTTGATCGCCAAGCAATTGCTGCCGCGCATTTTGGCAGCGAGTTTGATTTCGGGCGTGTCGCTTTATGAAAAGCAATCGGGCATGAATTTGCGGGCGTTTGGTGCGGGTGGTATGCGCGATATCGTCGCCCCGGCAGCATATGCGCCGGAAGGCGATATGGAAGCGATCTCGCACGTGGCGCATGCGATGGCCGATCATCTCGATGCAATTTTGCCGCGGTTTCGTGCGCTTGAGCAATTAATCGGTGCAGAGGATGCAGACGGTATTTTTACCAGCATTAGCGCCATGGTGGCCGATGCACATGCGTTGGCCGCGCCGCGGAATTAGGCAAGACTTTTTGCAATCATTGTTTTCATTTCCTCGTGATCGCGTGCGTGCGCGAGGAAGGGGAAGCCATCATGCGTTTTTCCATCGGTGGTGTGATCGCCGAATAGAATAGCGCTACAGCCGGTAGCTTGAGCGACATCCAGGTCAACGCCAGTATCCCCTACAAACCACACATCTGGCGCTGGTTTGATAGCGCATTCCTTGAGAGCGAAAAGGACGGGATCGGGATGGGGTTTATCGCGCGCGGCATCGCTCGCGCCGACGGCGACATCGAAAAACTTCGACCAGCCGATATGTGCCAATTCTTTACGCAGCGTATCGCCTTGCTTGTTGCTGACGACGCCGACGAAAACTTGATCGCGCGGAATGGATTCGAGCGTGGCGATAGCGCCAGGCAGCGGCTGCAGATCGCTCAAATGAATGGAGCGGTAGCTTTGCTGATAGTGATCGGCGGCGGCTTTCCAGCGGTCGCCGAACATGTCGGGGAAAGATTCGCGCATGGATTTTTTGACGTCGCGGCGCACGCGGTCAAACGTCCATTGCGGGTGCTGCATGAAATCGAGCGTGCGATTAAGCGCGGTGTGAATCAGTGGCCAAGTATCGACCAGCGTGTTATCCCAATCAAACAAAATCGCGCGGGGTTTGGGGAGGTTTTTGATCATTTCATGCCTGCGAACCAGCGGGTGAGATCGTCGCGCGCGGCGGCGATAGTTGGAAGATTTTTATCGCGCTCAGAGATCATTGGCGAAGCGATGGGCCATTGGATATTGAGGGTCGGATCATCGTAACGCACGCCGCTTTCGCCACCGGTGGCGTAGTGGGTGGTGACGTTGTAAATTACATCGGCGGGCTCGTCGCCCAGCACGCAGAAGCCGTGGCCGAAACCGGCAGGAATCCAGAGCATTTCGCCGTTCATGTCGCTCAGTTCTACCGCCACATGCTGGCCGAAGCGGGGAGATTGAGGACGAACATCGACCGCGACATCGAGAATGCGCCCGCGGATGACACTGACGAGTTTTCCCTGCATGGGCGTGTGTTGGAAATGGATGCCGCGAACGACACCGGGCTTTGAGCGCGAGTGATTTGTTTGCACGAAGGGGATGGTAAGGCCGAGGGCGGCGAGTTTTTCGGCGTGGAAGCGCTCACAGAAAAAACCGCGATTGTCACTAATCACATCCAGCGTGATGCGTTTGACTTCGGGCAATGCGGTGTCGTGCCATTGCATTAGCGCTGCTCGAATTCGCGGATGATGTGGGTGAGATAACGGCCGTAATCGTTGCCGTTATAGGCGGTGGCGAGTGCGGCGGCTTCAGCGGTGCTGATGTAGCCTTTGCGCAGTGAAATTTCTTCTAAACACGCGATTTTTAGGCCTTGGCGAGCTTCGATAGCGCGGATGAATTGGGCAGCGTCGAGCATCGCTTCGGGGGTGCCGGTGTCGAGCCAGGCGACGCCGCGACCGAGTTTTTCGACGCGTAATGCGCCGCGTGCGAGGTAGGTTTTATTGACATCGGTGATTTCAAGTTCGCCGCGGGCGGAGGGTTTGAGGCCGCGCGCGATGTTCACCACTTGCGCGTCATAGACATAAATACCGGTGACAGCCCAAGGTGAGGTTGACGCTTTGGGTTTTTCTTCGATAGCGATCGGTGCGCCCTTAGCATCGAAGGTGACGACGCCGTAGCGTTCCGGATCGGCGACGTGGTAGGCGAAAATGGTGGCGCCCGTCGGTTGTTTGAGCGCGGTTTGCAGCGCTTCGACCATTTTATGGCCGTAGAAAAGATTGTCGCCGAGGATAAGGCAAACGGGCTCGTTGCCGATGAAATCCGCGCCCAGCGTGAAAGCTTGGGCGATGCCACCAGGTTTTTCCTGCAACTGATAGCTTAGGCGCAGGCCGAGTTTTTTGCCGTCGCCCAATAGTTCGCGCATCATAGGAAGATCGCGCGGAGTGGAGATGATGAGAATATCCCGGATGCCTGCCATCATCAGCACGGAGAGCGGATAATAGAGCATCGGCTTATCGTAAATGGGCAGCAGCTGTTTGCTGGTGGCGAGTGTCAGCGGTGCGAGGCGCGTACCACTGCCGCCTGCCATGATAATGCCCTTCATGCGCCTCTCCATTTCTGCATCGTCTCTATCCATGCGCTGTTTTCGAGATACCAGTCAAGCGTGGCGGCGATGCCCTCGCCGAATGTGATGCTGGGTGCAAAGCCGATGGCGGTGGCGCTTCTGGTATCGAGCGCGTAGCGGAAATCATGGCCTAAGCGATCGCCCACATGGGTAATGAGGGCATGGTAATCGCGCCCTGGGCGAGCGATGGTGAGTTGGTCGCAGAGTGATTGCACGAGGGTGAGGTTGCGGCGTTCTTCACCGGTGCCGAGATGGTAGACACTGCCGGGCATACCGCGTTGCAGTGCTGCAAGCACGCCGCGTGCATGGTCGCGCACATGGATCCATTCGCGACGTTGCTGGCCGTCGCCATAGACTGGCAAGGGTTTGCCAGCGAGTGCATTGGTGATCATGCGCGGGATGAGTTTTTCGGGATGCTGGCGCGGGCCGTAATTGTTGCAGCAGCGCGTGATGATGGTGGATAAGCCGTAGGTTTTGTGCCATGCGCGCACGAGCTGATCGGCGGCGGCTTTGCTGGCGGCGTAGGGCGAATTGGGGGCTAGTAGGGAATCAGTGGTGAAATGGCC
>JBGAJE010000198.1:0-2039 GCA_044225085.1 Rickettsiales bacterium | reverse complement strand
CAGATTTTCGTGCCGGTGCCAATTTCGCAGCCTTTGTCGACGATGGCGGTGGGGTGGACGAAGTAGCCCAGCGTGTCATTCCCGCGAACGCGGGAATCTTGAGACTCTTGCCCATGCGGCAAGATTCCCGCGGTCGCGGGAATGACAAGGGATTGAGGCTGGCCTGTGCTCATGGACTGCTCCGCTGCTTCGAGGACTTTGAGGACGCGGATGCCTTCGGCGGCATCGGTGCGTAGTTGCGTTTTGCCTGCCATGGCGTCGAGGAAATGCTGGCATTCATTTTTCAGCGGCTCGCTGGCGGCGAAGGCGATCATTTCCGCATCGGCTTTGACGGGGGATGGGACGGTGCCGTTCCACTCCACCTTGTGGCGGAAAAGCTGAAGTTTTTGTTCCATCGGCAATGTGTCATCAAACACGGCCATGGCTTTGTCGCCGATGACGATGAGTTTTTGTTCTTTCATCGGGTGCAGCCAGCTGACGAAGACGTGGCCTTTTGCGCCGTTGGCGAAAGTGAATTGTGTGGTGACGACATCCGGGATGCCGGGTGTAAGGTGTGCGGTGCCTTGGGCGGAGACGTTGGTGGGTGCTTCGCCAAACAGGCCGAGCACCATGGAAATATCGTGCGGGGCGAAGCTCCAGAGCACGTTTTCCTCGGTGCGGAATTTGCCGAGGCTGAGGCGGTTAGAGTAGACATATTTCAGCGCACCGAGTTCGCCGGATTCGACCAGTTCGCGCAGTTTCAAATAGGCCGGGTGGTATTGCAGCAGATGGCCGACCATTACCACGCGCTGCTTTTCCTTGCCGAGTTTTTCGAGGGCTTCGGCGTCGCTGACGGTGAGGGCGAGGGGCTTTTCGACGAAGACGTGTTTGCCTGCGTTCAGCGCTTGCATCGCGAGTGCGGCATGCTGCGCGGCGGGGGCGGCGATGACGATGCCTTCGATGGTTTTATCGGCCATCACCTCGTCGATGCTGCGGGCGGGCACGTTATGTTGTTTGGATTGTGCGTCGGCATTCGGTGCATAAGCGTCGCACACGGCTGCCAACGCGCCGAGTTCCGCCATGTTGCGCACGAGGTTTTTGCCCCAGTAACCACAGCCGATGACGGCTACATTTTTTGCGAGTTGTGTCATGGCCGCCTGACTAGCATTTTGGTAGGCAAAGGCAATAGGAATTGGGGGTTTTAGGGCGTAATAAAGCGTAATAAATCGTCATCGAACCTGATGCCAAGATGATGGCTAGGCTTGGCGGGTTTGATCGTAGCGGCGGACGACCGCCGTCATGATCAGGAAATAGAGGGTGTAGGAGAACGCCTCATAGGCCACCACGCGCCAGATGAAATCGTGAAACGGCAGGCCGCTGAAAAGGTTGAGGGAGAAGGCCATCAGCCCGTGCAGCACCTGCCAAAGGGCGATAGCGCGGAGTTTTTTGATGGCGATGGCGGCGTGCGCCAAAGCGGGACCGAGGAGCCAGAAGGGCAGGCAAATCGCAAGCATATGGACGATGCTGACACTATCCTCCCACCCCTTGCCGAGATAAAGGCCGAAGAACCAGGGGCCGAGGAAATAGGTGCCGACGAGGCCGATTGCGCCGATGAGCATGAGCCAGAATGCAAGCATGCGGTAATAGGGCCAGAGGGGCTGGCGGGCGTGGATCATGTCGGCGAAATGCTTCAGGATCACCTGGCCGATGCAGGCGGCGAGGACGTTCATCGCGGCGCTCATCAGGTTGCGGACGACGGAGTAGTGGCCGGTCATCGCGAGGGAATAATGGGCGGTGATGATGATGACGGGGACTTGCGCGGCGAGGTTGTTGATGGAGGAGGGGATGCTGCCGAAAATGGGGAACTCAGCATATTTACGGGCGAGGCGGAGGTAATAGATGCGCGCGGCGCTATAATCCAGCCGCAGCTTTTGGCGCAGGGCTTGGGCGAAGGCGAAGAGGCCGGTGCAAGTGAGGCCGAGGACAAAACCGGCAGTGACGCCATTGCCGACATGGAGCAGGCCCATCAGCATTGCAATAACGGCGACGGATGTGGCTTG
>JBGAJE010000197.1:0-2055 GCA_044225085.1 Rickettsiales bacterium | reverse complement strand
CGATTTGCAAGAAAATCGTAGAAACGAATAGTGGTACTTTGAATGTCACCTCTACGTTGGGGAAGGGTAGCGTTTTCACCGTTACGCTGCCCAAATGCACCGTTTATAAGGAGGCCATATGAGTATTGATGTACTGAAAAATAAAAACCGACCAATTCGATTGTTGCTGGTGGAGGATAATCGAGGCGATGTAATACTCATTAAGCGTGCGTTTTTGCGTTCGCAAACGCCTTATGAAATTACCGTCGCGCGCACGGGTGAGGAGGCGTTGCAAATCGTACGTGAAGCACCTGATGGCGCCCAGGCGGATATGATTATCCTCGATCTTAATTTGCCCGGCTTAAGCGGCCACCAAGTTTTGTGCGCGATCAAAAATCATGAGCGTTTGCGACGAATTCCAGTGTTCATCCTCTCGAGCTCCAGCGCGGAAGCAGATGTGGTGGAATGTTATAACGCGCACGCTAATTGCTATATCGTCAAGCCGCATACATTGGAGACACTATGTGAGATCGCGGATCGCATCGAGGCATTTTGGTTCTCGCTGGCGGTGCTACCGAATGGTGAATCAGGTAAACAAGCCGCATGAGGATCGGATGAACAGCACCGCCGCCATTGCCGAAGAATTCAAACAATATGCCTATAGCGTATCGCACGATTTAAGTGCGCCGGTGCGGGCAATGGTGGCGTTTTCACAGTTACTGACGAACGAACATAAAGAAGTGCTCGATGAGGAAGGTCAGCAATATCTCGATATCATTATCGAGAATGGTAAGAAACTGCAGGCGATGATGGATGCGCTGCTACAATATTCGCGCCTGAACACGACTGCGAAGCCATTTGCAGATGTAGATGCGGACCTACTTTTGCAGGAATGTCGGGAGGCGATGGCAAAAAAATTATCCGCCACAGGGGCACAGTTTGAGATCGGCACTATGCCGACTGTGTGTGGAGACCATGAGCAGCTGGGGGTCTTGTTTCGCGCGTTAATAGATAATGCGATCACATTTCAAGTGGCGGGTAGTACGCCTAAGATTCGAGTCGCCGCGGAGCGGGTGCCGGGATTCTGGTGTTTCCATATCCTGGATAATGGGATTGGAATCATGCCGAAATACGCGGCGACCGTTTTTGGTCTCTTCCATCGACTGCATACCGACGATGAATACCCGGGTGTGGGTGCGGGACTCGCTTTGGCAAAAAAAGTGATTGAGCGCCATGGTGGCATGATTGGCTTCGATACGGCAGCGCGGTCTGGCGCGCATGTTTATTTTACTCTTCCATGTATGGAGAAAAACTCATGATGCGCATCACTTCGGACACCGATCCCTTACGCGTGCTGTTGGTTGAAGATTCTAAGGGTGATGCGATTTTGGTCGAGAAAATGCTCAAGCTCGCGATGGTAGGAGCGGTGAATGTCGAAAAGCAGGTGACCGTCGAGGGCGCGCTGAACCAGCTTGCAGAAAAGGAGTTCGATGTGGTGCTGCTTGATCGGAGCTTGCCGGATACGGAAGGATTTAGCGGATTACAAAGCATCCAGAATTTTTGCCCGAAAGTGCCGGTGATCTTTTTGACCGCTTATCAGGATGAGCGTACGGCACTTGAAGCAATTCAGGAAGGCGCGCAGGATTATTTATTCAAGGACCAGCTCGATGCTCATGTCATTAAGCGCGCGATTCAATATGCCACCTTGCGTAAGCAATTTGAAGGCGTGCTCATTATGCGGGCGAACTTCGACGCGCTGACAGGGCTTGCTAATCGCATATTGTTCGAAAGCAGACTGGAGATGGCGCTTGCACGCATCAAGCGCCAGGGTGGGCATTTGGCGGTGTTGTTTCTTGATTTGAATCAGTTCAAGCAGGTGAATGACGAGCTTGGCCATGCCGCGGGCGATCAGTTGCTGAAGGAAGTCGCAACGCGCATTAAGCAATCGTTGCGCTCATACGATACAGCGGCGCGGTTTGGCGGTGACGAGTTTGCCATTCTGCTCGAAGGGTTGCCTAAAACACAACATAGTGAAGTGGTTGCTAAAAAAATTCTGTCGCTGCTGGAGACGCCCTG
>JBGAJE010000196.1:0-2119 GCA_044225085.1 Rickettsiales bacterium | reverse complement strand
CTTCGGGGGTGTCTTTATCAGTGCGGCGTTTTCGATTCATACATGGCCCTCTATAGCGTTTTCGCTCGCTGGTATTATTTTCGGTTCTGTAGTTCTAAACATTTAACTTAAAAATATAAGCTTCGCGCATCCAATCCCGCGCAATTGGGGCTTCGGGCTAGCGGTGTGCGCGTTTGCGGTGTGGTTGGTCGTCTTCATTGCCCAGCAAGACAAGGCCCAAGAACACCCTCGGTTTAGATTTTTTGTAAGCACGGGAAAAGGCGCCGCGAAGTGGCTTGCTCTCACTAATGATTTCCTATTCCCGACAAAGGTTAATGAACTGTTTTTGCCAATTGGAGCTTTAGTCGTCCCAGTCGAAAAAAACCAAGAACTCAGAAATTTAAGATTTTTTGTAAGAAATGATTCAGCCGCAACAGCAGAAAGCGCGTGCGCATGGATTCGATTTTCTAAAGATTTCGCCGCAGATATTGACCCTAAGTGGACTGTGGCATATGATTTTGGGCCTTCCAATAATCTCCCAGTAATGCATTGGCCCGCCCGAAATGGCACAAACGAGATGGAGATGGACGGCTTCGTTTTCTTTCTACCAAACATGCTTCCAGGGAACGGACAAGAGTTACCAAAAATCATTTTCGAGTCCGGTCCCCTGCCGACGGCCTCGCTGTTTTCTCTGGTAGTTAGAGCGAAAGACTCGCCATCCCAAATGGTGTGTTTTAGATTATGCTTTTGGGAAAACAAAGAAACAGGGGGGCGCAAGCTTTCCGGGCCTGTTATTGCAAAACTTGTTTCAAATAGCCCAAGCGGGCCGTCGCTTGTTTTCCCAGACTGAATCCAAGCATGTTTATACTTGCACTCCCGAAGTTTCCGCCATCCCTTGAGAAGTAAACGATAATCGGATAATGCTTTGGCACAGGAGCCCGTTGGACTGCATTGAGACGCAATGCTGACTCTGGGCCACCTGTTATTTGCCTTCCTAGCCACCTCGTTCCCCTCTATCTTGCGTGCCCGCGTTGCCGAACCGGCGCGCGACCCTGTTTACAAAAATGAGCACGAATACCATTCCGACTGTCCTCCTCCGTCCCGGTGAAGCTGACCGCATTGTGGCGGGTCACCCGTGGGTTTACCAAGGTTCCATCCTGCGCGTCACCACGCCGCCCGTGGATGGCGAATTGGTGCAGGTAAAAGATCATCGCCAGCGATTGCTCGGCGTGGGTTTTTACAATTCGCGCTCCAAAATCAATATTCGCCTCATCGCAGAAGACCGGGTCGAGTTGAATGCAGCCTTTTTCGAGGAGCGCATCCGCGCGGCCCTCACCGTGCGGCAACGGCATATGCCGGGGGCGACTTCCTTCCGGGTGGTGAACGCCGAGAGCGACCAGCTATCGGGCTTGATCGTGGATAAATACGAGGATGTGCTGGTGTTGCAAACCTCCGCGCTGGGCATGGACAAGCATAAGGACACCATCGTCAAGGTGCTGGCGAAGATTTTCTCCCCGCGCGCGATCTTGGAACGGAACGAACTCGCGTCGCGCAAGTTCGAAGGACTGCAAGATGCGAACGGCGTGCTATTTGGCGCGCATGAAGGACCGCTCACGATCCAATTGAACGGGATCTCTTTTGAAGTGGACCTGCGGGAAGGCCACAAGACGGGCATGTATCTCGACCAGCAGGCAAACTATCAAGCGGTGGCGGCATTCGCGAAGGGTAAGAGTGTCCTCGATTGCTTTAGTTTCCTCGGCGGCTTTGGATTGCATGCGGCTAAAGCCGGCGCGGCACAGGTGTTGATGCTGGACCAGAGCGAGGACGCCATCGCGGCCTCCAAGCGCAACGCAAAGGCGAACGGCGTGGAGAACGTGAGCCAGTTCGAGGCCGTCAATGTATTCGACTGGTTCAAGGCGAACACGAAAGTGGCGCCTCATGAGCGCGTCATCCCGCGTTATGATGTCATCGTTCTTGATCCGCCGTCGTTCACGCGTAATCGCGCCTCAGTACCGGACGCCCTGCGGGGTTACAAGGAACTGCATTTGCGTGCCCTGAAGCTTCTCAAGCAAGGCGGCGTTATGGCGACATTCTGCTGCTCGCATCACGTGGATGCGGGATTGTTCCTCGATACGGTCCT
>JBGAJE010000195.1:0-2155 GCA_044225085.1 Rickettsiales bacterium | reverse complement strand
AGGTGACGGGTCAGGCCGTGCAGGTGAACAAAGCCATCGTTGGCGCCAATGCCTTCGCGCATGAATCCGGCATCCATCAGGACGGCATGCTGAAAAATCGCGATACATATGAAATTATGACGCCTGAATCCGTCGGCGTAACAAAAACCAATCTCGTCATGGGCAAACATTCCGGCCGCGCGGCGTTTAAGGATAAGCTCGCCGAGCTCGGCATCGCCATGGGCGATAACCAACTCGAAGACGCATTCGTCCGCTTCAAAACACTCGCCGATAAAAAGAAAGAAATTTTCGACGAGGACATCCTCGCCCTCATCGATACCGACGCGGCGGACGACCGGTTCGAGTTCGCCTCGCTGCAGATCGAGTGCGGCACGGAAGGCCCGCAAATGGCGCGCTTGGGCCTGCTCATCGACGGCGTGCTGCGCACCACGAAGAAAGAGGGCAACGGCCCCGTCGATGCGATGTTCAAAGCGATTAAGTCGCTCGTACTCGATGCCGCCGATGCTGAACTGAAACTCTACCAAGTCCACGCCGTCACCGGCGGTACGGACGCACAAGCCGAAGTCACCGTCCGCCTCGAGCAAGCCGGCAAAATGGTCACCGGTCACGGCGCGGATGTCGATACGATCGTGGCCAGCGCCAAGGCCTATATCAACGCCCTCAACAAACTCGAACGCTTCCAGCAGAAGCTGATCCTCACCGATCAAGCCGAAGGTAGCACCCTATCAAAAGCAGAGAAAAAAGCCGCCAGCTAAAAGTTAACGCGCGCGACTGGCTTCGTGATCGATTTTGTCTTCCACCCGGTCAATCGTGTGTTTGCTGTTACGCAGCACGCTCACCGCACCAATGGCCGTTGCGGTTAACGTCGCGAAACCCAATGTCGTTGAGATGCGCCCGTTGAGGCCCAGCTCTTTCATCCGTTTATAAGTACCAACCGTCCAACCAGGAAGGCCATTGGTCGGGATATTAAAATCCTTGAGTAGTTTGGTGGCGATTTCTTGCCGGTAATCCTCGGCAATGTCGCGCATGGTCGTGCGGTAAACATCCGCTTTGAGGTCGCCGGCTTTGTACTTTGCGGCGGTACTTCTAAAAAGTGCCTGGAACTTATCGCGGATGGGCGCGAACGGCGTCTCGATCTCGTGAAAGCCCTGAATAAAATTATTCCAGAAGGTATGGCGCACATTATTCGCCACCCCAATAGCCCCAAACACACTCGCCGCCGCAAACGAGCCAATCGAAACCCAATCCCAATTATGCCAAAAGCGACCAGGCGCCGGGCTTTGCTCGACAGCAGCGGACGAAGGGGCTGATTCATACGACATCACCATGGCGCAGTTTTAGCACCGCACGCACAAAGAAATATGACAGTTTTATGAAACATGTACGATCCGGCATCTGAATTGTCTGTGAAAACATCTTGCCCAATTGCAAAGGCTGTCTAATGTAGCCCCCATTCATCCCCTCACGAGAGAACCCATGTTCGGAATCGGAAAACTGCTTGGCATGATGTCGGAAGACATCGCGATTGACCTTGGAACGGCCAATACCTTGGTTTACGTCAAAGGCCGCGGGGTAGTGCTGAACGAGCCTTCCGTCGTCGCCCTGCGGCAGGAGCGTGGGCAGATGATCCCCTATGCCTTCGGTAACGAAGCGAAAATGATGTTGGGTCGTACGCCTGAGAAAATTGAAGCCATTCGCCCCATGAAAGACGGCGTGATCGCTGATTTCCGCTCGGCGGAGGAGATGATCAAATACTTCATCCACCGCGTCCATAACCGCCGCAGCTTCAGTGGCCCACTAATCATTATCTGCGTGCCATCCGGCTCCACCCCGGTCGAGCGTCGCGCCATTCAACAATCAGCCGAAAACGCCGGCGCGCGCGAAGTGTTCCTGATCGAAGAGCCCGTCGCGGCCGCCATCGGCGCGGGTCTGCCCGTTTCCGAGCCTACGGGTTCGATGATCGTCGATATTGGCGGCGGCACCACAGAGGTGGCGGTGCTTTCCCTCGGCGGTGTGGTCTACGCGCGCTCCGCACGTGTTGGCGGCGATAAAATGGATGAAGCCATCATCAATTACATTCGCCGCTATCATAACCTTCTCGTGGGCGAGACAACGGCCGAGCGCATCAAAAAAGAAATTGGCGCCGCCTACGCAC
>JBGAJE010000194.1:0-2197 GCA_044225085.1 Rickettsiales bacterium | reverse complement strand
CTGAATCCAGAATCACGATGCCGCCTTTGCGCAGCATTTTATGATTCACTTTCAGCGCCGCCGGGTTAAACGCCACCAGCACATCGGGCTGATCGCCGGCGGTTTTAATCACGCGGCTGCCGATGTTGATCTGGAACGCTGAGACACCATAGGTCGTGCCCGTGGGTGCGCGAATTTCGGCCGGAAAGTCTGGGAATGTGGCCAGCGAGTTGCCCGCCAGCGCGGTCTCTTGACTGAACTGCGAGCCCAAAAGCTGCACGCCGTCGCCGGAATCGCCTGCGAAACGCACCACAACGGATTGGCGCTCGGCCTGGGACGCCTGACCAGACGCGGGTTCAGTGCCGCGGCCAGGGCCGGTCTGTAAATTCATCTTAGATGTCCTTTCCGATCCGGGTGCTGACCAAGTGCAAACGCACCACAGCCAGAGCCCGACTCCCCACGCATATAGTAAGGAGAATGCGCTCTAAAATCACGCAAAACCGGGGACCGCAAGGCTGAAGTGCAGCCCGTCCTAAAAGTCTTTTCCCCGTTAGAACGCCACAGGAGTTAATCGTTTCGCTTCGTACATAAAGTTATGAGCCATCGCCCGTCCGCAGCCGTCGGCGCGCGCTAAACGGCGTCGCAGACACGACCCGTTTTGGCGATCTCGGCCTTGTCGTGGGAGCGCAGTTTTAAGCCTGCTTCCTCCAGAAGCTCCTCGATTCCGCATTTCACGAAGCCGTACGCATAGGGCTCGCCATTGTCGGCGGCGTCCATCAGGCCTGCGAATCCGCCGTAGCCGGGGGATTGGGGGGTGGCGGTGGGGAAGTCGAACATCACGTAGGTGTCGCCCGGACGCAGCAAGCGCCTGATTTCGCCTAAGGTCTTTTTGATCACCGGCACCGGAATTTCGTGAAACAGCAGGTGCGAGGTGATGAGGTCGAAAGACCCGCTTTCAAACTCCATATCCTCGCTGGCCATCTGGCTTAAGTGGATTTCGGTGTTCTGCTCCAGCGCCCGCCAGTGGGCATAGCGCAACATGACCGAGGAAATATCGATGCCGTGCACCTCGGCAGTGGGAAACCGCTTTTTCAGTTCGCAGGCCAATTGGCCGATAGAGGTCGCGACATCCAAGATGCGCGCAATCTTGCCGTCCGTTGGCGTCGCGCACTTGGTGGCCAGTTGTTTGTGCAGCACATCGTCCTTGCCGCCATCGCCGAAGAACACCGAGGTGCCGTAGTCGTAATACAACCCCGTCAGCGGGTGACCGGTGTAACCATCGGGCTGGATGTGGATTTCGACCGTCGCATATTCGGGGTAAATGAAATTCGGATCGTACGTCAGGGTGCCGGGCCCGCGCTTTTCGGCGGCCTCGATTTTGCGGATAAAATCGTCCTTCTGGATGTTGTACGACTCGATAATGCGCTGCTTGTAAATCTCTTGTGCGCTGCGCTTCACACGCAGGAACGTGGCCATTTCCGGCACATTGCGCGACACTTCGCGCACCTTGTCGATCACCGCATGATCAAGCGCCAGTTCCACGCCGTGTTTTTTCAGCGCCGCGTCGGCCAAGGCGGAAATACGACGGAACGGTTCATGCAGCAGAACTTCACGCGTATCGCGCATGAAATCCGCATACGTCTCATCGGCGCGAGACAATAAAGCAGGCGTATTCCCCACCTTACCGCGGTCGATCAGATTGTTAGGTAAAGTCATAGTAACCTCCGGGTCTTGGCGCAGGCGATGATTATGATACGCTCAGAAAGGTTATGAAGAGAAGATGAATTTGCGCACCCCGCATTGAGGAGACCTGCCCATGCTTGTGCCCCCGCCCCTTGCCCCCCATGGCATGACGCCCGAATGGTCGCACGACGACCGCTCGCGCCAGTCGTTTCAGCGCACGCTGCGCGAAACCGTCATCCGCAAGCTGTCGGCTGGCAGCCGCGTGGTGTTTGAAAAACGCGTGAAGCCGAAGTTCGAGAAAGAACACGGCCGCAGCTTCAAGGACCGCCACGAAGCCCGCAAGGAAATGCGCAAAGATACGTTCTATCAGGCGCATTTAAGTATCCAACGCGCGGCGCAAGAACTGATGTGGGCCTCGGTCACCTACGCCCTTGAGCGTCAGATCGGTGAACTCATTGCCCGCGCGAAGGAAACCAAGGCCAAGTTAGGCAGCCTGACGCTGGATCCCAGTTTGCAAATCCCGCGCTACATCGAC
>JBGAJE010000025.1:0-18455 GCA_044225085.1 Rickettsiales bacterium | reverse complement strand
TTATGTGTGCGGTAATGGTGGCTCGGCGGCGATTGCGAATCACTGGGTCTGCGATTTCATGAAGGGCTTGCGCACTGACACAGATTTGATGCCAAAGATTATTTCGCTTTCGGCCAACCTCGAGCTCAATATGGCGATTGCGAACGATATGGATTATGCGGAAGTGTTCGTTTACCCGCTGCGTGCGCTCGCGAACCCTGGGGATGTGCTGTTGACGGTTTCTTCGTCTGGCAATTCGGAGAATGTGATTCGCGCGATTGATTGGGCGAAGGATAATAAAGTTCATACCATCTCACTCGATGGGTTTGCGGGTGGCCGTGCGCGTAAGCAGGCGGATGTCTCGCTGCATATCGCAACCCATAATTATGGATTGGTGGAGGATTGCCACCATGCCATCATGCATATGCTCGTCCATTATCTGCGCATGAAGCATATGCCCGCGTCGCGCGTGGGTGAAGTGACCTTCTAGCCATACCCCTGATTTTCGTGCGTTGCCGCCATTATTTCGTTGCGGTGGGGCAGCATCTTGGGTAACGAATGCCTGCTAAATTAAGGGATTGAAGATGCGTAAACGTTGTATCGACATGGTCTATGAACTGGCGAAGAAAGACCCACGTGTGGTATTTATCGGGTCCGACCTCAGCCCAGGCCTGCTTGGCGAGATGAAAAAGGAATTTCCCGACCGTTATTTCATGGAGGGGATCAACGAAGCGAATGTGATGGGCATGGCGGCAGGCCTCGCGATGCGCGGGTTTATTCCCTACGTCAACACGATCGCGACTTTCATTACGCGCCGCTGCTATGAGCAAGTCGCGCTGGATGCATGTTTACATAATTTGCCGATTCGCCTGATCGGGAATGGTGGCGGGCTGGTTTATGCGCCGCTCGGGCCGACGCATTTGGCGATTGAAGATATGGCGATCATGCGCGCGCTGCCGAACATGGCGGTATTCGCCGCGTCGGACGCAGAAGAAATGCAGCGCATGATGCTCTCGACACTCGATTGGCCGTCGCCGATTTATATCCGCCTCGCCAAAGGTGGCGATAAGGTCGTGAGCAAGCCAGAGCATGGTTTCACCCTCGGCAAAGCGATTTTGTTGAAGGATGTTGCGGCGGATGCGAAAGAGCCGATACTCCTCATCGGCACCGGCATTGGCACCACGCAATCCCTTGCAGCGGCAGAGTTGCTTGAGGCAGCGGGAATTCCAACGCGTGTGCTGCATCTGCATACGCTGAAGCCGGTCGATACCGAGGCCGTATTGCATTACGCCGCAAAATCCTCGTTCGTGGCGACGGTGGAAGAACATGTGCTGGCGGGTGGGCTTGGTAGCCTTATTGCTGAAATTTTTGCTGATTTTGATGTGCGTCAAGTTCCGCTCATGCGTTTTGGCATAAATGATGTTTTCGCCAAGCATTATGGCAGCCAGGATGACCTGTTGCGTACCTATGGGTTGATGGGCGACCAAATTGCCGCGCGCATTCAAACGCGACTTGAAGGGAAAACATCATGCAAGCAAAACGCAGCAGCTTAGCCACCATTGAACCGATTAGCGAAGCGCCGTCATCCTCCTTTTTTGCTGCCGATGAGCGGCCGTTGATTGAAGCATTCCTCGCGAAGGGGATTGTCACCATCGATGTTGAGGATATGGATGCACTTAACCGCATGCAGCGGCATTTGGCCGAGACGGCGGCGGAGTGGCTGAAATTGCCGAAACCGACCGACCCGATGGCGTTTTTGAATGGGGTTCACAAACATGTGAAGGTGGAGGATCTCAACGCGTTCCGCCTGGCGATTATCAATAATATGAAAGAGCAGGATTGGTTCCGCGCGGCCTATTATTCGTTGGGGGCGAAGGCGCTCGCGACGTTGGTGGGTAACGAGCTTGCCATGCAGCGCGCGGTGAATCTCAGCATTCAATTGCCGGATGATGCGAGTTCGCTGCTCGCGTTGCATTCGGATGTGTGGTCGGGCGATTCGCCTTATGAGGTGGTGCTGTGGGTGCCTTATGTGAGCTGCTACAAAACCAAATCCATGTATTTCTGTGATGCGGCGGCGGATGAGCGGATTCAGCGCAAATTGAATGAACATAAAGATAAGACGGCGGATGATTTGTATCAGATTATCGCCAAGGACGCGCCGTTTATTGACGTTCCTTATGGTAAGGCACTTATTTTTACTCAGAACATTATGCATGGCAATCGTGTGAATATCGAGCCGGAGACGCGTTGGTCATCCAATTGCCGGTTCAAGAGTGTGTTGAGCCCCTATGCCGATAAAAAACTCGGTGAGTTTTTTGAACCGATCACCTTGCGGCCGACGACGCGGCTTGGGTTGCGCTATCAGCTTCCGCAAGGGTTCGGGGAGTAGGTCATGCGCGCAGGATCGAATCGTCGCGGGTTTCGGGGTTATATCGCCGCACGCGACACGGGTGGGCGCAGCGCGCCGCAACATATTCAGCAGTTGGTGATTCGCGATTATTGTGCACGCAATAATATGCAGTTTCTACTGTCGATGGTGGAATATCGCATGCCGGGCTGCACGATGGTGATCGATGGCATCCTTAAGGACGAAATTGCACAGATTGAGGGAATGGTACTTTATAGCCTTTTCCTGCTACCCCAGTCGCGCGCGAAGCGGATGGAGCTTTATCAGCGGTTGGTTGAAACGGGTGCGACGCTGCATACGGCGGTGGAGGGATTTGTCATCGCCACGATGGAGGATGCGATGCGGGTTGAAGATTTGTTCCTGGTGTGGGATATCCAATCGCGTCAGCAGCAAGCTGATTACGATTACCTCACGCAATGGGACAAAACGCATGCAGCAGCTTGATTTTCTCACCGCTTACCAAAACAAAACGAAGCGCAACTATATCGAGCGGGTGACCTCGCACGACAAGGCGGAGTGCGCGGCCATCGCCAAGCAATGGGGTGCGGATTATTGGGACGGCGAGCGCCAATATGGCTATGGCGGGATGAAATATGATGGCCGTTGGCTGCCGATCGCCAAGGAAATCGCGGCGCATTATGGGTTGAAGGCAGGGGATAAAATTCTGGATATTGGCTGTGGCAAAGCGTTTTTGCTCTATGAATTCACCCAGGCCGTGCCGGGGATTGAAATCGCGGGGTTTGATATTTCTGAGTACGGGATCGCGCATGCGAAAGAGGAAACGAAGCCGTTTTTGACGCAGGGCAATTGTACAAAATTGCCATACCCCGATAACTATTTCGATTTTGTTTACACGATCACGACGTTCCACAATCTGCAGATCGACGAGCTTAAAAAAGCGGTGCAGGAGATGCAGCGGGTGGGCAAAGGCAAAAAGTGGCTGTGTGTTGAAAGCTACCGCAATGAGCGCGAGAAGGCGAATTTGCTTTATTGGCAGCTGACCTGTGAGTCCTTCTTCCGGCCGGAGGGCTGGGCATTCCTGCTGAAGGAATGGGGCTACCAGGGCGATTACGGCTTTATTTATTTCGAGTGATGAAACGGCCTCTTATCATCGGTGGCGGGTTGGTTGGTGGTGCGTTGGTGGCGCGGTTGCCGGGTGCGGTGGCGCTTACGCGTCAGCGCGGGTTTGAACTGGCGGATGAAGCGACTTGGCCGGATGTGGCGGGGTATGATGTCGCCTTCTTCTGCGCGGCGATGGCGCGGATGAATGTGTGCGAGGACGACCCGGCTGGTACGGCACATATTAATGTGACGCAGACGATCAAACTACTTGAGAAGCTGGTACAGCAGGGCATTCACCCAATATTCCTCTCCACCGACAAAGTGTTCGATGGGGCGAAGCCGCATATCGAAGCATCAGCACCAGTGAACCCGCAGAACGAGTATGGGCGGCAGAAGGCGCAAGTGGAGGCGTGGTGCAAGGCGCAATCGCGTGCGACGGTGCTGCGGCTTAGCAAAGTGATCGGCCCGGTGATGCCGCTGTTTGACCAATGGCAAGCGCAGTGGGCAAAGGGCGAGGTGGCGGAAGCGTTCGGCGATATGACGCTCGCGCCGGTGTGGATTGAGGATGTGGTCGATGCGATGATCGAAATCGGCGCGCGCGGGCGGTTTGGTATTGAGCAAATTTCAGGGGCGGAGGATATGACCTATGCCGATATGGCGCGAAAGCTGGCGCCGAATCCTGCGCTCGTGAAGGCGATTTCTTACCGAGAAAAAGGAATCCCGGAAAATTTTGTGCCACATTACACCAGCTATGCGGCAACTATTGGCCCGGTGCGGTCGGTGGGTGAGGTATTATCGCTCTGGCGTGCGTCACAAAAATCTGCCATCACGGCTGCATGATCAGTTTTACCGCGATTGTTCCGAATTATAACGACAGTGCGACGCTGCCTAAAGCGCTTGATAGCTTGCTCGCGCAGACCAGCCCGTTTGATGAGATTATCATTGTCGATGATGGCTCGCGCGATAACAGCCGGGCGGTGATTGAGGGTTATGTCGCCAAGCATCCGCAGCTGATTAAGTTTATTCAGCATGCGCAAAATCAGGGCGTGAATGGGGCGCTGAATACGGGAATTGAGGCGGCGACATCGGATTATCTCATCATGTGTTCGTCGAACGATTGGTATGCGCCGACGGAAGTGGCGCGCTGCCGGGAGATGCTGGAGAAATATCCCGGCATCACCATGGTGTGCGGGAATTCGGCAACGTGGGATGCGCAGAAGGATGCACCCGGTGCGCCGCTGATTCTGACTTTTCCGCAGGAGGAACGGCGGTATGATCCGCAATCCTATGTGGCGCAAAACCACCGGGCAACGGCGTATTTCAATGGCGGTGCGATTGCGATGAAGCGGGCGCGGATTATCGAATTCGGTAAGCTGCGGGGGGAGCTGAAGTGGCATGCAGATTTGATGCTTTACCTGCAGTTCGCCTATACGGATGAGTTTGTGTTTATCCCCGATTTGCTGACGACGGTGCGGCTGGAGGGGGCAAAAAGCTTGTCGCACGGGCGGTTTGACTGGAAGCAGCAAAAGCAGGTGACGGCGCAGATGATTCGGCTTTTTAAGCAGCTTTACCCGGGGCAAGCGGAGATGATGAAGCAAAGCGCGATGCTGCCGCGTTATAATTTCCGCGCGCTGAAGCTGTTTTTGCGGCCGGAGTTTTTTTGGTATGTCACGCCGCTGCTGATCTGGCGGATCATGGTGCATACGGCGTTTTACTGGACACGTAGTTTTATCCCGCGCTGGTTGCTGATGCGCATTCGCCCTTATTTCAAAATCTGAGGTTTTATGGCCGATTATTCGTTTGATTGTGTGATTGTGGGGGCGGGCATTGTGGGCCTCACCACGGCGCATGAGCTGCTGAAGCGTAAGCCCAACCTTAAGATTGGGATTTTGGAAAAAGAGGCGCGCGCCGGCGTGCATGCGAGCGGACGCAATAGCGGGGTGATGCATTGTGGGATTTATTATGGGGCGGATACGCTCAAGGCCAAGGTGTGTGCGCGTGGGGCGGCGCGGATGGGCGAGTTCGCGACGGAGCACGGGATTAAATATGACCGCAGCGGCAAGCTGGTGCTGGCGACGCAGGAAGCACAATTGCCGACGGTGGAGCGGCTGCTGAAGAACGCGGCGGATAATAAGATTCAGGCGACGCGGTTGACGCCGGCGGAAGCGGCGAAGATCGAACCGTTTGCAGCGCCCGCGGTGGCGGCGATTTATTGTCCGGAGACGGCAGTGATCGATAGTGCCGGTGTGGTGCAGAAAATGAAGGCGCTACTCGAGGGGCAGGGGGTGAAATTCATTTTCGATTGCGAAGTGCAGGGGGTGGATGCGGCGCGTAAGGTGTTGCAGACCTCGGTGGGGATGGTTGCCTACGGTTATTTCATCAACTGCGCAGGGGCGTATGCCGACCGGGTGGCGCGGATGGTGGGGCTTGCTGGGGATTATGCATTGGTGCCATTTAAGGGCATTTATTGGAAAATGAGTGATGCGACGCAGCATAAGGTGCGGGCGAATATTTACCCGGTGCCGGATGTGTCGGTGCCGTTTTTGGGCGTGCATTTCACGCGGGTGATTAACGGAGATGTCTATATCGGGCCGACGGCGATTCCGGCGCTTGGGCGCGAAAATTATCACGGATTTGAGCATATCAACCCGCTGGAAACGGCCAATATCATGGCGATGTTCGCGGGCATGTATTGGCGGAATAAGAATAATTTCCGGCGACTCGCGCATATGGAATTGCGTAAATACGCGAAGGCGACGTTCTTTCAAACCGCACGCAAATTGGTGCCGTCGCTTGCGATGGCGGATATGGTGCCGACGAAAAAGGCGGGGATTCGGCCGCAATTGGTGAACCGCAAAACGGGGCTGCTCGAGATGGATTATATTTTCGAGAGCACGCCGGATTCGCTGCATGTGCTGAACACGATTTCGCCGGCCTTCACCAGCTCTTTCGCGTTTGCGGAGATGATTGTGGATCAGAGCGGATTGGCTTGATCAATGCTTTGCCGTCATTGCGAGCAAAGCGAAGCAATCCAGTGTGCGACGTCCGTCGCACTAGTGTTCTCTAAAAGCTGGATTGCCGCGTCGCCTTTGGCTCCTCGCAATGACAAAGAGATGGCTTAGCTCGCTTTGCGGGCTTGGCTCATTGGTTCATGACGCCAGCGTTTCCCTTAATCACTGCGTCCTGATCTTCCCGCGTCATAGACTGGTTGGCAGGCAGCGTCAAAATTTCGGCGGCTTGGGATTCCGTCACCGGAAAATCGCCCATTTTATGGCCGAGGATTTGGCGGCGGGTTGCGATGAATCGGGATCGGGTAGTGGATCGTGGTTTTGATGCCGATATTGGCTAGATGTTCCTGCAATGCATCACGATGCTGCTTCACCTGAATCACGAAGGTGTGGAAGGTATTGTATTCTTCCTTCCGGCAGGTGGGGAAGAAGATGTCCGGATGTTTGAGTTTTTCCTGGTAGTGGGCGGCGTTGGCCCTGCGGCGGTCGATGACCGATTGCAGGCGCTTGAGGCGGAAGCGGAGGATGGCGGCTTGGGTGTATCCATCTACGCGAAACGAGACCCCATTCTTCGACCGTCACGCGATCCGTCATCCCATGGGCGCGGATGCGGCGGATGCGGGCAACCATATCGGCGTTGTTAGTGGTGACGAAGCCACCGTCGCCGCAAGCATTGAGGTTTTGAGCGGGTGGGTAGAGAAGCAGCCCGCGATGCCGAAGAGCCGCTCTTTTGGCCGTTATATTGAACCGATGGACTGTGCGGCGTCCTCAATGATCATCAGCCTGTGTTTATCGGCGATGGCGGAGCTTATCCATCTGGCAGACGCGGCCGGTGAGTGGACGGCCATGATGGCTTTAGTTTTGGTGATGGCGCGCTCGACAGCTTCGGTCGATGTTTTGGTCGGGCAGGACATCGGCAAAGACTGGCGTGGCGCCAATATGGACGATGGTGGAGGTGGAGGCGACGAAGGAATTGGGTAAGGGTGATGACTTCATCGCCTTTGCCGATACCGGCAGTCATCATCGCGAAGATCAACGCGTCGGTGCCGGAATTGAGCGCGATGACGTGGCTGGTGCCGCAATAATCGGCGAGTTCTTCTTCTAGCTCATCGACCAGTTTGTCGCCGACGTGTGAGCGGTAAGTTGGCGAGCACGTCGCGGATGGTGGCTTCGAGTTCGTCGCGCTCCTCAGCGTATTGCTTGCTGACCTGCACATAGGGGATGGAATAGGTGCTCACGATGTTACCCTTGGTAGAATTGGCGGACGGTTTGGACGATGTAGTGGACTTGATCCTCCGTCAGGTGATCATGGGCGGGGAAGGAAATCATTGATTTCGCGTGGCGGTCGGTGACGGGGAAATCGCCTTCCTTATGGCCGCAAAGCTCGGTGACGGCGGGTTGGAGGTAGATCGGCACGGGGTAGTGCACTTTGGTTTGGATACCTTTTTCTTTGCAGAATTTCATCAGCTCATCGCGGCGCTCGGCGAACACCATATAAAGATGGAAGACGAGTTTGCGGTTGGTGAAGCGCTGCGGAATAGTGATGCCGGGGATGGCCCCCAAGCCTTCATCCAGGATTTTGGCGTTGCGGATGCGGGTATCGGTGATTTTGTGCACATCACCAATCAGCCAGTTGCCGATGACGGCGTGGAGTGTATCCAGGCGTGAGTTGCAACCCATCATCACCACTTCGTCGCGCCCGGCGAGGCCGTGGTTGCGCATTTTGCTGAGTGTATCGGCCAGTTTGTCGTCGTTCGTCACGATCATCCCGCCATCACCCCAGACGTTGAGGTTTTTAAGGGGGTGAAGCGAAAAGCCGCCCGCATTGCCCCAGCTACCAGCGTTTTTACCGCCGATATTACCGAGGATGCATTGGCAGGAATCTTCCACCACGGGGAGATTGTGTTTTTTGGCGAGCGGGATCAGTGCTTCCATATCCGTCATTTGTCCGGCGTAATGAACGGGCATGATGGCTTTAGTTTTTTGGGTGATCGCGGCTTCGACCTTGCTTACGTCCATGCAGAAGTTATCGGTGCAATCGACGAAGACGGGTTTCGCGCCTGTTTCCACAATCGCGCCGACGGTGGCGACGAAGGTGTTAGCGGTGGTGATGACTTCATCGCCATGGCCCACGCCGAGGGCTTTGAGCGAGAGTTTCAGCGCATCCGTGCCGGAGTTGACGCCGAGGGCGTGTTTGGTGCCGATGAGCTTGGCGAACTTGGCTTCGAATTCCTGTAACGGCTTGCCGAGAGTGAAATCGCCAGTCGGGACGAATTTGCGGAAGAGCTCGAAGATTTCTTCCATTGCCTCGGGGGAGAATTGTTTATCGAGGTAGGACCATTGCACTTTGCTGCCATTGGGTTGCAAGGGGAGGTCGATGGTAGTATCGGCAGCGGATTTTTTGAGGGAGGCAGGCATGAGCAGTCCTTGTCATGGAAATGAGAATCACAGGATTTCTAAGCCAAATCACGCCATATTCAATAAGTTTTTAAGCAGAGACTATACTTCTTGGCGTGGGCTCGCTATTTAGGCGGGCGTAAACGGTTTGATCGAGGCATGTGCGTGCGTATCGGGGTTGATTTTGACAATACCATCGTCTGCTACGACGAAGCCTTTTTGGCGGTTGCCAAGCAGGAGGGGTTATTGCCTGCGAGTGCCATGCATATGTCTAAAATCGCGGTGCGTGAGGCGGTGCGTGGGCTTGAGAATGGCGAATATCAATGGCAGCGCTTGCAGGGCTTAGTTTATGGCCGATTGATCATGCGAGCGAAGTTGTTCGAGGGAGTTGAGGCGTTTTTTCATGAAATGGGTCACGTCTCTGGGGTGGAGTTGTTTATCGTTAGCCATAAGACTGAACTGGCGCATCACGATCCATTAAAAACAAGTTTGCGGGCTTCGGCGCTTGGATTTTTGGAGGCGCATGGGTTTTTTGACCGGCTCGGATTGCCGCGGAGCAATGTGATTTTTGAAAGTACGATGGAAGAGAAAATCGCGCGTATTGAAGCGCTGGATTTTTCTATTTTTATCGATGACCTGCCGGATGTACTGCTAGATCCCTCCTTTCCGCGCCACACGCAGCGCATATTTTTTAGTGACGTGCCGGAGAAAGGGCTTGACCAATTCACATCTTGGCGGGCAATTCACGATCATATCAAACTTCTGAGCGCGGCGCATGGATAGCGAGATCCACCAGTTGGCAACCCAGCTTTCACCCTATCCGGTTGAGGTGGTGACGGAGCTCAATAAAGGCGGCAATAGCCGAATTTACAAAGTGCATACGGCCAAGGGCGAGTTTGCGCTGAAGCGCTACCCCAAGCCGCAACCACATGATCCGCGCGACCGATTGCAGGTGGAGACTCAGGCGCTGCGCTGCATGTGGGATTATGGAATTCGAACGATTCCCGAAGTGGTGGCGACGAATAGGGTGCGGGCCTGCAGTTTGCTCAGTTGGGTTGAAGGCGACGCGATCTCGATGATGAGTGATGCGGATATTACCTCGTTCACGGAGTTTTTAGCGGCATTAGCGAAGATGAGTGTGACGGCCCCGGCTCAGCCGTTACCGCCTGCCTCGGAAGCATGTGTGAGCGCGGCGGCCATCATGACGCAGATTGAGCAGCGGCTGCACAAGCTCACGCAAGCGGCGGAAGAGCATAGTATGTTGGCGCATTTTCTCAGTGCGGTAATGGGGCCGTATCTGGCCAATGCCAAGCAACGGGCGCAGCGGTTTTACGAGGCGCATGATTTGGCATTCGATGCCGATTTGCGGCGTGCGCAACAGGTGCTTATCCCGTCGGATTTTGGTGGCCATAACGCGCTGCGGACGGCACAGGGTCTGGTATTTCTCGATTTTGAGTATTTCGGGTGGGATGACCCGGTAACGAGCACGGCGAATTTTATTCTCCATCCGGCGATGGCATTATCATCCGGCCAAAAGCATAAATTTTGCGAGCAGATGGAGCGGGTTTATATGGCCCGTGACCCGCTTTATGCCGAGCGGCTCGATGCGCTGCTGCCGCTTTATGCGGCGCGGTGGTGTAGCATTATTTTAGGCGAGTTTATTCCCGAGCGATTTGCGCATCGGGTGCAATCCGGCCAATACCGGCTGGATGAGAAGCAGTCTGTGCTGACACGTCAAATGGAGAAGGCGACTGCGCTGGTCAGCGCCGTGGCGGCTTAAGCAGACTTCAATTCTGCTTCCATTTGCTCAAAAATCTCGGGTTTGATGCCGGATTGGTGATGCCATTTAGGGGCGTTCTCGGTGAAGGAGAAGCCTTTGCCTTTGACGGTGTGGCAGATGATAGCGGTTGGTTTTTCGGTTTGCAGCGGGAGTTTTTTGAAAACCTTGCGTAGGGCCTCCACATCGTGCCCATCCACTTCCTCGACGGCGAAGTTGAAGGCGCGCCATTTATCGGCCATCGGCTCCATGTCTTGCACATCGCGGGTGAAGCCGGCGGATTGGATTTTGTTATAGTCGATAATCGCGGTGAGGTTGGAGAGCTTGTGTTTGCCGGCGCACATGGCCGCTTCCCAGACGGAGCCTTCGTTGGTTTCGCCGTCGCCCATCACGACGAAGACTTTGCTATCGCGATTTTGTATGCGGGTGGCGAGCGCGGTGCCGACACCGATTGGCAATCCGTGGCCGAGGGCGCCGGTAGAAGCTTCAACGCCCGGGACTTTGCCGTATTCCGGGTGGCCGCCGAGGATGCCATTTTTGCGGCAGAAGCGATCCAATTCTTCCATCGGGAAGAAGCCTTTGTCGGCGAGGATAGCATAGAGCGCAATGCAGCCGTGGCCTTTGCTGAGAATGCAGGTGTCGCGCCCTTCCCATTGCGGGTTTTTGGGGTCGTAGCGCATCACATCGTCATAAAGCACACGCAGGATTTCAAATAGTGAGAGGGCAGGGCCGATATGGCCACGGTTATCGACCTTTAGCATGCGTACCAGCAGGCCACGCAATTCGCGCGAACGGGCGTCGAGCGGAGGGGTGTTATAAGCGGGGTGGAGGCCGGGAACGTCTACCATAGATCTCTCATTGTTTAGCGGTGCCCTTATGTAGCAAAGATGCAAGGGACTGCAAATCAATTCCGCCAAGTGGTTTTGATACGATAAAGGTTTACTTCTTGGCTAAGAATCACTAGTAACGGCGGGTTCCTAGAAAGCGATTTCATCGATGCAGGCGGTTCAAACTTATAGAAAAACTCCGACTTCAGCCTTTTGGTCGAGCATGGCGTGTGGATTTGCTTGGGCGTGGATGGATATTCGCTGCCGCTATCGCCGTTCGGTGATTGGGCCGTTTTGGGAAACAATCAACGTATTTGTGCTGCTGATGGGGATGTCGTTCATCTCGGCGGCGATATTTAGCACGAGCCCTATAAGCAATATTCCATTTATCGGCTTGGGGGTGATTGCTTGGTCGGCGATTCTTGGGGTGGTGAATGAAGGATCAATCTGTTTTGTGACGAACAAAGATCTGATCAAGAACTCGACGCTGAACCTTGAGGTTTATGTCGCGCGGACGGTGTTTCGGATTTTTATTACCACGGCGCATCACTTGCTGCTTTACGTGGTGGCGTTGTTGGTGCTGGATGTGCCGTTTGGCGCAGTGAATTTTTTAAGCCTGCTCGGTTGGGTGATTCTGCTGGTGAATGCATTTTGGATCATGCCCGCGTTTGGCCTGCTTTGCGCGCGGTTTCGCGATCTGGAGATGGTGGTGCGCAATATCATGCAGCTCGCGTTTTATGCGACGCCTGTATTTTGGGACTATCACACCATTGCGGATAAGCATCGTTATGTGATCGATTATAATCCGCTGTTTTACTTTATTGAGGTGATTCGTGCGCCGCTGTTGGGTGAGGTGCCGCCGATGTATTATTACTGGATCCTCGGTGCGATCACGTTGTTCGGTTACGGGTTTTTGGTCTTCCTTAACACGAAAATGCGCCGGTTTTTGGCGTTCTATATTTAGAGGCGGGCGATGGCGCATATCAAACTTGAAAATGTGAATGTGCGGATTCCGGTGTATGATTCGAACGCGCTGCGTTTGTTCCGGTTAAGTGGGCGGAAATCGTTCGGCAAAGTGGGGTCGCATAATTTTGTGTCCTCCAGTGTGCTGCAAATTCAAGCGCTGACGGACCTTTCGATTGAGATTAATCACGGGGATAGTGTTGCGCTCATCGGCCATAACGGTGCGGGGAAGACGACGCTGTTGCGCTATCTCGCGGGGGTTTACCCGGAGGTGAGCGGGACGCGGCAAATCGAGGGAAGCATTTATCTCTATGGCGGCTCGACCTCCATTAACCCGGACGCGACGGGGTATGAAAATGTGCGTCTTGCGATGCAGCTTGAGGGAATGGATCTCAAAAAATTTGAACAATATAAGCAGGATATTGCTGAGTTTACCGAACTGGGTGAATATCTCGAGATGCCAACGCGGATTTATTCAGCGGGGATGACGGCGCGGCTTACGTTTGCGATTGCGACGATGCATGATCCGGAAATTTTGCTGATCGATGAAGGTATCGGGGCAGGGGACGCGAAATTCGCGCAGAAGGCGGAAGAACGAGTGAAATCTTTCGCCAACAAGGCGAGTATTATCGTAATGGCGTCGCATTCGGACGATTTACTGCGCAAGCTGTGCAACAAAGGCATCGTGTTCGATGGTGGGCGCGCGGTTTACCAGGGCCAAATTGAGGACGCTTTGGCGCATTACAAGCGTATTGTGCTGGAAAGCCAGGGCTTGCCGATGCCAACATCCACAGCGGCATAGCCACCAAGACCATTACCGATTTTTTGAGTGCATCGGGAGTTGTTGTTGGGGTGACGACCATCCTTTTTGTATTAGTTAATTTGGCGGCGATTTGGGTGCTGCCCGCGCCCAAAGAAAATCAGTTGCCGACGGCGGATTCGATTTTGAATCACGCGATTAACCCGAGTAGTCCGCAAGGTCAGCAAATCCTTACCCAATATTTTGGTAAAGAATCTGCAAAGGCGGTGGATGCGGCGCTGGGGGGCGAATACAGCCCAGTTTTCGCTGCCCACCCTGAATTGCATTACATTGTGGGGGCGATCGATAATCGCTTTTACCATGTGGGTGCTGAAGGGGTGCGCTACGATGTTGGTGCAACGGATGCGCAAGTGCTGGATGCGCTGAGCCACGCCAAGCACAAAGTGTTTCTTTTCGGCGGGTCGACGATGTTTGGGTACGGCGTGGCGTCGGACCAAACTATCGGGCATTACCTTCAGCAGAAATATGCGGGCACGGATACGGTGGTGTTTAATTTTGGCACGAATGCTTACGACCAGCAGAGGGAAATGGATAAGCTCGTTTATTTGCTCGAGCGTGGCTATGTACCGGATGAGGTGATCTTCTTCGATGGGGTGAATGACATTACCCACATGGCGGCGAGTAATTACCGGGTGGGGGATAAGATTATTTATCATGGGTTTGTCTCGGGCCGTAGCCGGTCGGAGAACCCGGACGACCATTTCGCATTACCGTCGCCGTCGGCGAAGAAGATGACGTTGAAGGATTATGTTATCCTGCAAACCCGCGCTATTCCGTTGATTCGGACGTTCGTGCAGGAGGAGATTCAGGCACGTAGCACGTTTGAGGAAAAGACGATTCCGCAGCAGCTCGATCCGTTTCAGGCGAAGCTCGATATTAAAATGGCGGAATATGTGTTCTTCCACTGGGCGCAGTTGGGCGACCAGCATGTGGATATGAAGAAGCAAGAAATTTTGGAATATTATCAGCGCAATCAACGCTTTTTAGCGCATTTGGCGGATGCTTATGGGTTTAAGCTCCATTTGTTTTTCCAGCCGATGGGGGCGCTTGATGCGGGTAACCCTCTCGTGCCGGCGATGGATGTTAGTGTGCCGGGCTATCGTTATTATCATGAAATGGTGCCGTTTGTGCGTCAGCATATCGCCTTGGGTGAGCTGCATATGATGGACCTATCGGATTCGCTTCTTGATATTTCGAAGGAACATCGCGCATATATCGACATGATGCATTATTCGCCGGAAGCGAACCGGCGTTTGGCGGATATTTTTTATGCAGCGCTCACTAAACCCACGAAGGAATAATCATGGCTTCGCCCAGTCTGCATGAAGATTTTGATCGCAAGTCCGGTGAGACGCAGTCGAGTGAGCGGGGTTTTGGGCAAGTGTTTGCGGCGGTGTGCGGGCTTATTGGGGTGGCAAAGCTTTACCATGGTGCGCCGTATGTCGCATGGCTAGTGGCGTGTGGCGTATTCCTCGTCCTCGCTTATTTTTGGACGGCGCCACTGAAGCCGCTAAATTTGATTTGGCATAAATTCGGGCTGCTGCTGTTTAAAATCACCAATCCACTCATTATGGCGATTATCTATTTTGGTTCCGTGGTGCCGACGGGGATGATTTTGCGGTTGATGAAGGATATTTTGCGTAAATGGGATGCGAGCGCAGTTTATTGGTTATTGCGCACCCTGCTCCGGCAGGGCAGGATATGAATAATCAGTTTGAGGGCGATATGCTGAGCATCTTACGCGAATTGGTAAAATTCCTGATGGTACGCAAGAAATATTGGCTGTTGCCGATTTTTCTGCTGATGGCGCTGCTTGGCGGGTTGTTGGTGGTGGCCAAAGGCTCGGCCGTCGCGCCGTTTATTTACACCTTGTTCTAGGGGCATTGTGGGTTACCTCCTCGGCATTTCGGCATTTTACCACGACAGCGCGGCTTGCTTGTTCAAGGACGGCAAAATCCTCGCTGCGGCGCAGGAGGAGCGTTTTTCGCGCAAAAAGCATGATGCCCGCTTTCCTGAGCAAGCGATTAAGTACTGTCTAGAATCGCACAACGTGACTTTCGATCAAATCGATCACGTGATTTTTTATGATAAGCCGTTTTTGAAATTTGAGCGGCTGGTCGAGACGTACATTGCTTTTGCGCCGCATGGGTTTCGTTCGTTCTGTCAGGCAATTCCGTCGTGGTTGAAGGAGAAACTGTTTCAGAAGGTGTTGCTAAGGGATGCGTTAAAGAAGCTTGGTGCGCCGAAGGATATTGAGAAGAAGCTGCTTTTCACGGAGCACCATCAAAGCCATGCCGCCTCGGCCTTTTTTGCCTCGCCGTTTGAAGAGGCAGCGGTGCTGACGCTTGATGGCGTGGGTGAATGGGCGACGACGACGGTGGGGATCGGCAAGGGTAATCGGCTTGAGATCCGCAAAGAGATTCACTTTCCGCATTCGGTGGGGCTGCTTTATTCGGCGTTTACCTATTACCTTGGGTTCAAGGTGAATTCGGGGGAATATAAGGTGATGGGCCTCGCGCCTTATGGTGAGCCGAAATATGTCGATCTCATCCTCAAACATCTCATCGATTTGAAAGCGGATGGGACATTCCGGTTGGATTTATCCTACTTTAATTACTGCACAGGGCTGACGATGACGAACGATAAGTTCGCGGCGTTGTTTGGCCTGCAGGTGCGTGGGGCTGAGGAAAAATTGACGCAGCAGCATATGGATATCGCGGCCTCGCTGCAGCAGGTGACGGAGGAAATTATTCTACGCCTAACGCGTGCGCTGGCGAAGGAAACAGGGCTCAAGAATCTCTGTTTGGCGGGCGGGGTGGCCCTCAATTGTGTGGCGAATGGGAAGATTCTGCGCGATGGGCATTTTGAACGGATCTGGGTGCAACCGGCGGCGGGGGATGCGGGCGGTGCCGTGGGGGCGGTGTTGGCGGCATATTATCAGTATCAGGGATTTCCGCGGCAGGTGGAGGTGGGCGATGCGATGTTCGGCGCTTATCTTGGGCCGGGCTATGGGCAAGATGAGATTGAGCAGCGGCTGAAGGCCATCGGCGCGGTATTTGAGCGAGTGGCGGCGGATGCGGTGGTGCCTGTGACGGTGGAAGCATTGGCGGCGGGCAAGGCTGTCGGTTGGTTTCAGGGGCGGATGGAATTTGGGCCGCGGGCGCTGGGTGCGCGCTCGATTTTGGCGGATCCACGCAATCCAGAAATGCAAAAAACGCTTAATTTGCGGGTGAAGTATCGCGAGAGTTTCCGCCCCTTCGCGCCGGCTGTGCTGCGGGAGGATGCGCGGGAATGGTTCGGGCTTGATGCGGATAGCCCCTATATGCTGCTTGTTGCCGATGTTGCTGCTCAGCATCGCAAAGCGATGAGTGAACAGGAGCAGAAGCTATTCGGCATTGATAAGTTGAACGTTGCGCGCTCAGATATTCCGGCAGTGACGCATGTGGATTATTCGGCGCGGGTGCAAACGGTGAATCGGGAGACGAATCCGCAGTTTCATGCGCTGCTATCGGGCTTTAAGGCGGCGACGGGGTGCCCGGTATTGGTGAATACCAGCTTCAACGTGCGTGGCGAGCCGATTGTGTGCACGCCCGAAGATGCATTCCGCTGTTTTATGGGAACGGAGATTGAGCTGCTTGTGATTGGCGATTGTATCTTGCATAAAGACCGGCAGGATAAGCGATTGAAAACGCATTATAGCAGCAGCTTCGAGCTGGATTAGGAGGCGGTATGGCTTCTCCCGCGCAGGCGGCAATGGCGGCGTTGTATGACGAACGCGTGGTTTGCCCGATCACTGGTAAGCCGCTCTATCTCGATGGGGATATGTTAGCGGCGGATTCTGGCCATCGCTACCCGGTCGTGGATGGCATTCCGATGCTTTATGTCGATGAGGGCGAGGCGCAGAGCCACGCAGCGCAAGTGACGCATGGGGTGCAGGATTTTTATGTGGAAGCACCATTCCCCAATTACAATGCGTTCGATGACATCAAGAGCTTCATTCGCATGGCTGATGCGGGGGTGTTTGCCCGGTTGCTGCGTGACCAGATTCCGATGAATTCAAATGTGCTGGAGGTGGGCTGTGGCACCGCGCAGCTCAGTAATTACCTGGCGGCGACGACGTTATCGCGGATTTATGCGTCGGATATGACGGGGGCATCGTTGCGGCTGGGGAGCGATTTTGCCAAGCGCAACGGCATCGAGACGATTCGCTTCGTGCAGAGCAATTTGTTTAAACCGGCATTTGAGCCGGAATCGATGGATATCGTGATTTCCAACGGGGTACTGCACCACACTTATGACACGAAAAAGGCGTTCATGAGCATTAGCCGGTTGGTGAAGCCGGGTGGGTATGCGGTCATCGGGCTTTATAACCATATCGGCCGGTTGCGGACGGATTTGCGACGCCACTTGGTGAAGTGGTTTGGGGAAGGGGTGCTATTTTTGGACCCGCATTTGCGCAAAAACTTGTCGCCGGAGAAGCGGCGAGCTTGGATCAATGACCAGTATTACCACCCGCAAGAGCGCAAACATTCCATCACTGAGTTAATGGGATGGTTTGATGAGGCGGGGTTTGAGTTTATTTCCTCGATTCCCAAAATTGTCGGTGAGTTCAAAAATGACGAGAGGCTCTTTGAGCAGCAAAATCCCGGCTCGAAGTTCGACCGTACGCTGGCTGAAATCAACATGCTCTTCTCCCATTTCGGTGGGGAAGGAGGGCTGTTCATTTGCATTGGTAAAAAACGGCTTGCTGGAAGCGGCGTTTAAGCCATGAAATTTGTTGCCTTATTTTTACTCGCGTTTGGTCTGACTGTTTTTGGTATTGGCCAGATTTTTGATGCGCTGCATCTTTTCGATAAGGAAGGTATTCGCAGCAAGATAAGCCGTGCGGCAAACGATCCTAAGGTTAATTTTCTATTCGTCGGCACTAGCCATGTGTGGCTTGGAATCCAGCCGGAAACGTTCGACATACAGATGGCTAAACATGGCGTGCCGGTGTATTCCTATAATCTGGGTATTGGTGGCGCCTCATTTGTGGAAATGAAATACATCGTGGATACGCTGACCAGCCGTCCGGAAAATTCCATTCAATACGTTGTTATGGAACCGGCGTTCTTTTTTGAGGATGTGAGCCGTGCTCCTAATACTTTACGAGCGATTAGTTTTTTCGACTTTGCACATGCGCTTGATTATATGGGGTATCTATTGAATACGCCTT
>JBGAJE010000193.1:0-2435 GCA_044225085.1 Rickettsiales bacterium | reverse complement strand
AATATATCAGCAAGCCTATCAATCGTGCGCGATTTATCGAGGTGCTTTCCCAGTGGATTCACTTCCCTCAAGATAAAAAACACGTCCCCACCCCAGAAAAACGAGATGTGTCGGTGCTGGATATGACCGCCCTTAAGACTTTTTCGGAGGGAAACATAGAAGCAGAAAGAGAACTAACCCATATTTTTTACGACCAAACAGTAAAACATATAGCAGAGCTTAAAAAATATTGCGTGGATGGCGTCTCTACCGGATGGAAAGAAACCGCACACTTACTAAAAGGCGCGGCTGGAACATTCGGCGCCCTGCGCTTGCATGCAGCATGTGCGGCGGCCCAAGAGATGGTTGATGTATCAAAAACCTCTCGGCAAGAGATGTTTGAAGTAATCAATCAATCCTTTATAGAAGTAAGCGAAGAATTGCGTCGTATGCAATTATTGGCGGAGAAGTTATGAGAGGGCAGAATAAACGAAACGTAGTGTTGATTGCGGACGACGATTTATTTATTCGCAAGGTGATTCGTTCTGCGTTGGAGGGAATGGCAGAAATTGTTGAAGTCGCCGACGGGGCAGAGGTCCAAGACGCCTATACCAAATGCATGCCAGATATTCTATTTCTAGACATTCATTTGCCGAACATCAGCGGTCTTGAATTACTAAAACAGATTTCTAAAAAGGATCTTGGGTCCTATGTGATTATACTTAGTGCGGACAGTACCGAGGGAAATGTTCAGCAAGCCAAATTTCGAGGCTCGCGAGGGTTTTTGACCAAACCATTTCGATAAAAATCGCCTGCTTCACATTTTCAACGCATGCCCAACCATCAAGTTCGTTGATTAACGAAACACACGAAGAAACGCTACGTGTGGTAAAAACAGCATCCTTTGCGCTATCAACAGAAAAACCTCATTCTGATGTCCGCCTCACCGGGACAAGCCTGGCCTCCATTTCTGCAGCATGCGCTCAAAACAGTGGGGCTACGCAATATCGACCGTCGTGCGCAAACATTCGTGCGGAAGAATAAAGATTTATCCTACGTGCGCCCGATGGCAAGGAAACACTGAAACCAGCGCCCGTCACGGTTAAAGTCGGCGCGCGATTCTATATCGTGAACGAGGAAATGAGCTTCGTGCATAATATCTATGACGAAACGGACTCAGACTGGGTGCTCAAAAAACAGGAGCCTTCCAAAGTAGCGGCCATTACGTTCGATAAACCAGGCACCCATATATTGCGTTGTGCCATTCACCCCACCATGAAAACCGAGATGCACGTGGTACCCTAAAACTAGTATCAGAAAATGTTGGCTGGGGCGCCAGGATTCGAACCTGGGATGGCGGTACCAAAAACCGCAGCCTTACCACTTGGCGACGCCCCAGCACGGGCGAAAGAGCAGGTTCTATAGCGAAGCCAGAGCGACGGGTCAATGCCACAATCATGATAGGCCAGAAACCCGCACTAATCAGCCGTTTCTGAAGCCACCCAGGCCAAAAAAGGTGCATTTGTCTCCGTCTCCAAAGCCAGGATAGCCGGGCATGTATAGGGATGCAGTGACGCCAATCGCGCCCGTGCTGCGGCCGCGCGATCCGCGGTGGTTTTGGCGATCAGTACCACCTCTGCGCTTTGGGTAAGCACGCCCTCCCAGCGGTAATGCGATTCCACCCCTGGCAACAAATTGCAACATGCCACTAGCCGCTCCGCCAGCAATACCTGCGCGGCTGCTCGCGCGGCTTCGAGGGTAGGGAAGGGGCTATAGATCATGCAAAGAGGTGAAGACATCGGCTAAAGCGAACTGCGAATGGAAAGTTGGCATAAGAATACATCATCATCACGATAATCACCCGCCTCATTCAAGCAAGTAACATTCCCAGGCTCGCCCGGCGCCTCGAATTTGCCGATATCGCGCACTGCTCGCACGCGCCCGCCCATCGGGTTGCCGTCATCCATTTTCGTATCGAAATCGTCGGCTTCTTTGGGGGTGAGGATGCTAACGGTGGAAAGGCGACCCTCTTTATCCACCTTGGCGATATTCCCCATGAAATAATGATTCTGCCCATAAAGCGGATAGATGAAAAACTGTACGCTTTCGCGTGCGGGAGAAACGGGGATGTAATCGCCCAGTGTAAAACCCGATGCCGTGCCATCAATCGGCTCATCCGCACCGCGGACGAATGACCGTGCAATCATTCGCGCCTGGCTGAGATCCTGCCAGAAGAAACTCGTCTCGCAGCCAAGTTGAGCACCTTCCGCGGCGCAGCCTTCGATCAGCCCGTTATTATCGCCATGTCCAGGCTCACCGGAGCGTTTGGCAAACCCGTAATCCTCTGCCGTGCGCGGCGAGAGGTCGCCCGGCATCGCGTGGTATTTCAGGCGGAACACTTCACCACTCAAATCGTAGGATTGCACCGCCGACACACTATTACGAATAAACGCCCC
>JBGAJE010000192.1:0-2287 GCA_044225085.1 Rickettsiales bacterium | reverse complement strand
CTCGCCCTGCACGCCCTGCCACTGCCGGAACTGCTTTTCCGCGCCGCGACCATCCACCGCGCGAACTTCGACCCGATGGAAGTTCAAATCTCCCAGCTTTGCTCCATCAAAACCGGCGGATGCCCGGAGGATTGCAACTACTGCTCCCAATCCGCCCATTTCGAAACGCCGGTGAAGGCCACGAAACTGATGGAAATTGAATCGGTGCTCGCCGATGCACGCGCCGCCAAGGCCGCCGGTGCCAGCCGTTTCTGCATGGGGGCCGCCTGGCGTAACCCGAAGGCACGCGATATGCCCGCCGTAACCAGCATGATCCGCGAAGTGAAAGCGATGGGGCTAGAAACCTGCGCCACCCTCGGCATGCTCACCGCCGAGCAAGCGCTCGAACTCAAAAACGCAGGCCTCGATTACTACAACCACAATCTCGACACCTCCGAGGAATATTACAAAGAAATCATCACCACTCGCACCTATCAAGACCGGCTCGACACGCTCGCCAATGTGCGCGATGCGGGGATGAAAACCTGCTGCGGCGGCATCCTAGGCATGGGCGAAACAAGCACCGACCGCGTCGCCATGCTAGTCACCCTCGCGAATTTACCGACGCATCCGGAATCGGTGCCCATCAATTTACTAATCCCTGCCGACGGTACACCACTTGCCGGTAACCCGCGCATCGACGCCATCGGTTTCGTCCGCACTGTCGCCGTTGCGCGCATCCTGATGCCACAATCCATGGTGCGCCTTTCCGCAGGCCGCGAGGGCATGAGCGACGAACTGCAAGCCATATGCTTCTTCGCCGGCGCGAACTCCATCTTCATCGGCGAAAAGCTCCTCACCGCCGCCAACCCAGGCGTGGACGCCGATGCTGCACTGTTCGAAAAGCTAGGCATGAAGCCGATGGAAGTCACCCAAACCGAGGCAGCGCAAGCGGCCTGATATTCTAAAAAAATCAGAGGATTAATGAATTTTTAGCAATTATATGCTATTTCTTACTGCTGATATCAGGCAAAGCAAACAAATCCACGTGCACCACTATCCATTAAAGACCTACGAATGAAAAAACCCCCCGCATGGCTTACTGAAGGCTGGCCGCATGTTTGGCTACCTTATGCCCAAATGCAAACGGCGGCGATGCCGCTGCCCGTCGTGCGTGCCGAAGGCTGCCGCCTGGAATTAGACGATGGCCGCGAGCTGATCGACGGCATCGCCAGCTGGTGGAGCATGTGCCACGGCTATCAGGAACCTAGCATCGTCAAAGCCATTAGCAAACAAGCCAAGGAACTCAGCCACATCATGTTCGGCGGCCTCGCACACGAGCCTGCCTATAAACTCGCCACCAAATTATGCAACGTGGCAGGCATGGGCATGGAAAGGGTGTTTTTCGCCGAATCCGGCTCTGTCGCGGTTGAAGTAGCCCTCAAAATGGCGCTGCAATATTGGCGCAACAAAGGCGACATAAAACGCACCAAATTTATCTGTTTCAACAACGGCTACCACGGCGATACGGTCGGCGCGATGTCCGTCTCCGCCAAAAGCCACTTCAACGCGGCGTATGACAGCGTCACCATGCGCAACTTCACACTCGACCTGCCGCAGGATGAGTATAGCTTCGCCGAATTTGCTGAAACGATCGAAGCAATCAAAGGCTCCGTCGCCGCTCTCATCATCGAGCCGCTGGTGCAGGCCGCAGGCGGCTTCAAATTCCACTCCGCCGACATCCTCTCCGAAATCCGCCGCGTCTGCCGCGAACATGAAATCCTATTTATCGCCGATGAAATCGCCACCGGCTTCGCCCGCACTGGCAGCATGTTCGCCTGCCACGAGGCCGCCATTCAGCCCGATATTCTCTGCATCGGCAAAGCCCTCACTGGTGGCCACATGCCTCTCGCCGCCACGCTCACCAATGCCCAAGTGTTCAACGCATTCCTTGGCGACTCACCGGACACCGCGCTCATGCACGGCCCCACCTTCATGGCCCACCCCATCGCCTGCGCTGCGGCCCTCGCCTCACTCGAGCTCTTCACCCCCACTCGCCTCGCGCAAGCCGAAGCGCTGGAGCAAAAACTGTGGGACGGGCTGCGCCCTATCAAGAATCACAATGCTGTCGTTGATGTGCGCGTCAAAGGCGCCATTGGGGTGGTGGAGCTAAATCTTTCTCCCGCTCAACTAAAAGATCTCCGCCCACGTCTTATCGAACAAGGCGTCTGGCTCCGCCCGTTGGAAAACACACTCTACGTGATGCCGCCATTCACCATACGCGACGATGAGCTCGATAAAATCTTCA
>JBGAJE010000191.1:0-2318 GCA_044225085.1 Rickettsiales bacterium | reverse complement strand
ACGCCGCACTCATCAGCGCTGCCGGTAATTTCCTGTTCTCCTCGCGCCGACCTAATGGGCCTCGCCCCATCCATTTCTTCGATGTGCTTTTGCAGCTCGGTGAACTTGGCCTCGGCCAATCGCTCGCCGCTCCGGCACTGACTTTGCCAGCCGGCGATTGGGCCACCCACGCCGCCGCACTTCTGCCGGATGGCCCACGTTATATCGGCTTCAATGTCGGCGCCGGCCATCCCGATAAATGCTGGCCGCTCGATCGCTTTATGGCGATTGCAAAAAACATCGCGGCGCAGGGCATGACGCCCGTCTTTTTTCTCGGCCCCCAGGAGCAAACACAGGCCGAAACCATCCGCACCACCATCCCCGGCGCAATCCTGCCGCTGAACGCAGATAACGCTTCGCCCTATCTCACCATCGCGCTTGCCCAACGCCTCAGCGCTGCCGTTACCAACGATAGCGGAGGCGGCCACTTACTCGCCGCGGGCAGTGCGCCACTTGTGACATTATTCCGCTCCAACACCGTGCGCGAAAAATTTCTGCCGCGCACATCCCATGTCATCGCCCTTGCGCCGGAAGATTTCGGCGGCAACACAATCTGGGAAATACCTCGCGAGCAAGTACAAAACGCTTTAGATAATTTGCTAAGCTTAAGCCGCTAACAGGGACTTATAGCGAATCCGCTTCGGCTGCACCGCCGCTTCACCAAGACGCTTCTTCTTGTCTTCCTCATAGGACGCGAAGTTGCCCTCGAACCATTCGACATGCGAATCACCCTCAAACGCGAGGATATGCGTCGCCACGCGATCGAGAAACCAACGGTCGTGGGAGATGACCACTACGCAGCCCGCAAAATCAAGCAGCGCATCTTCCAATGCGCGCAAGGTTTCGACATCGAGATCGTTCGTCGGCTCATCGAGCAGCAACACATTAGCGCCGGTTTTGAGCATCTTCGCGAGGTGCACACGGTTACGTTCACCGCCGGATAGCATGCCAACCATCTTCTGCTGATCCGACCCTTTGAAATTGAATGCCGAGCAATAAGCGCGTGACTTCATGCTCACCTTGCCCAGTTCCATCACATCCGCCCCGCCAGAAATTTCTTCCCAGACGGATTTTTTGTCATCGAGCGAATCGCGCGATTGGTCGATGTACCCAAGTTTCACCGTCTCGCCGACTTTGAACGTCCCAGCATCCGGCTTCTCCGCGCCGGTAATCATGCGGAACAGCGTCGTCTTCCCCGCCCCGTTCGGACCGATAATCCCAACGATACCACCCGGCGGCAGGCTGAAAGTGAGGTTATCGATCAACAACCGATCACCAAACGCTTTCTTCAGATCATGCACTTCGATCACTTGCTGCCCCAACCGCGGCCCAGCCGGAATAATGATCTGCGCGGTGCTCGCCCGCTTCTCCGATTGCTGCGCCACCATTTCCTCATACGCCTTGAGGCGAGCTTTGGATTTCGATTGGCGGGCTTTGGGCGAGCTTCTCACCCATTCCAGCTCCTCTTTCATTGCCTTGGCGCGAGCGGATTCTTCCTTCTCCTCCTGATCGAGCATTTTCGATTTCTGATCGAGCCAGCTCGAGTAGTTACCTTCAAACGGACGGCCCTGGCCGCGATCAAGCTCAAGCGTCCAGCCGGTGATGTTATCGAGGAAGTAACGGTCGTGGGTGACCATCACCACCGTGCCCGCGTAATTGCGCAGGAAGTTCTCAAGCCACGCGACGGATTCCGCATCCAAGTGGTTGGTCGGCTCATCAAGCAACAGCATGTCGGGTTTCTCAAGCAGCAGCTTGGCAAGCGCGACGCGCCGCTTCTCACCACCGGAGAGTTTGGCAACCTTCGCATCCCCAGGCGGGCAACGCAACGCATCCATCGCGACTTCCGCCTCACGTTCCAAATCCCATGCGCCCGCATGGTCGATGGCATCCTGCAACTTCGCCGCTTCATCGGCGACGTCGTCATTATAATCCGCCATGATGGCGTTATAGCGGTCGAGCAAGGCCTGCTTTTCCTTCAGCCCTTCCATCACATTTTCAAGCACCGTTTTGGATTCATCGAGCTTCGGTTCCTGCTGCAGGAATCCGACTTTCAGGCCTTCAGCCGGGAATGCCTCGCCGTTAAATTCCTTATCCATCCCCGCCATAATCTTAAGCAGCGTCGATTTCCCCGAGCCGTTATGGCCGACGATCCCAATCTTCGCGCCGGGCAAAAAGCTCAGCCATATATCTTTCAGCACGGTCTTGCCGCCTGGGTAAGTTTTAGAAAGTCCTTTTATTACAAATACATACTGAGTCATATGCTCGCCCTTGTGGGAAAA
>JBGAJE010000024.1:0-18341 GCA_044225085.1 Rickettsiales bacterium | reverse complement strand
GGCATCTTCGTCGTGGCCAGCAATTGCGTCAGCGCGTAAGCCTGCGCGGGGACAGGCACTTCGGCGATGGTCACCATCGTTCCCGGGCGGAACTGGGCGAGGAGTGTGGGGGGTAAAAAGGGCATTTCTTCTATATCCAGCAATTTCTTACCTCAGTAAGGCAAGATTCGCAGGCCTTATAGCGAAGCTGCGATAAGAATGAAATAAATTCAAATTATTAATGAAATATTAAGTAAAAAAATGATAGATTTAATTAATACATACAAGGGATGGAGCTAAAAATGGTAGAGAAAACACCGCTATGTGATACTAGTCCTGGTGCAGACGGTCCTGCTGCGGATGTTAGAGATCGAATTCCTAATTATTCTGCATTAGTTCCTGATTATCAACAAAATTTCGTCGCGGTTAATACTCACCCGCGTCCCAATGGAGAAAAATACTACATATTAAATATCAATCGAACGACTAGTGACGGTCATACCATGCTTCGCCACATGCGGGTTGAGGGTAATAGAGCAGATCCAGATCAGGAGGGCAAAAGATTTGACTATAATCCAGAATTAGCAGCTAAAATAAAAACTGCTGCAGAAGCTGCATTGAAGTGCGACCTTAAGCCAGCGGTAGCATTATCGCACGAATTACACGGTGACCTACCTAAACCTGAAGGCTATACGTCACGTGCGCTCCGTGCGGTTACAAAAATGCTGCCTTTTTAAGCGCCATTAATCTGGCGCATCTCTGCCAGCAATGGTTCATATTCCCGCTTGGGGCATGCCGTCTTGCCCGTCAGCCACGCCCAAATATCGCTATCATCCTCATCAAGCAACGCCTCGAAAAGCGCCAGTTGTGGGGCATCCAGCGCCTCTAATCGCCGCGCGCAATACGTACCCAAAATCAGATCCGTCTCCTTACAGCCCCGGTGCCAGCTACGGTAAGTCAGGCGCTTGAGCCACAGTTCACGCGGGAGGGGGGCATTCATGGAGGTTTGGTTTAGCATCTGCTTGACTCGGTGATGATCCCCGCAACATAGTCAGGATATTGGAATTCGCAAGCGCGGAGCGACTGTGGCACAGGCCGAATTAGAGCAAGAACCGACCCCCAAACCCGGCGAAGGCCGTCGCGGCGAGGGTGTGGTTGTGGTTTTGCAGAATAATGCTGAGCAATCACTCACCATTGGCAGCATCAACGAAGTGGCTGAGCAATTGCTTGGTTTTGCGCCTGGAGAGGCGAAGGGCCGGCGGCTGGAGGTGATTCTCAGTCCCCGCACGGCGGAGTTTTTGGCGGAGGAAATTGAGTTCGTCGACGATGCGCCGGATTTTGGCGATGTGCTTGCCCGCCAGCGTGAGATTCGGCTGCGCCATCACTCGGGTAAGGAATTGGTGGTGAAGTGCAATGTCACCCGCATCATGGCGATCGGGATGAGTGCGTGTTTCCAGATCATCATTCCGAACGAGCGGGAGATATTGGCGAAGCAAAAGATCCGCGATTTTGTGGCGCTCAACCTTGCAGGCCGTGCGCAGCTTGATCCCTCGACCGGGCTTCCCAACCACGATACGGCTGAGCAGTTTTTGCCGTTGCTCAAAACCTATTTGACGGAAAGCGGGATCAATGCCGTGTTTGCGGTGCTGCGGCTCGATCGTCATAAAAAGAGCGTGGCGCGCTATGGGCAACCGGCCTGTGTGGAATTGCTGAAACATGCGGCGAATTGCTGCCGGTCGACCTTCCGGACGGAAGATATGGTGTTTGCCTTATCTGACCATACGCTTGGGGTTATTTTGTTCGACATTAGCCGTGAATCAGCGCGGGTGGTGCTGAACCGGCTGCGCTGGAATATCCGCGCACACCGGATCGTGTTTGGCGGGAAGCCGGATTTCTCGGTGACGGTGAGTGTCATTTTCGATGCGCTGGATGCGGATCGCGGGGATGGTATTCTCGGTCGTTGCGAGGCATCGCTGACGACGGTGGGCGAGGAGGAGCGTAACAGCCTCGTTGAACTGGGCGCGTGATGCGCCCGAGCGCGCTATTTCCTTGGTTTACGCCGGTGGCGTCATTGAAGTTTGTGGGTCCGGCGTCGAATGCGGCACTTGCGCGACTGCTCCGGCCAACGCGAGCAGTAGAGGAGGCGGAGGATCGCGCCCCCATTATCCGTGATTTGATGTTTCACATGCCGAGCTCTGTTGTTGATCGTCGGCAGGTGGTGCCGGTGGCCGAAGTAAAGCCTGGGCAATATGCGACGGTGAAGGTGACAATTGCCGAACATGGTGCGCCGCCACGCAATGCACCACGGCGGCCCTATCGTGTGGCGGCGTATTATCTCACCCGCACGCTACCGGTGGGTTCCACACAAATCGTTTGCGGGACGATGGAGTTTTATCACGGCGTGCCGAGTATTGCGCATCCGGAAGTGATGGTGGATGCGCGGCGGGGGGAGACGGTGTTGCGCCTGACGCCGGAATATCCGCTGACGGCAGGGCTTTCACAACGCATTCTCGGACGGGCGATTGAGCAGGGGCTGGCATTTATCAAGCCGCTGCCGGAATGGCTTGATGCAGCTTTCATTCGTGAGCGCCAATGGCCGAGTTTTATGGGGGCGTTGCAAGCGATTCATCGGCCGCAAGAGGGGTCGGAGATTTTGCCGGATCAGCCGCCGCGGATGCGGTTGGCGTATGATGAGTTGCTTGCCAATCAGCTCGCGCTTGCGCTCGCGCGGCGGCTTGAGCAGCGGCAGGAGGCCTATCCCATCCATTTCGATGCGGGAATGGAGGCGAAGTGGCGGGCTGCGCTGCCGTTCACGCTCACTGCAGGGCAAGAGCAAGTGCTTGCCGATATGCGGACGGATATGGCGGCGGGGCACCGCATGGTGCGGTTGCTGCAGGGGGATGTGGGGAGCGGCAAAACAATTCTCGCCTTTGCCGCGATGGCGCAGGCGGTGGCGAACGGGTTTCAGGCCTGCCTCATGGCGCCAACGGATTTGCTTGCGCGCCAGCATCTTGCCTCGTTACAGCCACTGGCGGATGCGGTGGGGTATCGCCTCGCACTGCTTTCGGGGAAAATGAAAAAATCTGAGCAAGCGTCGCTGCGTGAGCAGATGGTGGTGGGGGCGATTGATCTTGTGGTCGGCACGCATGCGTTGTTTCAGGAGGATGTGGCGTTCAAGAATCTCGCGCTGATTGTGGTGGATGAGCAGCATCGCTTCGGTGTCGGCCAGCGAATGAAGCTGGCAGGGAAAGGCCGCGCGCCGCATTTGCTGCAAATGACGGCGACGCCGATTCCGCGTAGCCTAACCATGACGCTTTATGGGGATATGGATATCTCCGCACTGACGGAGCGCCCGCCAGGGCGTAAGGAGATCGATACGCGCGCGGTGCCTACTGCGCGGATGGAAGAGGTGATCGATGGCCTCGGCCGGGTGATTGCGGCGGGGGAGAAAGCCTATTGGGTTTGCCCGTTGATTGACCCGATGGATGAAGAGCAGCGCGTGGCGATGGGGCTCGATCTCGCCGCGGCAGAGGAACGGTTTGCGGAGTTGAATCGTCGATTTCCAGGCAAAGTCGGCCTTATTCATGGCCGGATGAAGCTGCCTGAACGCGAACAAGTGATGCAGGATTATGCGCAGGGGCACTTGCAGCTCCTGGTCGCGACGACGGTGATCGAGGTAGGGGTGAATGTGCCCGAAGCGACGGTGATGGTGGTGGAGCATGCAGAGCGTTTCGGTTTGGCGCAGCTTCATCAGCTGCGCGGGCGGGTGGGGCGAAGCGAACGGCCGTCGCGCTGTATTTTGCTTTATCATGATCCGTTATCCGAGACGGCGAAATCGCGCCTTCGGATTTTGCGGGAGACGAATGATGGGTTTCTCATCGCCGAGGAAGATTTGCGATTGCGTGGTGGCGGCGACATGCTGGGGTTGCGGCAAACGGGCATGCCTGATTTTATTTTGGCCGATTTAGCGCATCATTTGCCGCTGATTCGCATTGCGCATGACGATGCAAAGCTGGTGCTGCATCGCGACGCGGAATTACTTAGTGAGCGCGGAGCAGCGTTGCGGCTGCTGCTCGGCTTGTTTGAATATGATGCGGCGATTGCGCAGCTAAAATCGATTTAGTGCGTGTTACACCATCCCCAAAATAATCGCGGCGGCTTTTTCGCTGGGGGATTCGCGGTCGTTAGCGCCGAGTTGGTCGGCGATGCGTGTGAGCTCGGCGCGTTGGGCAGTGCGGGCAGATTCGTCTGTTAGCAGTGGGGTGAGTGCGGCGGTAAGTTTTTCCGGTGTGCAATCTTCCTGTAGCAGCTCCGGCACGACCATTTTACCGGCGAGAATGTTGGCGAGGTTGACGTAAGGCACTTTAATCATCCGCCGTAGAAGGAAGACGCTGATAGCATTGGCGCGGTAGGCAATGATGCTGGGCAGCCCGGCCAATGCGCATTCCAGGCCGATGGTGCCGGATTTGGCAAGGGCGGCGGTGGCGGCGGCGAAAAGGTCTTTCTTCTCGATGGTGTTGGGGAGGATGGTGGCTTTTACCGACCAATCGTTCGTTTCGGTTTGCATGCGGGGGATGAGACTTTCGGGCACTTGGATGGCGATTTCGAGATTGGGGATTTTTGTTTTGAGCCGCTCGATGCTCGCGCGGAAGATCGGCCAAAGGCGGTTGATCTCGCCGTTGCGGCTGCCAGGGAAAACGGCCAAAAGTGGCGCATCGGCGGCGATTTGGTGATGGGCGCGGAAGGCAGCGCCATCGCCGCGCGATTTCCACCACCAGGCAATTTCGTGACCGATAAAACTGGCGGGCAGGTTTTCAGCTTCGAAATAAGGTGGCTCGAACGGTAGCAGGCAGAGAAGGTGATCGTAGCGTTCGGCGACGATTTTTGCGCGTTCAGGGCGGTAAGCCCAGACGGTGGGGGCAACATAATGCACTAATTTTGGCCGCACTTTGCCGTGGGCGTGGAGTTTTTTTAACACGCGCAGAACAAAGCCAGGGACATCGATGGTGATGAGGATGTCGGGCCGCTCGGTTTCGATGAATGCGGTCATTTCGTTGATGCGGCGGGTGAGGGTGCGCACATGGGGCAGCACTTCGGCGATGCCGATGAGGGCAATGTCGCGAATGGGGAAGAGGCTTTTGAGGTCTTGGGCTTCCATCATCGGTCCGCCGAGACCGATGAATTGGATGTCGGGCCGTTTAGCTTTTAATGCGGCCATGAGCCACCCGCCCAATTGGTCGCCCGATGTTTCCCCCGCGACAATGCCGATTTTGAGGGGCGCGGCCATGCTATTCCAGAATGCTGAAGCCGATGACGAAAACACCCAGTGCATCGGCGCGGCGCATCACTTCGCGGCGGTCCAGGATGAGAGAAGCGCCTGCTTCGACCGCGACACCAGCAAAGCCACATTCTGCAATGCGCTCGACGGTGGCGACACCGATGGTTGGTAAATCCACCCGACGTTCTTGCTGGGGCTTTTTGACTTTCACAAGCACGCCGCCGCGCTCTTCGAGTTTTAGCGGAGCACAACGTTTGATAAGGGCATCGGTGCCTTCGACGGCTTCGACACCCAAGATTTGGCCGTTTTGCACGATGACGGCCTGACCAATATCCAACGCGCCGATGGCGCGGGCCATGCGGGCGCCGATTTCAATATCGCCTTGGGCACGTTTGTCGGGGTAGATGCTGCCGATCATGCCTTCGGGGGCGATGAGGTCACGTACGATTTCTTCCGCACCGGCGACGCGGAAGCCTTCTTCCTCCAAAATTGACGACGCTGGCGAGCAGCTCGTTATCGCCGCTTAGAAATTGGCCGCCGAGGCGCGCGAGAAGTTTCGCGCCTTTTAAGTCCGGACGCAGCGTGGAAAGCTTGGGGCGTGTAACGCGGCCAGCCAGGACGATTTCTTCCACCCGTTGGCTGCGCAGTAAATCAAGCGCTTTGCCAATCGCGCCGATGCGAATTTTGGCGTGGGCCTGGCCGGCAGCTTCGATGGTTTGGGCATCAGCGGCGTCTTCGATCGCGAGGAGGAAATAAGGACGGCCGGTTTCTTGGCAGGCATTGATGATGACGCGCGGTAAATCACCACTGCCGGCGATGATGCCGAGTGCTGGCAACGCAGGTGCCAGCTGGGCGGCGGCGTTCATGCGGCCTCGCGCGCGTCGTTTTTATCGGGGGTGCAGAAGGAACGGGAAGAATCGGTCAGTACAAAATCGAGGACGGCTTTGGCCTCATCCTGGCTGTAATTAGCTTTGAGGGCTTCGGCGCGCTCGGCAAGGGTGCCGCTGGTGCCATGGAAAAGCTCTTTGAACACATGGCGCAGGGCGTGGATGCGCTCGCGCTCGACATTGCGGCGTTTGAGGCCGACGAGATTGAGCCCATCGAGCGAGGCGCGCTCGCCTTTGACGGTGCCAAAGGGGATCACATCTTTCTCAACACCCGACATACCGCCGATGAACGCATAAGCGCCGATGCGCACGAATTGATGTACGGCAGAGAGGCCGCCGATAATAGCAAAATCGCCAACGCTGACATGGCCTGCGAGAGTGGCGTTGTTAGCGAGGATGACGTTATTGCCTACGATGCAATCATGTGCGACGTGGGTGGAGGCCATGAAAAGGCAATCATTACCGACGGTGGTGATGAGCCCGCCGCCTTCAGTACCTGGGTTCATGGTGACATGTTCGCGAATAACGTTGCGCGCGCCGATAACGAGTTTGGATGCTTCGCCGTTGAATTTTTTATCTTGCGGGCGGTGGCCGATCGAGGCGAAGGGAAAAATTTCGGTGCCTTCACCGATGGTCGTATCGCCATCGATGACGACATGGCTATGGAGAATCACGCTATCGGCCAATGCGACCTGCGCACCGACGACGCAGTAGGGGCCAATATTGACATTGGCGCCAAGCTTCGCCCCGTCAGCGATGATCGCGGTAGGATGGATGGTGGTGGTCACTATGCGCCCTTTTCGTCCATGATCATGGCGGAGTAAGTGGCTTCGGCGACTTTGATGCCGTCAACTTTTGCGACGCCGGAGAATTTCCAAACGCTACCGCGGCTTTTTTGTGCTTCGCAATGGACGTAGAGCACATCGCCAGGGACGACGGGTTTGCGGAATTTCGCTTCATTGACCGACATGAAGTAAACGACTTTGCCATGCGCCGATTCACCGAGTGTATGCACCACCAGTACGGCGGCGGATTGAGCCATGGCTTCGACGATCAACACGCCGGGCATGACGGGATGGTTCGGAAAGTGGCCATCGAAGTGCGGCTCATTACAGGTGACGTTTTTCACACCGACGATGGACTTACCCTCGACGATGTTCACCGCGCGATCGATCATCAGGAATGGATAGCGATGTGGGATGAGGCCCTTGATCTGGTTTACATCCAGACGCGGCAGGTTAGGGTTGATGGTAAAGGCTTCGCTCATTCGTTAGTCCCTCTTCGGCTTAATCAAGCGTGATAATGCAATGGTTTGGCGGTGCCAGTCAACCACAGGAACAGCCGGTGATCCGCCATAGGAGGCGCCGCTTGGAATATCGCCCATAACCCCAGTATTATAGGCGATTTTTGCCCCAGCTCCAATCTTAATATGGCAAGCGAGGCCGACTTGGCCGCCCAATACGGCCCCGTCACCGATGCGGGTGGAGCCCGAAATACCACATTGTGCGACGATTACCGCGCGGCGTCCGATTTGGACATTATGGCCGATTTGGACCAAGTTATCGATCTTGGTGCCTTCGCCGATGATGGTATCTGGGCCGGTGCCGCGGTCGATGGTGGTGCCGGAGCCGATTTCGACATCGTCCTCAATAACCACGCGGCCAAGTTGGGGGACTTTGACATGGCCTTCGCGGCCGAGGGCGAAACCAAAGCCATCCTGTCCGATATGCACGCCGCGGTGGATGATGACGCGTTTGCCCACAAGTGTATGGGTGATGGTGGTGAGTGCGCCGATGATGGTGTTTTCACCGATTTCAACACCATCGCCAATCACGGTGTTGGCGCCGATGCTGACACCGTTGCCAATTACCACGTTTGCGCCAATCACCGCGCCAGTTGCGATGGCAACGCCACTTCCGATTTTAGCGGCGGGGTCGATGGTGGCGTTTTCAGAGATTGCAGCGGTGGGTTTAGGTGTGGGGTAGAATTTTTGTGCCGCGAGTGCGTAACAGCGATAGGGATCTTCCGCGATGAAGATCGTCATGCCTGGAGGAGCTTCATCGGCGTATTTCGAACGCAGGAAGCATGCTCCGGCACCGCTGTTTTTGAACTGATCGACATATTTGCTGTTGTCGAAGAAGCTCGCATCTTTCTCGGTGGCGCGATCGAGTGGGGCAACATCGCTTAGTTGGCGGGTGGCGTCTGCGGCGTTCAGCAATGACGCCCCTGTCGCTGCGGCGAGATCGCCGGCGGTGAATGGGCCGTGATTGGTGAAGAAACGGCGGTCAACCATAGAACTGACGCTGACTATTTAGAATTTTACAGCAACGTTCGGCAGTTTTGCATCCAGACGCTTGATGACTTCGTCGGTGATATCGAGTGAGGGATCACCGTAAACCACCTGCATCGAGGAAACGACGAGGGTGATTTTTCTCTCGGTCGCGATGTCCTTCACGATGCCGGATGCTGCTTCAATGATTTGGCCCTGTGCGCCGCCGATAGCTTTTTCGAGCGCGTCACCCTTGGCTTTTACGTCGCGGTTGGCGGCGCTGTATTTATCATTGAATTCTTTTACCTTTTTATTGAAGGCATCTTTGTCGGCCGTGTCTTTCATTTTGATGAGGGCTTGCTGGTCGGCGTCGAGATCTTTTTTCTTGGCATCGAACTCACCCTGGAGGGATTTTTGTTTTGCTTGCACTTGGCTACGCACGGAAACCGAGGCTTTGGAAGTGCTGAGCACGCGTTCAATATTCACTACCGCGAGCGTGGTATCGGCAAGGGCCGGTGCGGCGAAGGCGAGGGAGGCAACCAATGCAACAAGAAACTTTTTCATAACACAACCTTTCAAATGACACAAAACGCCACGCAAACTGCACCATTTTGGCTGGAATGTCCAGCAACCATTGGCGTTTTTGGGGGTGACTGCGGGCACTACATAGGACGAAAACTTGTGCTCTGCAAGCCTTAGAAGCGTGTGCCGAAATTGAAGCGCACAAGTTCGGTTTCGTCGTATGATTCTTTCATGAAGGGTAACGCGAAATCAAGGCGGATCGGGCCAAAAGGTGAGGACCAGGCCACGCCAACACCTGCTGAGCCGCGCATGGCGCTATCGTCACGTACGGTGGGGCCGATTTTATCTGCACCCCATAAGCTGCCGATATCGACGAAGCTGGCGCCGGTGACACCCAGATCTTCCGGCAGGCCAAGCGGGAAGCGGATTTCACCAGAAGCTGTATAGTAGCTATTGCCGCCCAACGCGTCACTTGTGCTGGTATCGCGTGGCCCAATACCCGCATTACCAAAACCACGGATTTGCTGGCTGCCGACGAAGAAGCGTTGGTTGATACGCACGTCCTGGCTCAAGCCGAAAATATTCCCAGCGGAGCCGTTGGTGACAAAGGTCCAGCGTTTGGCGAGGGGGATGTAGTATTCGCCCTGTATTTCGTGGCGAAGGAAGCGATCATCGCCCCCAGCGCCGGCGACATCTTGGTTAACACGCCAGAAATAGCCGCTGGTAGGGTTAAATTTATTGTCCCGCTCGTCATAGATCAGTGAATGACCGAAGATGGATGCGGTGTCTGTACCCTCTTGATCTTTAATGTAAATTGACGCTAGCGGATCCACGTTTGAGATTTTGCTTTTCTCGATGGTGTAGCGGATCTGGTGTTTGAGGTGTTCACTCAGATTATAGCTGAGTTTGCCGACGGCGCCGATGGCGTCGCGGTCGAAGGAGGAGTTATCTTGGTAGTCTTGGATGGTTTTGTAGATATCGAACCCGGCTTCGAGATCGCGATCGAGGAAGTAGGGCTCGGTGAAGCCGATATCATATTGCTGCCGTTTGGCGCCGACCATTACGCGGGCGCGTAACTCCTGCCCGTGGCCGAGGAAGTTTTTCTCTTTCACGCCAAAGTCGGCTAAGGGGCCATCTTGCGTCGAGAAACCTGCCCCGACGGTGATTTCGCCGGTGGATTTTTCTTTCACCTCAACATCAAGCTGAGTCTGATCCGGCGTGCTGCCAGGCTTGCGTTGAATATCAACTTTTTCGAAGAAGCCGAGATTGTTGAGCTTTTGTTCGGTGCGTTTGAGTTTGCTTGAGGAGTAAGGGTCGCCTTCTGCGAGTTTGAATTCGCGGCGGATGACTTCATCCAGAGTACGCATATTGCCGAAGATATTGATCCGCTCGACGTAAACCTTCGGTCCTTCGGTGATGTTGTAGGTGAGATCGATGATTTTTTCTTTGCCGGGGCGGCGTTTGGTGTCGGGGTTGATTTCGACAAAGGCGAAGCCTTTATCACCCAGCACATCGGTCATGCGGTTGATGCTATCTTCCACTTCGGTGGCATTATAGATATCACCGCCTGCGGTGCTGATGGAGGGCGCCAGATCCGGCATTTTGGCTTTGGGGAGTTTGCTCACCACATCCACTTTGCCGAGGTGGTATTGTTCGCCTTCTTCGATGGTGAAGGTAAGGTAGAACGCATCACGCTGTGGCGATAGCTCGGCGATGGCGGATTTTACTTTGAAATCGGCATAACCGTTTTCGAAATAGTATTTACGCAGGAGTTCTTGGTCATACTGCAGGCGATCCGGATCGTATTTGTCGGAGTCGGAGAGGAATTGGTACCAGCGCTCTTGCGATGAGCTGATGATTTTTTCAAGCGTACGGCTGTCATAAGTATCGTTGCCGATGAAAGTGATTTTTTCGATGAAGGCTTTCGGCCCTTCGGTGATGTTGTAGACCAGGTTCACCCGATTTTGCTCGAGCTGAATGATTTGTGGGGTAATTTCTGCTGAGTAGCGACCGTTGCGGCGATAAACATCGAGCAGGCGCTTCAAATCATTCTGCACTTTAGGACGGGTATAGATGGAGCGGGATTTGAGGGTGATTTCTTTTTCCAAGTCCTCTTTGCTGATTTTGTCGTTCCCCTCGAAAATAACCTGGTTGATGCTGGGGTTTTCGGTAACTTTGATGGTAACGATGCCGCCATCTTCCGCCACGTCTACATCCGAGAAGAAGCCGGTATCATAGAGTTTTTTTAGGCCGTTATCGAGGTCATAGCGGGTGGCGGTTTGGCCGGGTTGCATGCCGAAATAGGTAATGACGGCCGACGGCTCGATGCGTTGATTGCCGGTGACTTGGATATCGTGAATTGCATCATCGGCGAAGGAAGCCGCAGGCAATAATAGCGCGAGCCCCACCAGACATGCAGATAAAAACCGACTGTAAAAATGCATGCATCACCAGTGGGGTAAAATTCGGGTGGAAGCAAGTAAATTCAGTCAGCGTTACTCAACCATTATTGTGCGGTAATTTGTGAATCAGAGGGTTTGAAGAACATCTGCTTCGCGTCGTTAAAAAAGGTGAAGGCCATTATCACCGCCAGGAACGCAAAGCCCGCGCGGAAGCTGTATTCTTTGAACCGTTCGGCAAGTGGGCGGCCTTGCATGGCTTCAAGCGCATAGAACACGAGATGCCCGCCATCGAGTACTGGAATTGGCAGCAAATTTGTTAGCCCTACGTTGGCGGAGAGGAAGGCGATGAACCAGAGCAGCGTCAGCAAGGTTTCGCTCATCGTATCGCCTTGATTGGTCACGTCGCCGGAGAGTTTGGCGATGCCGAGCGGGCTTTTAAGTTCTTTCGCGCTGCGATGGCCGGTGATGATTTGGCCGAGATAATGCAATGTCGTCGCACACATGTCGTAGGTTTTGCCAACGGCAGTGAGGAGTGCTGTTGGCAGGCCGACATCCTTGAATGTGAGTTTTTGGCTACGGATGCCAATGAGCGGGCGTTTTTGCACATTGCCGGTGGGATCTTTGTCCTCGAACGCGATTGGGGTAATGGTGAGGCTGAGATGTTGTTCCCCGCGCGTTACTTGCAGCGTGACGGGGGTGTAGAGGTTGGTGGCGAGCGTTTCCGGGATGTCGTTGAAAGTGCGGATGCGGGTGTCATCAATCTGCGTGATGCGGTCACCTTGTTGCAAGCCAGCGCTGGCGGCGGGCGTATTGGGCATAATTTCGCCGACGACAGGTTCCGTTGAGCTGATGCCGACAGTGAAAATAAAATAGGTGAAGACTAGAATTGTCAGCATGAAATTGGCGATGGGCCCAGCGGCGACAATGATCGCCTTTTTCCAAAGTGGTTGGTGGTGGAGGCTGTAGGTTTTTTGCTCGGCGGTCATTTGCGCGAGTTTGTCGGTATCCGGGTTGCTCGCGGCGGAGGCATCGCCATACATTTTTACGTAACCGCCGAGGGGAAGCACCGAAAACTTCCACCGTGTTCCGCGCTTGTCCGTCCATCCGAATAGCTCCGGCCCGAAACCGAGGGCGAAGGTTTCTACCTTTACTCCACACCAGCGCGCGGCAAGAAAATGGCCGCCTTCATGGATGAACACAATAACGCTGATAACGAGCGCGAACGACCAGGTGTAGTGGAAGAGGGTGAGAATTGTATCCATGACTAAACTCCGTTGGCGCGCTGGCGGGCGTCGTGATCGGCAGCCAGCACGTCGGCGATGGTAGTGATGCTGGCGCTGCTGGTGTTCTCTAACACGCGTGCAACGGTTTCGGCAATCGCGGTGAAAGGGATTTCGCGGGCGAGGAAGCGGGCGACGGCCACTTCATTCGCGGCGTTGAGGGCGACGAGTTGTGCGGCCCCCCCCGCCAGTGCGTGGCGAGCGAGGGCGAGGGCGGGGAAGCGCGCTTCTTCAACGTTCGCGAAATGGAGGGCGCTGATTTGCGCGAGATCGAGCCGTGGCGTGGTAACGGATAAACGCTCCGGCCAGCTCAGCGCATAAGCAATGGGGATCGCCATATCCGGCATGCCGAGTTGAGCGAGGACGGAGCCATCGGCATAATGCACGAGGGAATGAATGATGGATTCGGGGTGGATCAACACATCAATCTGGCTCGGCGGCATGGCGAAGAGGTAATGGGCTTCGATCAGCTCTAGGCCTTTATTCATCATCGTTGCCGAATCGACTGAAATTTTTGCACCCATGTTCCAGCGCGGGTGGTTGATGGCTTCCTCGGGGGTTACATCTTTCATTGTCGCAAGCGGGCGCTTCAGCAGCGGGCCGCCGGATGCGGTGAGGGTGATTTTCTCCACCGAACTGCGTTGGCGCTCGTTCAGCACTTGGAAGATTGCATTATGTTCGGAATCGACGGGTAGCAACGTGGTGCCATGCGTTGCGCAGGCTTGCATGACAATGGTGCCAGCGCAGACGAGTGCTTCCTTATTGGCGAGCGCTACGGCACCGCCTTGGGCAATGGCTTGCATGACTGGCTTCAGTCCCGCCGCGCCGACGATGGCGGCGACGGTGATGTCGGTGGCAAAGGCTGCCGCTTCCTCGATGCCCTGCGCGCCAGCGACAACGTTTATGCCAAGCGGGGTGAGCGCATCGCGTACTTCTTTCGCGTGGCCTTCGTTGCCGATGGCGACCATCGCGGGGCGAAATTGTTTGGCAAGGGTGATGAGTTTTGCAGCATTTTCCTGCGCGGTCAGCGCGGCAATTTCAAATCGGTCTTGATGTTGCCCAATCACGCGCAACGTGCTTTCGCCGATGGAGCCGGTTGCGCCTAGGATGCTCACGCGGCGGCGCGCGGTGGCAGGCGAAGGAGACTGGGCGAGGGGGCTGACGGACATCCCGGAAATCTAGTGCAGATGTAGCCGAATGTATAGGGCGATTGCGGCAAAAATCGCGCAGGGGAGTAGGGCATCTACTCGGTCAAACAGGCCCCCATGGCCTGGGATAAGACGACCGCTATCTTTTACCCCCGCGCGGCGTTTGAGGGCAGATTCGAATAAGTCGCCCCCAAGGCCCAATAGGGCAAATAGCGCGCCGAGGATGGCGTGGGGGATAGGCGCCACATGGCCCAAAGCGGCTGCGACGGCCGCGCTGGCGACGACGGACCCCGCCAGCCCCTCCCAGCTTTTGCCGGGGCTGATGGTGGGGGCGATTTTATGTTTCCCGAATGTGCGGCCGACGAGGTAGGCGGCGATATCCCCCGTCCAAACGATGGCGAATAGGGCGAAGATGATGGGGAGACTTTCATGGCGGATATAGCCAAGCCCAACGACGCCCGCGCCGATGTAAATGATTCCAAGTGGCAGCCACCAAATGCCGCGTTCGCGCGTGAGCGCCCGCCACTCTTTGAGGAGGATGATGCCGCCAAGTAGGCACATCGCATCGAAGCTGATGGGGTTATACCAGGTGAAAAACAACGCCGCGGCGCCGAGGATAACGGCGCTAATGGTGCGGGTGCGCAGTTCGGATAAGTTGTTATGCATTTCGTGTCCTTATTGTTTGTCATCCCAGCGCAGGCTGGGATCCAGCCTTTAAACGATATTGGTGGCGCAGACGCGCCGCACTGGATTCCTGCCCGCGCAGGAATGACAAATTATGATGCTTCATTACGCATGCCAAACCGCCGTTCGCGCTGGCCGAACCATTCGATGGCTTTATCGAGATGTTCGGCATTGAAATCGGGCCAGAGTGTGTCGGTGAAATAAAGTTCGGCGTAGGCGGACTGCCAAAGCAGGAAGTTGCTCAAACGCCGCTCGCCGCCGGTGCGAATCAGTAAATCCGGGTCGGGCATATCGTTCGTATGCAGATGTTGGTTGATCGTGAGATCAGTGATCGCATGCGGGGTAAGGGTGCCGGCTGCCACTTGCTCGGCGATTTTCACCACTGCCGTGCGCATTTCCTGCCGCGCGCCATAGGAGACAGCCATATTTACCGTGAGGCCGGTGTTTTTATCCATGAGCGCTTGCACTTCGGTTAAATCGCGCTGGATGTCGGGTGCAAGCGCGTCGAGCGTGCCGATGAAACGCATGCGAATATTATTCTCATGCAATGTTGCCGCTTCACGTTTCACATAGTGGCGTAGGAGATTCATGAGGTCTTCGACCTCGTCCTTCGGCCGTTTCCAATTCTCGATCGAGAAGGCGTAAAGTGTTAGGTAGCGGATGTAAGGGCGCGTTTCGCAGGCGGTGAGGAGATTGCGTAAGGTTTGCGCGCCTTCGTTATGGCCACGCACACGGCTGACGCCGCGCTCCTGCGCCCAGCGGCCATTGCCATCCATGATGATGGCGATGTGTTGTGGAAGCGAGGGGGCCTCGCCACGTGGGTTTTTCTGTAGTGCAGTGCTCATGCGGTTGTGCGAGCGTTGCGAGGCAATCCGTCGATGGATGGCCGCATTTGCTTCGCCTCCTCGCAATGACGCGTCATGGTTACACGCTCAAAATATCTTTCTCTTTTATCACCAGCGCTTCATCGATTTTTTTGATGAAATCATCCGTCAGTTTTTGCACCTGGTCGGATTGTTTGCGCTGTTCGTCTTCGGAGATTTTTTTATCCTTCTCCTGCTTCTTCAGCTCGTCCATCCCGTCGCGACGTACGTTGCGGACGGCCACTTTCGCGGCTTCGGAATATTTATGGGCGACTTTCACCATTTCCTTGCGGCGTTCCTCGGAGAGTGCGGGAATCGGCACGCGGATGGTTTGGCCATCGACCGCAGGGTTGAGGCCCATGTCCGATTCGCGAATGGCTTTTTCCACCGCTTTCACCATGCCTTTATCCCATACGGAAACGTTGAGTAGCCGCGCCTCTGGCGCGGTGACGTTGCCCACCTGGTTGAGCGGCAACATGGTGCCGTATGCATCCACCTGTACCCCATCGAGCAAGTTGGCCGAGGCGCGGCCTGTGCGTAGGCTGGCGAATTCATGGTGAAGCGTTTTTAGAGCGCCATCCATACGTTTGGTAAGATCGGGTATCATAGAGTCTCCTTTAATCTTTAATCTTTAATCGTCGTGCAGGTGCCTTCGCCACTGATGACGCGCGCGAATGCGCCGGCATCGTGGATGGAGAAGACCAGAATCGGGATTTGGTTTTCGCGTGCGAGGGAGATGGCTGCTGCGTCCATCACCTTCAAATCTTTGCTTAGCACGTCGTGATAGGTGAGCGATTCAAAGCGCGTGGCGGATTTGTCTTTCTTTGGGTCGGCGTTGTAGACGCCATCGACTTGCGTGCCTTTGAGCAGGGCGTCGCAGTTCATTTCCGAGGCACGCAGAGCGGCCGTTGTATCCGTCGTGAAATAAGGGCTGCCGATGCCGCCGGCAAAAATCACTACGCGCCCACGCTCGAGATGGCGAATAGCGCGGCGGCGGATATAGGGTTCGCAAATCTGGTCCATCTCGATGGCGGACATGACGCGGGTTTCGATGCCGGTTTGGTCGAGAATGTTTTGAATGGCGAGTGCGTTCAAAATCGTCGCCAGCATGCCCATATAATCCGCGCTGGAGCGCTCCATGCCTTGCGCAGCGCCGGAAATGCCGCGGAAAATATTGCCGCCACCAACGACGACACAGACTTGCACGCCCATATCGGCTACTTGTTTGATGTCGGTCGCGATGCGCTGAATAGTAACGAGATCTTGCCCGTAATTCTTATCGCCCATCAACGCCTCGCCGGAAACCTTAATGAGCACCCGCTGGTATTTCGGTGCGGCATTTGGTTGGGCAAGCGGTTGGACGGTCATAAGCAGCTCTCCTGATTGGGGCTAGAACTACTGGAATGGTGAGGAATGACAAGGGGAAATTGAGTTATCTACTTCCCAAGCGCAATGCTCACCGAATCCGGCGCATATTCATACCCCGCGCCGGTGCTGGCATCGACGACTGCGGGGACACCGAGCATTAAAATATTGCCATAAGCGCGCCCACGGGTTTTTGGTTCAAGCGTGGCGGTGCCCTTATTTCCCGCCGCATCGGAGCATAAAATCACGAGCGGGCTGAAGCTGCGATCGACCGTGGCGGTGCCAGGGGTTTTATCGATCGACCAATTGCCGACGCTATTTTGCAGCGCGCATTTGGCGCCCGCGGGTTCAGTGGTGACGGAGATGGCCTGATCCGTCTCCGCCGTGATGGTGGCGCAGGCGGTGAGGGTGAGGGCGGCAAGAAGGGCAGTAAGTGTTTGTTTCATGCCGCCATCGTAACAAATCAGCGGGGGCGATGCATTAGAAAAAAGGCCAGCGTTTATGCGCTGGCCTTTTATTTTTAGTCATCCTGAACTCGTTTCAGGATCCATCTTAAACAATATCTAGTCGCAGACGCTTCTTGACGGATGCTGAATCAAGTTCAGCATGACAAGTTTACTAAGCCGCCGTGCCAGCCGCTTTCGCTACTTCTGCAGCGAAATCGTCTTCGGCTTTTTCGATGCCTTCGCCGAGGGCGAAGCGTTCGAAGGCGGTGAGGGTGATTGGCGCGCCGGCATCTTTCTCGGCGGCTTTCACCACGTCGGTGATTTTGGTTTTGCCATCGATCACGAACAATTGCTCGAGCAGCACGACTTCTTCGTAATATTTACGAATGCGGCCTTCGACCATTTTCTCGGCCACTTCTTTCGGCTTGCCGGAGGCGATGGCTTGATCGACCAATACCGCGCGCTCGCGCTCGAGCTTGCCAGCATCGACCGACTCACGATTCAGTGCTTCAGGCTTTGCTGCCGCCACATGCATCGCGACTTGTTTGCCGAGGGCTTCGAGTTTTGCTTTGTCACCGGTCGATTCCAGCGCAACCAGGACGCCGATTTTGCCCATGCCCGGCTTCACCGCGCTGTGGATGTAGGTGGCAACGACGCCGTCCTTCACGTTCAGCACGCGTACGCGGCGCAGGTTCATGTTTTCGCCGATGGTCGCAACCGCTTCCGTGATGGCTTCACTTACGGTTTTGCCGGTCGCGGACATTTTTTGGTTTTTCAGCGCCTCAACGTCGGTGCCGGAAGCGAGGGCTTCGTTGGCGACTTCATGCACGAGGGCTTGGAACTGGTCATTCCGCGCGACGAAATCGGTTTCCGAGTTGAGCTCGATGACGGCGGCGCTGGTGCCGTTGCTTGCAACTGCAACAAGGCCTTCCGCAGCGATGCGGCCGGATTTTTTGGCAGCCGAGGCAAGGCCTTTTTTGCGCAGCCAGTCGATGGCAGCTTCGAGGTTGCCCTTGGATTCATCGAGGGCTTTTTTGCAGTCCATCATCCCAGCGCCTGAGCGCTCGCGCAGTTCTTTGATCAGTTGTGCAGACATGGTGTTCTCCTGTGTAATGTAAGGTTGTCACCCCGTCGGATGAGGGAGTCCAGCTTGGAGAGCCACGAAGCTTTGCTGTATTGCTTGTGCTCCGCACGCTGGACCCCGGCCTACGCCGGGGT
>JBGAJE010000023.1:1998-22444 GCA_044225085.1 Rickettsiales bacterium | reverse complement strand
GAGATGTTGGCACTCAACAGCTTCTCCTGGAGTATGTTCGGGGCGTGATTCCCGGGCATCTTCCTGAGCCGACGGGAATCCTGATGTTCAAGAAGGAGCCGTGTAAAGTCATCCACCCTGGAAAGAAGGACGAAGGGGTGACCTTCATCATCCGTCTGGCTGATCGTCCGGAAGACGATGCGTCAGCGGAGCTCTTCCGCCTCGAGGTCGATCTCACGCCGGTCACGGCTGCTGCCGCCTAACGCGGCATGTCCGGCTACACTGCGAGAGGCCCCCCAAGACTATCTGGGGGGCCTTCTCCGTTTTTCAGTTACCGCGAGCTTGTATCAAAAAACAGCGGATGATCCAACATCAGCCCAATCAGCGCGCCCACGGCGGCGCCGATGAAGAAGCCATTTTTGATGCCGTTCGGTGGGTCTTGGCAGCAGACTGCGCCGCTGGCGAAGCCGATGCCGCCGCCGATGGCGGCGCCACTGCCAACGCGCTCTAGCCGGGTGTTTCCACAGGCATTGAGCAGCAATACGCAGCTCAGCAATAGGGGGAGGACGCTACGCATGATGATTCGAATATCCTCCCCTTTTAGCTGGCATTAACGCCAGATTGGCTTGCCGAGATTGAGATTATTAGGATCGGCCAGCGCGCCGGTGGTGGCACCGACACCTGCACCGATTGCGGCACCGGTGAGCGGTGCGCCGACGGTAGAACCGATAATTGCCCCGCCGCCTGCACCGATAAGGGCGCCGGACGCGGCGCGGTCTTCTTTCGAATAGCCGCAGGCCGAGAGGGCGCAGAGAGTAGCGAGTATGAGCATGGTTTTGGTTTTCATAAATGACCTTTTGTTAGGGTGAACATAGTATGAATTCAGATTTTGGCAAGCGTTTGGCTGCAAACTATCAACCGCTTAGTGCCAAACGGGGTGATCGCTCAGGGCGCCTACAGCGGCACCGGCACCGGCACCGATGGCGCCACCAACGGCCGCACCGGCCCATGGGTTGCCTGCGATGAGCGCACCTGCGGCCGCACCTGTGCCTGCCCCAATAAGGGCACCTGAAGCTGCACGTTCATTCCGTGTTTCGCCACATGCGACGAGGGTGAACATGCAGGGAATCAAAATAAGATGTGAGAGTTTCATGATCGTCTCCTTTGGTTTGTCAGATTTTTCGTACGGCACCAGCAAAGCGCTTGAGGAATAAAGAATCGATGATGATTGGAGATGCAAGGATTACTGCGGGTTTTGGCAGGTTTGCCACAGGTGCTTACGGGGTTATTATTTTTATGTGGAGATTTTTTATTTTTTTGGTTGACGGGGAGAGCAACGTGCTATTATAACGCCCATCCCTTTCGACGAGTCATTCGAATTTTCGTGCTAGACTTTTGTCTACACATGCGAGATACGATTCGTTGGAATGCGAGTGCCCTGGTTACCCTGATCGGTGACAGACAAGTTCTCGCTGCTGAGTGAAAAGTGAATAGGTATCTACAACGCGCTTTATGTGCGCTAGTCGAGCCAACTGGGGTTACTTGTCTAACCAGACGCCCAGACGATTAGCTAGCCATCAAAGGCAGCCATAAAGACGTTGATGCTGATTGAAAATTAGTTCGTACCAGCATGGCAGAGTAAGCCAGCGTGCGTAGGAAGAATCTTCCGATACGAAGTTCGAAGGCAGGAGACGGGTCATACCGCAGCCTTACACTCGAAGTATCATCAAGGGATATTTAACCAAGCTCGCCTGTTTTGTTCTGTGCGTGAGGTGCATCATAGAAATCAATCAAGCGCCAAAACATACTAATATTTTTCCTGCATTTCTTAGTAAATGCAGGTGACATTTAGATAGATCATTGGATTTAGATAAATAGAGAAGGGCATATGGTGAATGCCTTGGCGATAAGAGGCGATGAAGGACGTGATACACTGCGATAAGCCATGGGGAGCTGTGAATAAGCTTCGATCCGTGGATTTCCGAATGGGGAAACCCACCTCTGAATTCAGTACACAGCATCGGGCAACCGGTGTTGGATTCTGAATTCAACAAGAGGTATTACCCTGAATACATAGGGTATTAAGCAAACCCGGTGAATTGAAATATCTCAGTAGCCGGAGGAAAGGACATCAATTGAGACTCCCTTAGTAGTGACGAGCGAAGAGGGATGAGGCCAGTAATGAATGTGAGATAAGCGGAACCATCTGGAAAGTTGGGCCATAGAAGGGTGATAGCCCCGTACGCGTAAAACAGCATTCATTCTCGAGTAAGGCGGGACACGTGAAATCCTGTCTGAACATGGGGCGACCACGCTCCAAGCCTAAGTACTCCTTATCGACCGATAGTGAACCAGTACAGTGATGGAAAGGTGAAAAGCACCCCGACGAGGGGAGTGAAATAGTTCCTGAAACCGTATGCCTACAAGCAGTCGGAGCCTCACCACTAAACGCGTATTCAAACGTGAATGACGCAAAGTGGCGAGCCCTGAAGCGCGCAACAAATTCCCGACATGAGCTGAATTTCGTATGAATCGGACGAGGGTGTGATGAGAATCATGCTGCGTTGACGGATCGCGAAAATTCTAGCAAATGCCGAACGGATGATTGTGCCTTTAGTGGTGGGGTGACGGCGTACCTCTTGTATAATGGACGAGCGACTTAGTGTGTGCAGCAAGGTTAAGCCGTTAGGTGTAGCCGTAGCGAAAGCAAGTCTGAATAGGGCGACAAGTTGCACGTATTAGACCCGAAACGAGGTGATCTAGCCATGGCCAGGCTGAAGGTTGGGTAACACCAGCTGGAGGGCCGAACCGACCACCGTTGAAAAGGTGGCGGATGAGCTGTGGTTAGGGGTGAAAGGCCAATCAAACTTCGTAATAGCTGGTTCTCCGCGAAAACTATTTAGGTAGTGCCTTGGATGAATACTCCGGGGGGTAGAGCACTGGATGGACTAGGGGGGCCCAAAGCCTTACCAAATCTAACCAAACTCCGAATACCCGGAAGTACTATCCAGGAGACAGACTGCGACAGCTAACTGCCGTAGTCGAGAGGGAAACAACCCAGATCTACAGCTAAGGTCCCCAAATCATGATTAAGTTGGGAAGCATGTGAGACGGCCATAACAACCAGGAGGTTGGCTTAGAAGCAGCCATCCTTTAAAGAAAGCGTAATAGCTCACTGGTCTAAATAAGCTATCTTGCGGCGAAAATGTACCGGGGATAAAATCATGTACCGAAGCTTAGGGCTTGCAGTTTACTGCAAGCGGTAGCGGAGCGTTCCGTAGGCCTGCGAAGCGGTTGGGTTACCAACCGTGGAGGTATCGGAAGTGCGAATGCTCGTATGAGTAGCGACAAACAGAGTGAGAGACTCTGTCGCCGAAATCCCAAGGGTTCCTGCGTTATGTTAATCAGAGCAGGGTTAGTCGGCACCTAAGGCGAGGCCGAAAGGCGTAGTCGATGGAAATCAGGCAAATATTCCTGAACCAGGGGAGTGTGACGCATTGCGTGTATTGTCTGTCCTTATTGGATTGGATGGGCCGTGAAGCAGTGCCAGGAAATAGCACCCCAAAAGACCGTACCCTAAACCGACACAGGTGGGATGGTAGAGTATACCAAGGCGCTTGAGAGAATGATGCTGAAGGAACTAGGCAAATTGCACGCGTAACTTCGGGATAAGCGTGGCCCAACTATAGGCAACTACTGTTGGGCGTCACAAGCCAGGGGGTGGCGACTGTTTATTTAAAACACAGGGCTCTGCGAAGGCTCCCAAGCCGACGTATAGGGTCTGACGCCTGCCCGGTGCTGGAAGGTTAAGATGAGAGGTGAGAGCTTTGAATCGAAGCCCCAGTAAACGGCGGCCGTAACTATAACGGTCCTAAGGTAGCGAAATTCCTTGTCGGGTAAGTTCCGACCCGCATGAATGGCGTAACGATCTCCCCACTGTCTCCAGCATCAACTCAGCGAAATTGAATTCTCCGTGAAGATGCGGAGTACCCGTGGTTAGACGGAAAGACCCCGTGCACCTTTACTGCAATTTTACATTGGTATTAGGCATCATTTGTGTAGGATAGGTGGGAGACGTTGAAGCTTGGGCGCCAGCTCAGGTGGAGTCACCCTTGAAATACCACCCTAATGTAGCTTGATATCTAACCGACTCCAATCATCTTGGAGCGGGACCATGTATGATGGGCAGTTTGACTGGGGCGGTCGCCTCCCAAAGCGTAACGGAGGCGCGCGAGGTAAGCTCAGGACGGTCGGAAATCGTCCTTTAGAGTGTAAGGGCATAAGCTTGCCTGACTGTGACAGTGACAGCTGAAACAGATACGAAAGTAGGTCCTAGTGATCCGGTGGTTCCAAGTGGAAGGGCCATCGCTCAACGGATAAAAGGTACGCCGGGGATAACAGGCTGATCTTGCCCAAGAGTCCATATCGACGGCAAGGTTTGGCACCTCGATGTCGGCTCATCACATCCTGGGGCTGGAGAAGGTCCCAAGGGTATGGCTGTTCGCCATTTAAAGTGGTACGTGAGCTGGGTTTAGAACGTCGTGAGACAGTTCGGTCCCTATCTGCCATGGGTGTAGGAAACTTGAGAAGATCTGACCTTAGTACGAGAGGACCGGGTTGGACGTACCTCTGGTGTACCAGTCGTCATGCCAATGGCGCAGCTGGGTAGCTATGTACGGAATGGATAAACGCTGAAAGCATCTAAGCGTGAAACCAGCTTTAAAACAAGGTTTCCCATATGAGGACCGTGATAGACCATCACGTTGATAGGACGGATGTGGAAGTGCCGTAAGGCATGCAGCTAACCGTTACTAATTGTCCCATTGTTTTATCTAGTACTCCTTTGGGTTCGCCCGAAGTTGAGTAGCTTGATTGCATATTTTATGATTCCTTCACGTGCGTGCAAAGCAGTTGCTTTGACTGTGCCGTGCAGGCTGAGTTGAACTAGTCTTCATCGTGGTCCGCAATGGGCCGCGTGAACAGCAACTGTTGTAGATACCTATTTCGCGACCCTTCGGGGTTGCGGCAAACAAAACAGGCCGTTTTGACGGTCTGGTGATTATAGCGAAGGTTGTCCCACCCGTTCCCATCCCGAACACGACCGTGAAACCCTTCAGCGCTGATGGTACTATGTCTTAAGGCATGGAGAGTAAGTCGTCGCCAGACCTTCAAAAACGGCCCGTTTTTAGGTGCACTTCAAAGTCCCTCGGCTTCGCCTCAGTGTACTTTGAAGTGGAAGAATCATGTCAAGGCCGCCGCGAAAGCGTGGTTTCGCTCTGGTTTTGTGGTTTATGGTTACAGTTAAAGAGATTGCTGTTCTGCGGCGTCTACGTACTAGTCGGTTATATAGCGCTGCTACAATCCCCTCCTTCCGCGCGGCGCTCCCAGCGCCCATCCCGCAGAAACACACAAAACCCAACCTATGATTCAAAATCTGTAGGTGCATCAGATCAAACAAAAAAGGCCGGGAGAAAACTCCCGGCCTTTTCGTTTTTTAGTGGTTCAGAAACTAGTGGGCTTCTGGGGCGGTTGGGGCAGCGTCCGGTGCCGCGGGGGCTGCAGGGGCAGCTTCGGGCATAACGGGGGCTGCGGGAGCCGGTGCGGTTGGGGCTGCGCCCATGCCGCTGGACTCTGGCATCACGGGAGCCTCATCATCCGCCGAAGGGGTGGTGATGGGGGTGGGAGCACTGCCGCCGTTCATGGCTGGTGCAGGTGCTGCCACTGGGGCTGCGGGTTCAGCCGGGGCGTTATGCTGCTCGGCAGCTTCGCGCGCGGCGCGGGCTTTTGCGGCGGCTTCTTCTTTTTTCTTACGGGCGCGCTCGGCGGCGGCTTCTTTCGCAGCTTTAATTTTAGCAGCCTCCGCTTTAATGGCGGCCTTTTCCGAAGCGGAAAGTGGCGCGGTCGGCTGGCCGAAAGGAATGGCGCCGGCAGCTGGGGTGGCGGCACCCGGGTGGTAGATATCTTGGCTTGCATCATATTGCGCAAACGCGCTGGTGGAAAGTGCAGTGGCGGCGAGTAAGCCGATAACGAATGTGCGCATGGAAAGCTCCCTAGTTGGATGCCACGCATCGCACACGCGGCATCATAGTGATTGATGCCATCCGTAATGCCCGAACTACAGAACTTCGCAAGCGGATTTTTAGCAAGGGCTAGGGTCTTGGGTTGGTAAGGCGATGTAACGATGGTTTTATAACCGATCTACGCCTAAGTCTTGGGCTGCTTTTTGTGAAAAAGCGGGTGGGTTTTTCGCCATTTTTTCTCCACTTCGGGCGGCAGCTCGGCAATGTATGTATCTAGTTCTCCCTGTGCCATGCGTTTGCGCGATTCGGCAGCGAGTAGGTGATAGCGGTCGCGCATATGGCAAATTTCATCGTCTTCCAGCTCTTCGAGGTCGAGTAGGGCGGTGTGGGCGCCTTCGGTGACGCGGATCAATTCGTCCAGCTTGATTTGCAGTGCGTGGGTGTCGCGATTTTGGGCGTTTTGGATGAGGAAAACCATCAGGAAGGTGATGATGGTAGTGCCAGTATTAATAACTAGCTGCCAGGTATCGGAATAATTGAACAATGGGCCAGTAATGCCCCAGGTGATGACAACGGCCAACGCTAAAATAAAGGCAGTCGGGCGGCCTGTCCAATCGGCGGTTTTTTTGGCTGCAGTGGCGAAGACATTGCGTTTTTTCATGTGGAAAATCTCTGACGTGATGGGTGAATGAATATGTAAATATGCATAACTTAGTAGGCATCAAGGGGCGATGCGGTTGTGGGAGAAGGGCGTTTTAGGCACATCTTGTCATCAAACCTTCACACTCGAGCATGTAAAAATACCTTAAAATGAGAAAGATCAAGGAGTCTAATTTGACTGAACCTACATCTATGCCACCACCGGAAGCCCCGGTTTCTGAGCGCCACCACCGTTCGGTGGGCGAACGCGTATTTGACTGGGGCGTTTATGGTGGGATTGCCGGGATCGGCGCGTTCGTCGCGACGGTGCCGCTGGCCTACACACTAAAATATGGCAAGCTGCAATGGTTCCACACGAAGCTCTCTCACGGCATCGAGGGATCGCGAAGACGATTGCGCCGGGGCGGGACCACGCCAAGCTGGCCGAAAAAGTGGCGATGACCACCACCCTCATGCAAGGTGGAAATGCGATGTTGCTACCGATTGGGCTTGCTGAGAAACATAAGGTGGCCATTGTCGAAGGCATTAACTCCGCGCTGGGCGATACGACGCCGACGGCACAGGTTGAGGATACCCAAAAGCAAACCTGGGGGAGCCTTATTAAGGCGCGCATTACGGCATGGTTGGTCGTGTTCACCAGCCTTACGGCGGCGAGCAAAATGGTGCCGCGCAGCTTCGAGCTGTTTGAAACGGAGTTTGCTGAGCGCATTTGCCAATTCGTGCGCAAGCCGACGCATGTGGCGGGGAAAGAAACGAAGACATTTATCTATGGTAAAATCGGGGCGCTGGATATTTTCGCGACAGCGGCCGCGGCCGTGTTGCTTTATATCGGCGGGCATATTTTTGCGGCGCGCGCTGAAGAGAAACGCGAGGAACGCCGTGAGAAACTCATGGCCAAAATGGGCATGGGAACGATGCCGGCAAAGTGAAGTTGCTGGCCGTCGTGACGAGGCTGCGGCGGTGGTTGCGGAGCCTGAGCTGCATGTGAATGGCGAGAAGCAGCGTGTTGGCACGGTGGTATCCGCTGAGCATCAGATGCAAGTGGTTTAGTAAGCATTAGCGCTGCTTGTTTTTACGGTATGGAAAAGGAAGCTGGGGTAAGCGCCGAGGCGCTAGGCCATGGAGGCTGTTTTGTCTTCGGCAGAAGCGACTTCGCGTTCGGCGAGGATGGCGGCGGCGCGATCTTTATCGCTCATTTTGCCGTCGGCGATGATTTGATGCAGGTTGCGGCGGTTGCTGTTATTAACGTTGCGATTTACTGTGGCGGCCCAGCTTTTGTTGCGGTGCGTGATGGTATCGAGCGATTGTTCGGTATCGTCGTCGGCGGTGATGCTGTTGTCGTCGGCCACGTCGCGCGTCGGCTGCATGGCGTAGCCTAGGGTGGGGACAATCACCGCTTGCGCGCCCGCTTGATCGGTGGTGACGATTTTAGGTTGCTCTTCGGCTTGTTTCGAGGCGGCCATGACGGCGCCGAACAGGCCAGTGGTGAGAATGCCGATGGCGCCAACGGCCAAATTGTGGCCGATCTCCAGCGCTGCCCAGCCGCCGCCGAAGCCAGCGAGTGCGGCGCCGATGAGGACGATGTTGTAAATCCCCATCATCAACGTGCCGCTGAATACGCCGGAGCCGAAACCACGGAGGGCGCGGCTCATCCAGGATGGGCGCTCGGTTTCGAGGGAGGTCGCGTTGTCGGGTGTTTGATCCATAGGGTTTATTCTAACAAAAACCATGGTTTGGAATGTGACAATTGTGTGAAAGTTATGGTCTGGTGGTGGGGTGGCGGTTTGGGTAAAAACTGCTGATTTGGCTTGAATTTTTGGGTTGGGCGTGGTGGGTCAACTTGATGACCCAGATTTCGACATTGCTTAAGCCCAAGGCGATAGATGCGATCTTCGCGGCGTTGGCTGCGGAAAATCCACATCCAGTGACGGAGCTCAATGCGCCGAATCCGTTCACCTTGTTGGTGGCGATTGTGCTGTCGGCGCAGGCGACGGATGTGGGGGTGAATAAGGCCACGGGGCCATTGTTTAAGGTGGCCGATACGCCGCAAAAAATATTGGCGTTGGGTGAGGGTGGGCTCAAGAATTACATCAAAACAATCGGGCTTTTTAACGCGAAGGCGAAGAATGTGATCGCGCTGTGCCGGCGGTTGATTTCGGAATATGGTGGCGAAGTACCGACGGCGCGCGAAGCGCTGGAGACGTTACCCGGCGTGGGGCGCAAGACGGCGAATGTGTGGCTCAATTGTGTGATGGGTGAAGCAACGATCGCGGTGGATACGCATGTATTTCGTGTCGCGAATCGGTTGGGGCTTTGCCATACGACAAATCCGCTCACGACGGAGCTGGCGTTACTGAAGGTGATTCCAAAAAAGTGGCTGCAGCATGCGCATCATTGGTTGATTTTGCTCGGGCGGTATATTTGCAAAGCGCGCAAACCGGAATGTTATCGCTGCCCGGTGCGGGAGTGGTGCGACTATAAGGCGAAGACGGCGATTTGATTTTTTATTTCGTTCATCCATAAAAAAGGCCGCCATCTTGCGAGGGCGGCCTTTTCGATTTTGTGCCGTAATTTATGCGGCTTTTGGCTTGTGTTGGCCACCTGCAGCAGCGTTCTTGGCTTCGGCGACGTTGCGGATGTTGCCGGAGATTTGGCCACCGCGTTGGATTTCGATTTCGCCGTAGGTAACGTTGCCACGTACGCGGCCGGACGAGTAAACCGTCAGCTTGCCGCGGACAACGAGATCGCCCTCGAACGAACCGGAGATCTCAGCATCCTCCACCTCGGCGGTGCCTTTCAGGGCGCCGCTTTCAGTGAGTTCAACCGTGTGCACGTCACGCATCGTGGCATCCACCGCGCCTTCGATCACGACGCGATCGCAGCTCGTGATTTCGCCCTTCATTTGAATATCGGGGCCGACGGTGAGGACGCGTTTCGCGTTCGGGCGGCCGATGGGGGCTGCGCTACGCGATGATTCGCTGTGGCTCGGCGCATGGGCGGAAGGCGACGCCATCGACGGTGCGGACGGGCGGCTTGCAGCCATCGCTGCTTGCGGGGGAACTGGGCGGAAGCTTGGTGCCGATGGCGCATTTGGTGCCGAGGCGGCCGGTGATGGGGTTGGGGCCGACGGTGCTGACGGCGCGCTTGCAGAGGGTGCGGAGGGTGCACTTGCGGTAGGGGCACTGAAGCCCGATTCGTTGGTGGTGGTGTCGATTAGTTCTTCCGAACCATCTTCCTTACGGCGGAACATGCGCATCTCCTCGATGAATAAGTTTTTGTCTGGAGCAGCTCATCCGCTGCCGAGCCATTTGACCCTAACCAAATCATGCGACGAGCACCAGCAAAAAATGTGTACCCATCGCAAAAAAGTGACAGGCGAAAAACGGGCTGATAAAAGGACGGCATGGCGGTCTATACCCAACTTACTTCCGAGCAAATCGCGACGCTGATGACGGCGGCATATGATGTCGGCACCTTGGTGTCGGCGCAGGGCATTGCGGAAGGTGTGGAGAATAGCAATTACCTGCTCACCATGCGTGGTGCGACGGGTGAAACGCGGTATATTTTAACGCTCTATGAGAAGCGTGTGGAGGCGGCAGATTTGCCGTTTTTTCTGGGATTGATGCAGCATGTGGCGCAGCGTAGTGTGGCGTGCCCGGCGCCGATTGTGCGGCGCGATGGGGCGCTCTATGGCATGATGGCAAATAGACCGGCGGCGCTGGTGAGTTTTTTGCCTGGAAAAAGCGGTCGTGCGTTTGCACCGAAGCAGGTGGCACAAGTGGGGAATGTGCTTGGGATGCTGCATCAAGCGGCAGTGGATTTTTCGGGCGTGCGGGCGAATGCCCTATCGCTTGCAGGGTGGGAAAGCTTGTATGTGAAGACGACGGGGAAACTCGATACGATTACACCGTCGCTGGAAGATTTGGTGAAAACGGAGCTGGCGTTTTTGCAGCGTCACTGGCCGCATGATCTTGCGCCGCGCGGGGTGATTCACGCGGATTTGTTCCCGGACAATGTGTTCTTTGATGGTGAGCAAGTAAGCGGGTTGATCGATTTTTATTTCGCCTGTAACGATGCGCTTGCCTACGATGTGGCGATCACGCTGAATGCATGGTGCTTTGAAGCGGATGGGCAATTTAATCGTGAGAAATCGGTGGCGTTGCTTGATGGGTATCAGCGCGTGCGGGGGCTCACGGCGGCGGAGAAAATGGCGTTACCGATTTTACTGCGCGGTGCAGCATTGCGGTTTTTGCTGACGCGGGCGCATGATTGGTTGCATCGTGCGCCGGGTGCGTTGGTGACGCCGCATGACCCGATGGAATATGTCGGCAAGTTGCGGTTCCATCAGCAGGTAACGGATGGGAGTGTGTATGGCATCGCCTAAGAAATCGGTGACGATCTATACGGATGGGGCGTGCTCGGGCAATCCTGGTCCTGGTGGTTGGGCGGCGGTGTTATTTTATGAAGGGCACGAGCGCGAAATCAGCGGTGGCGAGGCAGCGACGACGAATAATCGGATGGAGTTGCAGGCGACGATTGAAGGGCTGAAGCTGCTTAAGGAGCCCTGCGCGGTAGCCCTTTATACGGATAGCAAATATGTGCTACAAGGCTTCACGGAATGGTTGCCGGGCTGGGAGAAAAAAGGCTGGAAGACGGCGGATAAAAAGCCAGTGAAGAATATTGATTTATGGCAGGCATTGGTGGTGGCGGCGGCGCCGCATACCATCAGTTGGCATTGGGTGAAGGGGCATAGTAACCATACGCATAATGACCGTGTTGATGCGCTAGCAGTGGCGGCGGCAAAAAACATGAAAGGGTAACACCCTATCGTAAATTAATTTTGATTAGTAAATATAGGTTCACACTTCATCAAGGAGACGATCATGAAACGGGCTTTAATTTTGAGTGCTGCGGTGGTATTATGTGCATCACCGAGTTTTGCGTTGAAAGTGACGAATTTGGATTCTATGCCGCACCGGGTTGTGTTTACGGCAGCGGGTAGAGATCATGTACAGGAAATTGCACCGGATGCGACGGAATATTTCTTAGGTCAGCCTTCGGGCATGTTGTCGTTGGCGGACGGACAGCCTAAGCCATCGCGCGGGACGTTACATGCAGATGGGATACTTTCTGGCGTTATCGGTGCTGAGCGGACTGAAAATATCCCGGCGGATACGGATGATGTGTTTGTGATTTGGCCGGGTGGGCATATGAGCGTGCAGCAGCATCAATACGGTCATTATCGTAATTTCTAAGTTATTGATGTTGCATATAATATAAGCATAGCAAAATAATTTGTCTTATTTTTATATCTTTGTCATCAAACGGTAACATTCTTTCTCTATTGTAGACGCATGGTACCAGATTCTACAAACCAGTCGTCGTCGCGCCGTCATCTCCTTCCCAAAGTGAAAGTGGATGAGGATCGTGCGACGTTGCTTTGGCGCATTGCTTCGGTAGGCGCTGCAATCACTGCCGGCTTAGGGGTTGGCGGAGCGATGGTGCGTGAGAAATTCTATGACGAGATGAAGAAGACGCCGGGCTTTAAAGAGGTTCGTGCAAGCAGTCTGGAAAAATATGATGCCCTCAATGCTGTTGCTCAAACACCTGAGATGGCTGCGCGCGATAGTGCTACCAAATTTAGCTGGTATCGTACGGAGCGAGGTAAGATCGATAAGCCGTATAGGAAGTTTTTTACTGACGAGATGGAAAAACGCTTCGGAATTGTCGGGGGTAGTGTTCTCAAAGAGATAAAAGGTGTTTGGCAGCGGTTTTTGTTGCTTGGTACGAATAACCAAGCCAATGCTCTCATCCGCGGCTTTGTAGTGAGCGTGGCGACTGTGGGTATTGCAGCATTGCTGCGCGAGAATAATCGGCTCTGGCGGCGACTCGATGAAATGCGCCAGCAGCAAACGCAAGACCGGTCGGATATGCGCGATCTGGTGGCGCAGGTTACCGATACGCAATCGCGTTTAGTGGTGCGTGAGCCGGGGGAACAAGAGCGCAAAGATCCCGCGTATGCGAATGATAATCCGATGAACGATAATCTCCCGGTGGGGCATAAGCCGAAGCACCAAATTAGCGAGATGCAGCATCATGAGCGGGTGCAGGAAGCGTCTCACCATCACAAAGCTTAGTGTGCGCTTTGCGTTAGGTGGTTTACGCGCGTCATTTAATTAGTTAACTGCCTTATTATTTCGCGTCGTTTTGCTTTTCGCGAATCGCTGCTTGTGCTGCGGCGAGACGTGCAATCGGCACGCGGTAGGGGGAGCAGCTGACATAGCTTAAGCCCACTTTTTGGCAGAAAGCGATGGAGGCAGGGTCACCACCATGTTCGCCGCAGATGCCGAGTTTGAGCTCTTTGCGCGTGGCGCGGCCGCGTTCGGCAGCCATTGCGATTAGTTCGCCGACGCCATCCTGGTCGAGGGTGACGAATGGATCCTGCTCGATGACGCCTTGCTTTTTATATTGCTCGATGAAGCTTGCCGCATCGTCGCGCGAAATGCCGAGGGTGGTTTGGGTCAAATCGTTCGTGCCGAAGCTGAAGAACTCGGCATATTCGGCAATGGCGCCAGCTTGTAAGCAGGCGCGCGGTAGTTCGATCATGGTGCCGACTTGGTAGGCGATCGGTTTGCCGGTGGCTTTGATGACTTGCTCTGCCGCCTGGTCGATGACGGCTTTCATGAGCTGCAGTTCTTTCCTGGTCATGATGAGTGGGATCATGATTTCCGGCAGAACTTTTTTACCTTCTTTTTGCACTTCGGCGGCGGCCTCGAACAAGGCGCGGGCCTGCATGGCATAAATCTCTGGGTAGGTGATACCCAGGCGGCAGCCGCGATGGCCGAGCATGGGGTTCGCCTCATGCAATTGCGCGGCGCGGTATTTCACGGCGTCGAGCGGTAGGTGCGAAGCATCCGCCACTTCCTGCATTTCGGCTTCCGTGTGGGGGAGGAATTCATGCAATGGCGGATCAAGCAGGCGAATGGTGACCGGCAACCCATCCATGATGCGGAAGATTTCGGCGAAGTCGTTTTTCTGCATCGGCAGTAATTTGATGAGGGCAGCTTCGCGCGCTTTTTTGGTTTCGGCGACGATCATTTCCCGCACAGCGACGATGCGTTCAGCATCGAAGAACATATGCTCGGTGCGGCAGAGACCGATGCCCTCGGCACCAAAGCCGCGGGCGGTTTTGGCATCGAGCGGGGTTTCGGCATTGGTGCGGACCTTGAGGGTGCGCACAGCATCTGCCCATTGCATCACGGTTGAGAAATCGCCGGAGAGGTTAGGTTCGACGGTGGCGACTTCACCGAGCATTACTTCACCGGTGGAGCCGTTGAGGGTGATAATATCGCCCTCGCGCAGCGTTAGCGAACCTGCCGCAAATTCCTTGCGGGCGTAGTTGATGCGGATGTCGCCCGCGCCGGAAACACAGGGTTTACCCATGCCGCGTGCGACGACGGCGGCGTGGCTTGTCATGCCGCCACGGGCGGTGAGGATGCCTTGGGCCGCGTGCATGCCGTGAATATCCTCAGGGCTGGTTTCGATGCGCACGAGGATGACTTTTTCCTTCCGGTCGCGGGCATGTTCGGCGTCCTCGGCAGTGAAGACCACCTTGCCCGATGCTGCGCCTGGCGAGGCCGGAAGGCCACGTGCGATAACTTGTTTTTTGGCTTTGGGGTCGAGTGTCGGGTGCAGCAATTGGTCGAGCGAGAGCGGGTCAATCCGCAGGAGTGCTTCTTCCTTTGTGATGAGCTTTTCCGCCACCATATCGACCGCGATTTTGAGGCTCGCCTTGGCGGTGCGCTTGCCGTTGCGGGTTTGCAGCATCCAGAGTTTGCGGTTTTCGACGGTGAACTCGATGTCCTGCATATCGCGGTAATGCGACTCGAGTTTTTTGTAGATTTTGGTGAGCTCGGCGAACACATCGGGCATCACTTCTTCCATGCTGGGAAGGTTGCCGCCGTCGCGTTTACCTTGCACGGTGAGGGGTTGCGGGGTGCGGATGCCGGCGACAACATCTTCGCCCTGCGCGTTCACCAGGAACTCGCCGTAGAACAATTTTTCGCCCGTGGATGGATTGCGGGTGAAGGCGACGCCGGTAGCGCAATCTTCGCCCATGTTACCGAATACCATGGATTGCACATTCACGGCCGTGCCCCAGCTGGCGGGGATGTCGTGCAGCGTGCGGTAGGTAATGGCGCGGGGGTTCATCCAGCTATCGAACACGGCGCGGATGGCGCCCCAGAGCTGCTCCTGCACATCCTGCGGGAAGGGGCGCTTCAAATGCTGCTGCACCGTGTCTTTATATTGCGCAACAAGCTCTTTGAGGTCGTCGGCGGTGAGGTCGGTATCTTGCGAGAATTCGCGCTCGTTTTTCATCAGGTCGAGCAGGTCTTCGAACACGGCGTGATCGACACCCAGCACCACATCCGAATACATCTGGATGAAACGGCGGTAGGAGTCATACGCAAAGCGCGGATTGCCGGTTTTGGCGGCGAGGCCAACGACCGTGGCATCGTTGAGGCCAAGGTTCAAAATCGTGTCCATCATCCCCGGCATGGAGGCGCGGGCGCCGGAACGGACGGAGACGAGCAGCGGGTTTTTCGCGTCGCCGAAGCTGCGGCCAACGGCGGTTTCGATGGATTTGACGCCATGGGCGACCTGGGCTTCAAGCCCGGCGGGGAATTGTTTTTCGTTGTCGTAATAGGCGACGCAAACATCCGTCGGGATGGTGAAGCCGGGGGGGACGGGGAGGCCGAGCGCGCACATGTCGGCGAGGTTGGCGCCCTTGCCGCCGAGCAGGTTTTTCATGGCGGCGGAGCCTTCGGCTTTGCCGTCGCCGAACGTGTAAACGAGCTTTTCGGCGGTGGTTTCTTTTTTGGCGGCAGATGTTTTCATGTGCGGCTCCTATCCTTCAATTTTCGAGAAATCGGCGATGTGTTGGGATGCGTCGCGCACGCCGGCGAGCAAGGCCAGCCGCGCGTCGCGGAATGTTGGTTCGGTGACGAGCACGGCATCGAAGAAGCTGTTGATGGGGGCGGTGAAGGCTTCCAATTGCTGCGGTGCAGCAGGCGCGTTTTGCTGCAGTAGCTGGATGAGTGACTGCTCGGAGGGTTGGGTGAGGGACTTCACCTGCTTTGCAGCATAATTGAACGATTGTTTAGACTTTTTCTCCTCGGCGGCGAGGATGTTTAGGGCGCGCTTGATTGCGGCCAATGACGCCTTGCCGGGTGCGCTGTCGAGCCAGGTGGTGAGGGCTTTGGTTTTGGCGGTGATGGCGGTACTGTTAAAACCACTGGAAGCCCTGCCGGTACTTGCTTCGATGATGTCGTGGCGGATGCCTTCGTCGCGTAGCAAATTGCGTAAACGGTCGTCGAAGAAGGCGATAATCTCAGGCCAGATTTTTGCGTCTGCAATGAGCATGGCAAGATCGATGTTCCAGCCGTGATGCTGCACAATGCGGAGAATGCCGAGTGCAGCACGACGTAGTGCCAATGGGTCTTTACTCCCGGTGGGTTTTTCGCCCGCGGCGAAGAGGCTGATGATGGAATCGAGTTTGTCCGCCACCGCAATAATGGCAGCCAATGGGGCTTCTGGAACAGAATCGCTTGCGCCGAGGGGTTTGTAGTGGTCACGGATGGCATCGGCGATTTCGGGTTTTTCGCCCTGGGCGAGGGCGTAATAGCGGCCCATGATGCCTTGGAGCTCGGGGAACTCGCCGACCATGCCGGAAGTGAGGTCGGCTTTACACAGGCGGGCGGCTTGTTCGACGGATTTAATATCTTTGAAGTCAATGGCTTGAGCGATTTTAACGGCTAGCGCCTCGATGCGGGCGACTTTTTCATTCATCATCCCCACTTTGGCGTGGAAGACGACGTCGCTAAGTTTTTTGCCCCAATCGGCGAGGCTCGTCTTTTTTATCTTGTTCCCAATAGAATTCGCCGTCGGAGAGGCGGGCGCGGGAGGACGCGTTCATTACCGGCGATGACGGCTTTGCCGTCATCCGCCGTGACCATGTTTGCGACGGCGATAAACTGGTTGGTGAGCGCAGCATTTTTGCTGCAGCGCAAAATAACGCTGGTGCACTTTCATCTCGGAGATGAGCACTTCCGGCGGCAGGTCGAGGAATTTTTATCGAAGGAACCTAGCAGTGGCACTGGGCATTCGACGAGTCCGGTGACTTCGTCGAGTAGTGCTTCATCGGTCACCACTTGCAAATTTGCTGCAGCGGCGAGTGCAGCAATTTCTGCAGCAATTTTGGCGCGTCGGGCGGTGCGGTCGACGATGACTTTTGCTTCGGAAAGTGCGGCTTCATAATCTGCAGCATTTTTGATGGTGATGGGCGCGGGGGCAAGGAAACGGTGGCCTTCCGTGATGTTGCTCGCGGTGAGGTGGGCGAACTGGACGGACACGATTTGGTCATCCAGCAAACAAATGATGCGGTGCAGCGGGCGCACCCAGGTGAGCGGTGGTTGCCCCAGCGCATGGATTTGGGCCAGGCGAAGTTAGTGAGTGCCGACTCAGCGATTTCTTTGATTACATCGGCCATTGCACGGCCTTTGCGCTCTATTGCGGCGTAATAATGCCCTTCCCGCTGTTCGCATTGATCAACGGTGAGGCCAACAGCACTAAGAAATCCTTTAAGCGCTTGTTCAGGTGCACCTATTTTGGGTCCTCTACGTTCTTCTACATAGTCAGGCTGGATTAATGGTAATCCCCCTATGGAAATTGCCAGATGCCTTGGGCTTACATACTGCTTTGGAGTTAAAGTAACCACCGGGCCGCCTGGCGTTAATAGTGCAAGTTTTAATTTCTCGACAATGAGTTGCGATAGCTGGCTTGCCGCTCCTGCCTGCATCCGCGAGGGAATTTCTTCGGAGAATAATTCGAGTAGCAGGGTGGCCACGTTAATACTCCGTCATGCCAGCGAAAGCTGGCATCCATTGCTGGGTTAAAAAAAGATGGATTCCAGCTTGCGCTGGAATGACGAGGAAAGGCATGTGCGATACGTGCAGCATTATTTCTTCCTGCCTTTGCTGGGGGATTTAGAAGCGGGCTTTGCCTTGCGTGCAGCAGGCTTAGGTATAACTACTTTGCCTGGCTTGCTGGCGTTCGCCGTATGGGCAACGCGGTTTTTGGCGTCGACCAGAATCACTTTCGGCTGGTGTTTTTTGGCTTCTTTCGGCTTCATCTGGCAATAGGCGCAGATGATGAGCAGGTGGCCTTTTTTGACTAAATGAGCGGCTGCGCCGTTGATGGTCACTTCGCCACCGCCGCGTTTTTTGCTGCAGATGGCGTAGGTGGTGAGGCGCGTGCCGTTGGTGATGTCGAGCACGTCGACCTGCTCGTGCTCCAGGATGCCGGCGGCTTCCAGCAAATCGGGATCGATGGTGATGGAGCCGTTGTAGTTGAGGTCAGCGCCAGTGCAGGTGGCGCGGTGGATTTTACCTTTGAGCATGGTGAGGATCATTTATGTTCTCCCGGCGACAACAGCGCAGTTAACGGCCACAAGTGGATTTTCGTTAAGGAATTTTTCTTTTTGTTCGCGCAAGTGGCCTTTTGCTTCTTGCACCATGTCATCCGTGACAGCTTCACCATCGGTAGCGGAGTTTTTGATGAATTGCGTGATATCCGGATCGGCCATATGGCTTTGGAAATCAGCGAGCTCGCTTTGACTCATTTTGCTTTTGCTGCGGAGCTCACGATCCAGGGTAGCGCGTTCGTTGGATCCGATATCCGTAGTTGCGTATTGGGTAATGCTAATGGTGGGGCGTGCCTTATTAAGGGGGGCGGAAGCAAAGAAATCGTTGAACTTTTTCAGTTGCACTACAGTGTAGCGGTTGCTCCAGAAAGTGGCAGTATGCGCAATGGAATTGGCAGTGCTGAGGTCTTTTTCAAGGCTGCGGGCCAGATATTGCGGGAAGCCCGACTCGACAATGCATTTATTAGTGTCATTTTTTGCCGCGAAGGTAGTCAGGATATAGTTCATTTTTTGCTGAATCAAGCCATGGGTAAATGCATCCGTTTGAGTGATATTCGGATAGGCTAAGGGAACCAGCGTTTTTGCGTAACTTTCGGCTTGGGCTTGCTGTTCGGGGGTGCGCACTTCAAGCGGTTTCGTAGGCAGAGAAGTTTGCGGGCCGCAAGCGGCAATGGCCAAAAGCGACGCGCTAAAGGTGAAGGTCAGGAATTTACGCATCACGCGGCCTCCTGCGATTTCACCCAGGCTTCGCAGCATGCCTTCGCCAGCGCGCGGACGCGGCCGATATAGCTGGCGCGTTCGGTGACGCCAATGACGCCGCGGGCGTCGAGCAGGTTGAAGCGGTGGGAGGCTTTAATGCATTGGTCATAGGCGGGGAGCACGAGCGATTCCGAGCGCTCGTTGCTGTAAGCCAGCAGCGATTTGCACTCGGCTTCGGCTTCTTCGAATTGTTTGAAGAGTTGCTCGGTGTTGGCGGCTTCGAGATTGTAGGCGCTGAACTCGACTTCATTTTGTTTGAAGACGTCGCCGTAGGTGAATTGTGGTTGGCCGGGGGCGGCTTTGTTCCATTTGAGGTCGTAGACGTTTTCGACGCCTTGGATGTACATGGCGAGGCGCTCGAGGCCGTAGGTTAGCTCGCCGCTGATGGGGTTGCATTCGATGCCGCCGACCTGTTGGAAATAGGTAAATTGGGTGACTTCCATGCCGTCGCACCAGACTTCCCAGCCGAGGCCCCAGGCGCCCAATGTTGGGCTTTCCCAGTCGTCCTCGACGAAGCGGATGTCGTGCATAGCGGGGTCAATACCGAGCTCGCGGAGGGAGTCGAGGTAGAGTTCCTGGAGGTTATCCGGCGAGGGCTTCAGGATGACCTGGAATTGGTAATAATGCTGCAGGCGGTTGGGATTTTCACCGTAGCGGCCGTCTTTCGGGCGGCGGGAAGGCTGCACATAGGCGCAGTTCCAGGGCTTGGGGCCCAGCGCCCGTAGGGTGGTCGCGGGATGGAAGGTGCCGGCGCCGACTTCCATGTCATAGGGCTGCAAAATCACGCAGCCCTGCTTCGCCCAGAAATTCTGGAGCGTGAGGATGATGTCTTGGAATGATAAAGCCATGGTGTGAGGGGGTTAGCAAACTGTCATCATAATGTAAAACACTAAGCGCATTTTTCCTGTTATAGCGGGGTTATGGATGATAGTTTTACACATGATTCTGCGGCCCTACGCACGAGTGAAGGGATGCATGCCCGGCAAATGCAAGCGGTGGAGCGATTTATCGCGGCGGCTGAAGAAGCGCATTTGCCACTGGAAAATACGGAGAATTTATATCCGCCGCCGCATTTGGTAACGGCGATGCATCGTGCTTGGCAGTGGCCGAGTTTTTGGGATGGGCTTCATTCGCGTTTTCTTACGCCGCGGCAGGTTGCGGATGCGGGCATTTTTTCGCCGAAGCGGCCAAAGGGATATGACAACCCGGATATGGTAAAACACTGGGATGCACGTATCTTGCCAATGCTTGAGGGTATCACGGAGGAATATCTCTTGTGCCACCATTGGGAGAAGCTTGCGAAACAGCATGAGGGAGCGACTGGACGGCTTCATGATTGCGTGGAGGAAGTGCGTGCACAAATTGCTAGCTATTATGTGACGCTGCTAGAAGAGCAGTACCATTACACGACCGAAGAGGCAGTTAAGATTGTGGGGAACGCAATTAAGGCGTTTATGACAGTTGCCAAGGCAGAAGATCCAACAAAAATTCAGCCGGTGAAAACAAGCCAGTATAGCTTGCGGGAAATGGCGCGGCGGATTCATGC
>JBGAJE010000023.1:0-1960 GCA_044225085.1 Rickettsiales bacterium | reverse complement strand
ACGCGTGGCCGACGGTCGTTGAGAAAAATGCCATATCCACGCCCAGCGATTTGCTTGCTGTGGCCCATTTGAGGTCGTTTTCAGTGCCGAACATAAGGGCTTTGGTTGCGGGGACGGTGATCCAGCTATTTTGCTCGATTTCGGCTTCGAGTTGGCCAGCGGCCCAGCCGGCATAGCCGACGATGAGGGCAGCTTGCTCTGGGCCATCGCCGCTGACGATATCGCCTAGGATAGCGCTTGAAGCGGTAACCGCGAGCTCGGCACTGCGTGCGAGGGAGAATTCACGGTAATAATCGGTCGTGTGGATGACGAAGCCGCGCTGGCGCTCTACCGGGCCGCCGAAGAAAACGGGCATTTGGCGGGCGGCGGTGTCTTTCGGGAGATCCATCCCCTCGATCAGCGATGCGTAGTTGATGAGCTCGAGCGGCTGGTTAATGATGATACCCATCGCCCCTTCCGCACTGTGTGCGAAGATGTAGACGACCGATTTTTGGAAGCAGCCGGAATCAATCACCGGCGTGGCGACGAGTAGTTGACCCGCAAGGTAGCCGTTGGTGGTGCTGGCATCGATAATGTTCGGCGCGACGGCTGTTTGATTAACGGTGATGTTCGTCATTTCCGAGGCGGACGGGCTGGCGGACTCGTTAGCGAGCATATCTTTTACCGTTCGTAAGAATGACTTCATAAATTTATTTGTTTTTTCAGATGGTTATTTGATTGTCGTGGCGCGGGTTTTTGAGGGATTTGCTCTTGCAGAATACCATGTAGGAAGGGGGTCTGCCAAATACAATCCGGGGGGTGTGGATGAATAATTCTATTGATTCTTCTTGCCCTCGAGAAACTGCATGTATTTGGGTTTGAGCCAGGCGGGGAGTGTGGCGTGGTAGGAACAATTATCCATAAGCGTATTTTTTCCTGATTCGCCAATTTCTTCAAAGCGTAGAAGGGCTAAGCGGATATGGCCTGCGCCATCATTCAATTGATAAAAGCCGCGGCGGGCGATGTTTTTATAATGCATCCGGGCGGTGACTTCCTGGCCCACATAGCAGCCCTTGGTGAAGCTGATGGCATGGAGCAAATCATAGCCAGCATCCATGGGGACGACTTGGTCGGATGCGAAATCGGAGCCGAGCTCGGGAATGCCAAGGTTGAGGCGGATGGTGTGGTAGTCCTCCGGCATAAGCGTGGTGCTGGGAAGATTATCGCCAGGCTGGGTGATGAGCCGTTTGGGCATTTCCGGATGGCGCGGGTCGGCGAAGCCTGTGGTGGTGCTGTAGCTTAATTGCCAAAGATGGGTCGCGTCGGCGATGGTGACCTTGGCGCGGAGCTTATAGAGGGTGAGGCGTTTGAGCAGCGCGTCTTTCAACGTTGCGGCGGTGTCGAGGAGGATGTGGTCGCCTTGATCGATAACGAACATATCGTGCAGGATTTTGCCTTGCGGAGAAAGTAAGGCAGCGAATTGGATTTTCTCGTCGGCGAGTTTGGCGATGTCTTGCGTCAGTAAGCCTTGGAGGAAATGCACGCGGTCGTCACCGGCAATGGTGAGAAAGGCGCGAGAGGTGTCGGCAACATGTGTCATGCGTGATTGATATAGGACGCGAGGGCGGTTTGTAAACGGGTAGCCATGGCTTGCATGCTGTAAGCCTGGGTGACATGCCGTTGTGCGGCGAGGCCAAGGGTGCGGGCGTTGGCGGGATTCGTGATGAGGCTGGCGATGGCATCGGCCATGGCAGGGGCATCGCTGCGCGGGGTCATCAGCGCGTCGATGGTGTGATGGACGATTTCGCGCGGGCCTTCGGCGTCGGTCGTGATGGTGGGGAGGGCTTGCGCCATGGCCTCGATCAGCACGATGCCGAAGGGTTCGTGTTTGGAGGGGAGGACGAAAATATCGACTTCGTCAAAAAAGTGCGATTTGTCTTTCACCCAGCCGGTGAGGTGGAGTTTATCCTGCAAACCGTAG
>JBGAJE010000022.1:0-18605 GCA_044225085.1 Rickettsiales bacterium | reverse complement strand
GCTATCCAAGGTGGTGTGCTGAAAGGCGAAGTGAAAGACGTATTGCTGCTCGATGTGACCCCGCTGTCGCTCGGCATTGAAACGCTCGGCGGCGTGTTCACCCGCTTGATCGATCGCAACACGACGATCCCGACCAAGAAATCGCAAACCTTCTCGACGGCGGATGATAACCAGACCGCAGTAACCATCCGCGTTTTCCAAGGCGAGCGCGAAATGGCGGCGGATAACAAGCTGCTCGGTCAGTTCGATCTCGTAGGGATTCCAAGCGCCCCACGCGGCATGCCGCAGATCGAGGTGACGTTTGACATCGACGCGAACGGCATCGTGAATGTGTCGGCGAAAGATAAGGCGACGAACAAAGAGCAGCAAATCCGCATCCAAGCATCGGGTGGGTTGAGCGACGCCGACATCGAAAAAATGGTGAAGGATGCCGAAGCGAATGCGAGCGCGGATAAGGAAAAACGCGCCCTCATCGAATCGCGCAACAAAGCCGAGTCGCTCGCGCATGAGGCCGAGAAAAACCTCAAGGAACATGGCCACCTCGTCGGCGACGGTGAAAAGTCGAAGATCGAGGAAGACGTGAAAGCTGTGCGTGCGGTGCTCGAATCATCGAACAAATCCGAGATCGACGCGAAGGCCGAAGCGCTGACGCAATCGATGATGAAGCTGGGTGAGGCGATTTACAAAGCCCAGGCCTCGGCTCCGCAAAGCGAAGCGCCAAGCGCGCCGACGGGTGACACGGCTTCGACCGCCGCTGGCGAAGGCGAAGTGCTCGACGCGCAGTTCGAGGATGTTTCCGACGACGATAAAAAGGCAAGTTAGTCTGCCGATTTACAAGTCCCGGCCAGCACCCTGCTGCGCCGGGACTTTTTCATGAACCTTGACCAATCTTCCCCCAGCCCCTAGACCCAAGCGCATCTATGGCCGATGATTTTTACAATGTGTTAGGCGTTGCCAAAGGCGCGAGCGAGGACGAGCTGAAGAAAGCTTATCGCAAACTCGCCATGCAATATCACCCGGATAAAAACCCAGGCAACGCTGAGGCCGAGAAAAAATTCAAGGCGATCAACGAAGCTTACGATGTACTGAAGGACCCGCAAAAACGCGCGGCGTACGATCGCTATGGGCATGAGGCTTTCACCAATGGCATGAGCGGTGGCGGCGGACCGGGTGCGGGAGGTTTTAGCGGGTTCTCGGCTGGAAGCTTCTCCGATATTTTCGAGGATCTCTTCTCCGAATTCACTGGTGGCAGACGCGGTGGTGGTGGCGGAGCCAGCGCCCAAGCATCTGCCGCACGTGGGTCAGATCTGCGTTATAATCTCGATATTACGCTCGAAGATGCGTTCAAAGGCAAACAGCAGAGTATCAAAGTCACCACCTCGGCGAGTTGCGAATCGTGCGATGGTTCGGGCGCAGAAAAAGGCACCAGTGCGGAAACATGTTCCGTTTGCCAAGGCCGCGGTGCGGTGCGCGCGCAGCAGGGGTTTTTCACGGTGGAGCGCACCTGTAACAATTGCCAAGGCACCGGCAAAGTCATCAAACATCCGTGCCGTAATTGCGCCGGTTCTGGTCGCGTGCGGCGGGAGAAAACATTGTCCGTCACCATCCCTGCGGGGGTGGAGGAAGGCACGCGCATCCGCCTCGCGGGTGAAGGCGAAGCGGGCTTCCGCAGCGGGCCGCCGGGTGATCTCTATATTTTCCTCAGCATCAAACCGCACCGCATTTTCAAGCGTGAGGGTGCGAATATTTACTGCTCTGTGCCGCTGAAATTCTCAACCGCGAGCTTGGGCGGCCATATTGAAGTGCCGACGATCGATGGCGGTCGCGTGAAAGTGACGATTCCCGAAGGCACGCAATCGGGCCACCAATTCCGCCTCAAAGGCAAAGGCATGAGCGTGTTGCGCTCTAGCGCCAAAGGCGACATGTATATCGAGGTTCACGTGGAAACGCCGGTGAACCTGAACAAAAAACAAAAAGAAATGCTGCGCGAATTCGAGAAAACCGCGGGTGGCGAAACCAGCCCCGAATCCGAAAGCTTCTTCAGCAAGGTGAAGGAATTTTGGGAGGATTTGAAGGAGTAGCGGGTTTAGTGGTGGTGGCCACTTCTTATATGATCACGATATGCTTCTAAGATGGGGGCAATCTTACTCTTAAAATCGTCTGGCATTACGAATACCGTTATGCCGAATGCGGCTTCTTATATCATCACGATATGCTACTAAGATGGGGGCAATCATACTCTTAAAAACTTCTGGCATTACGAATACCGTTATGCCGAATGCGGATGGTTCTTGATATTCAGCTACCGCTTTACTGACGTCGAGCTGACTTTTGGGATGTACGTCTCCAAGATCGGTTGATTTGTAATCCAACTGGTAAGAATATTCGATGCCCAGTTGTTTAAAAGCTGACTCAATGGCTGTCTGTATTTTATCGGCCGGCGCTTCGCCAAAAGAAACTGTATGGTAATGACGGATGGGTTGTTGATCGTCATCACGGTCACATTTCCATAGTCGTCCACCCTTTTCAAATAACTTATTCCAAACAAGATTTTCGTATGTGTTATTGTGTTCAACTTTTCCAATCATGCTTGCTTTATCTCTCAAGGCTTCTTCACGTATGCTTGCCGCAAAATCTTGTGCAGGAACCAAACAGTTTCTAAATGCTTCTGCTTCTACTTCAATACGTATCAGTTGATTGCTCTGGGGCTTGATATGGACTTGGTCTGCTCGTAGGCCATGATGCAACACTGCTTCTGACAGAAAACTTTGCACTGTACCTGCTGACTTTGATAATGCCGATCTAACAAACCTAAGTTTGAATTCGATATAGTAAGCCTCTTTAAAAGCTGCTTGCTGCGTTGGTTGGCCTATAACCTGTGTACATACCGGCTTATCTGTTCGCTTCCAGACCGCGTCGGTTCCGAATAAACTTTGGCGACTAACCGCGATTGGATCAGCCGTTGTCTGCACCAAGCCATTACCCGATGGATCGAGAGTCTCGCTCATGAAATATTCCCACCTTTATTTGCTAGAGGGCATTATACACATTCTTTGTGACAATTCCGTTAAAAATTGCCCGGAGACCACGCCCCAGGCGATTCATGCTGCTTCAGTACATTCTCTATTAACTTCCTATTTTCCCGGGTTGGTGGGAAATGGATGAGTTTATGTTCGGCATATTGGTCATAAATGAATACACTCGGCGTTTGTAAAGTGGCCTCGGGCGATTTTTCGGCCACTGTGTCGAGATAGATTTGTACCTGGTCGGTTTCCTGAATGGCCCGGGATAGGAGTTTTGCCAATTTCACTTTTTCCGTATCGTTAGAAGCAAAATAGGCTTTCCAGTTGATTGACCCGTCTGCGTGGCGGACGGTTGCTAAGTTTTTGGTCTTTTCGGGCCAGTTCAAGACAATACCGGCCACATGTTCTGGCCGCACATTGGCAACAATTTCGTTGCAATCAAATCCCAATCTTTCGCCTGGGTGCTCGCTGTAAATCTCCATCAAGCGTCTTAATGCTTGCGTTGCCCTTGCACGTTGCTCGGCGTCTTTCGGATCAATAAAAATCTCGTCGGGCTGCTCTGCATCAACGAAATCCGGAAGCTGAATATTCGTCAGCTCTCGCACGATACTTTTATAACCCCAGGGATCGCCAACATCTTCGAATTTTGAATTTTCATTGGCAACGCGCACATAACCGGGCTGCATTCTCCCCTCACTCGTCATTGATGCGGGTGGTATTGGCGAATCACAATAATAACTGTAGGTGTCTTGATAGGAAGTATAGACGGGCTCCGGGTCCAGCAGCAGCAACCCTGTCGGTTCCGTTAAATAAGGATGAATGTTTTGATGCGGATGAAGCACGGTCGTCGCCAACCCGATCATGCCCTGTTCGGGATCGTGACGTTGAAAGCGATAGGTGACGGGACCAAGCTCTAGATCCTCGCAGTGGGTATCATCATAGATAACCCCTTCGGTGCCACAAATGACGCCCAGCACTCCCCCGCGCTCTCGGGAGGCTGCTGCGCGTTGGGCGCCCGGATCACTCATCTCGTAAGCCTTGCTCTCCCACATATGGACGCAAACGGCGTGATATGCGGTATCATTCAAGCATGATTGAACGATTTTGGCGGTTTGGTCATAGTTCTGGGCTAATTTCATGCTTCTCTTTCTTTTTCCCTTCGCTACACTAGGCTTTCTTTATAAAGGATAATCATGACGATTCCGTTAAAAATTGCGATTTCTGGGGCGGCGGGGCGGATGGGCATTGCGCTCATTAAGGCTTTATCGGCACATCCGTCGCTGGAGCTTACGGCCGCGGGCATCCGCCCGGGCACGGGATCGATCGTGCGCAGCCAGTTTGAGCATGCAGGTGTTAGTTTTGCTGGGGATTTGCTGGTGGAGCAAACCGCTGCCCTTTTCACTCAGGCGGATGCGGTGATCGATTTCTCAGCACCGGAACATGCGGTGGGGCTGGCGGGGCTTGCTTCCATGCATCGCAAAATTCTGATTTCCGGCACGACGGGTTTAAGCTCGACACAAAAAGAAGCCCTTATCCGCGCGGGCGAGCAGACGCGTGTCGTTTGGTCGGCGAATATGTCCGTCGGCGTGAATTTGCTGATGGCCCTTGTCGAGCATGCGGCGCATAAGCTTGGGCCGGAAGCGGATATTGAAATTTTGGAAATGCATCACCGCCATAAGGTCGATGCGCCGAGCGGGACTGCACTCGCGCTGGGCGAGGCCGCCGCGCATGGGCGCGGGGTGAATTTGCATGATGTCTGGGTCAAATCGCGCGACGGCCATACTGGCCCACGCCAAGCAGGAAAAATTGGGTTTGCCGCCTTGCGTGGTGGGGATGTGATTGGCGATCATACCGTGATGTTCGCCAGTGCGGGTGAACGGCTGGAGCTTTCGCACAAAGCTAGCAACCGCGATATTTTCGCGAAAGGCGCGCTAGTGGCAGCGCAATGGGTCGCGGCGAAGCCCAATGGTTTCTACACAATGCGGGATGTGGTGAAGCTTTAAAAAAGAAAGCCGTCGCGAGGACGGCTCTAGACAAGCTGATTTTCGGTAAAAGCGCTAAAGCCGCTTCAGAATTTGTTCGACAAAGGCTGCTTCGACGTTTTTGTAGCGCGCGGCCTTCACGCCTTCGAGCGCGACGAATTCTTTGCCGGATTCGCGGAAGAATTTGGGGATGAAGCCAAGCTCATCGAAACGATTGGCGATGCGGGCTTTCATGTGCACGTCTTGCGTGTTGATCGGCTTGACGTAGGTCGCCTGACCGCCGATTTCGTGCTTTTCCCACTCGCCGCGTGCGCCGAATACCTGCGCATCGACGACGGCTTTTAACTGTGACTCAGCGAACGGTGCCATGATGGCCTCTTTGAGGGTTCTCTATAGGCCGACGGTAACCGGATAAGGTAAAGGATTCGTTAATGGATCACGCTGCACTGCATGAGTAATTGTCGGACGCGCGGCGTCGCGCGCGACTAAATAACTGCTAAACTATTAAAATCTAACGACTAACGGCGTGAGGCTCGCGTCTTCTAATCGTCCCATAATTTTGGCTGAGGGACAGCATAGCTGGGTGGGGCGGCGGTTTTGGGGCGAGGCACATCGATCATATTATGGGTGACAGCCATTTCAGAGCGCATTTCGGGGCTGGGTTCGCCTTTGCCGGCGGCGAGGACCTCGCCATACTCGGCGGGCATAAAGTCTTTTGCTTGGCGCATTTTGTCGCGCAGCTGCTGAAGGGAGGCGAGCGTCAGTTGCAAATAGGTGAAGATCGGGTCGCCGTAGACGTTCTTGCCCTGGAGCAGAATGACCACTTTTTCCTTCAATAGCGCTTCATCCAGCTCCACCGGAGTTGAATTTTTGCTAAATGCGCTGGTTTTCCAAGTGGTACTCATGGCTTGCCATTATCCTGCATTGGGCATGCAGTATAAAGTTGAATCAATGGTTGGGAAAGGTTTTTCGCGCGAATTAGGCGTGGCGTGGCGAACTAGCCCCGGCCGGTGCCGCGATCGATCGGCGTGCTGGCAACATATTGGGTCGCTGAGGGCTCAGCTGCTTGCAACATCGGCGCTTGCTGTACCGGATAGTTAAGACCATCCGTAATAAAGCTAGCCTGCAGGAAGCTCATGACCGCAGAATTCTTACAGCCGGCCGCCATGATGCATGCATCACTTGGAACGCTCATTGCAAAAATATCCGTCGTCATTCTTAACTCCCAAAACCGCCGATGGTTCGGCCTTATTGTCTCAGATTCGCGTAACTTCCCTAAGAAACGGTTAATTCGGTTAACGTTTTTTATGAAGGTTTTGTGACAATAAGGTTAAAACCTAGTGCGACCTTTCTCCTAAGATTGAGACTACGTAAAGTTGTGGTGGTGGGCAATCAAAACTGCATGAAATGGGAAAATCTTCATCGAACTGTCACAATTCGTGGCGGCTACCAAATTACCTAAAATGCTAGCGATCCTTATTTGCACGCGTGGGGGGAGTATGGTAGATGGATTCTATCAATGTAAGGAGTTGCGTGATGCGTCGTTTGGGCATGGTGTTGCTAGCGGTTTTTGCGGTGGTTTCGGGTGCCTATGCGGCGGATCAAAGTACCAGCACTACAACGGTAGTGCGTTCCCCTTCGGGCCCGCAAGTGACTACGAAACCGACCACCTCAACAACGAACACCACATCGACGAGCTCATCCACGAGCGACAATCATGGGTCGACCAATTCGACGACCACGACGGATAGTTCGACGTCTTCGTCTTCCTCCAACACGACCGATGAGAAGCATGCGATCGGTTACGATGCAAAAGTGAAGCGTGACCCGAACGGCAATATTATCAAGGATGATGACAAACCGCAAAGTGGGTCGACGAATAATGACAGCGGTATGCGTAGCGATCATGGCATGCGTAGCGACCGGGCACTCGCCCACTAATTTCTTCCTTATAGAAAACGCAGACGGCCCTATCGTATTTTTATCTGGGGCAGCGCAGGTTGACCGCCTTAGTGAGGCAGATCATGGTGACGCCGCGCGAACGGCCTTAGGAGGAATGATGGCACAGACAAATTTGATGCAGTCTTTGGCGGTGGCGTTTACGCTTACGAGCGCACTAGTCGCGGCGTTGCCGACGCTGGCGGCGGATATTTCCAATAATGTTTCGAATACGATCGAGCGGACAAAGCCTGTACCAAGCTCGGCAAGCAACACGACGATTGTGTCTCCTACTACGCGTGCACCGGCGGATATCACGTTGCCGCCGAGTCAGGGGATCAAAGTGCCGGATGATCCGAAGAAAATGGTAAAGCCTTCGAGCGCGGGTGAATTATCGGCGCCGCGTGAGGGTGATGAGCATATGCCGCCGAGCAGTTTGCCGCGCCATGTGCCCCATGTCTCGTCATCGACGGGCAATCAGACGACCGCTCATTAGGTTTTTAGGGATTATTAAAGTTCGGTGCCGCCGACTGTCATACCGGAGATGAGCAACGATGGCTGGCCGACACCGACAGGCACGGATTGGCCGCCTTTGCCGCAGGTGCCGATGCCGGGATCGAGCGACATGTCGTTGCCAATCGCCGTGATGCGGCCCATGATTTCCGGGCCGGAGCCGATGAGCGTTGCGCCTTTGATGGGGGCGGTGATTTTACCATCTTCGATCATGTAGGCTTCGGTGGCGTTGAAGACGAATTTGCCGGAGGTGATATCGACCTGGCCGCCGCCAAGATAGGCGGCGTAGATGCCGCGTTTGACGCTCGTGATCATTTCTTCTTTCGTCGTATTGCCGCCGAGCATGAAAGTGTTGGTCATACGAGGCATGGGGGTGTGCTGATAACTTTCGCGGCGGCCGCTGCCGGTGGCGGCGACACCCATAAGGCGCGCGTTTAGGCGGTCTTGTAGGTAACCTTTGAGAATGCCGTCTTCGATCAACACGTTGCGGCGCGTCGGCGTGCCTTCATCATCAATCGTGAGCGAGCCACGGCGGTCGGCGAAGGTGCCGTCATCGACAACGGTGACGCCTTTTGCGGCGACTTGGTCGCCGATACGACCACTGAAGGTGGAACTGCCTTTGCGGTTGAAATCGCCTTCGAGCCCGTGGCCGACGGCCTCGTGCAACAGCACACCGCACCAGCCAGCGCCGAGGACGACGGGTAGCTCGCCTGCCGGGGCGGGTTTGGCTTCGAGATTCACTAAGGCTTGGCGGAGGGCTTCGTCGGCAATTGGCTGCCAACCGGCGCGATCGAGATAAGCGTCATACATCACGCGCCCGCCCCCGCCGCTACTGCCGGACTCCATTTTGCCATCTTTACCGACGATGACTTGGATATTGATACGCACGAGTGGGCGCATGTCGGTGGCGGTGCGACCATCGCTGCGCAGGATATGCACTAGTTGCCAGCTGCCCGCTAAGGTGGCTGAGACTTGTTTCACGAGTGGGTTTTTGTCGCGCAAATAGGCGTCGATTGCTTGCAGCAGTTGCAGTTTTTTCTCGAACGGGACAGCGGCCAGTGGGTTATCACTGCTATAAAGCGCGTGGTTGGCACCGAAGGCGGGTTCGATTTTGGCAGTCACATTTTGCTGACTGGCGCCGACGCCCCGCACCGTATCGGCTGCCCGATTGAGTGCGTCGTTGCTAAGCTCCGCGCTGTGGGCATAGGCCGAGGCCTCCCCGCGCACGGAGCGTAGGCCAAAACCTTGCGAGGTGTCGCCGCTGGCCTGCTTGAGGCGACCATCATCGAACACGTAGGATTCGCTCGCGCGGTATTCGAGGTAGAGCTCGCCATCATCCGCGCCATGGAGGGCGTTTTCGAGGGTGCGGGTCGCAGCGGCGCGATCAAGCGCGCCGGAAGTAAAGAATTTTTCGGCAGTCAACATCGGGAAACTGTAGAAGCAATCACGCAGTCGGGCAATGGGAAAGGCTTGATGGATAGTTGACGCGCAAATCAACTTGCATCCATGGCCATCATCGGCTACGCGCAGTGGTTAAGTAACCCATGAGAGCATTACGTCTTCCTATGACACGCACATCCGCCTCCCGCACCTTCATGATCACCCTTGCTGCCGCGCTGCTTTACCTAGCGCCGCAGGTCGTTATCGCGCAGGAGGACACGGTTGAAGCGCCGACGCGCGCGGAAGCGATCAAGGCGAGCGACGCTGCTAATGCCAAAAAATCTGCGCATCCTGCCAAGGCTGAGCCAGGCGCGAAGCGTGACGAAACACATACCGGCAAAGACCCGCTGGTGAAGGATCAACCCGCGGCGAATGGGGCGGATGCAAAAGCCCTCACTCCGGCGCAAAAAACGGCTGAGATTCAATCGGCTGATGGGATTACTGTTTTCGACCAATCCAAAGTGATTGGGGAGGCCAAGCCATGGCAGGTCTATTATCAAGAAGCCACCTCCCCCACGATGAAGAAGCTTGAAGGCCTGCATGATGTAATTTTGGTGATCATCACTGTTATCGTGATTTTCGTGATGATGTTGCTGGCTTATGTCTGTCTGCGTTTCCGCAAGAGCGCGAACCCGATGCCGAAACGGTTCTCGCATAATACGATGGTGGAGATTATTTGGACGGTGATCCCGATCATTATTCTGGTGGGAATCGCGATTCCATCGCTGCGGTTGCATTACCAGTATTATAATAACGAGACGAAGATCAATAACCCGGATCTGACGATTAAGGTCGTTGGGCATCAGTGGTATTGGAGCTATGAATACCCGGATCAGGGTATCGCGTTTGATTCGAACATCATGCCGGATAAGGACCTCAAGCAAGGTGAGCCGCGCCTGCTGATGGTGGATAATCCACTCGTCGTGCCGGTGAATAAAATTGTCCGCGTGCAAATGACGGGGGCGGATGTGATCCATTCCTGGGCGCTACCGTCGTTCGGGGTGAAGAAGGACGCCGTACCGGGCCGCCTGAACGAGACGTGGTTCCTGGCCGAGAAAGAAGGCATTTACTTCGGCCAATGTTCCGAATTGTGCGGCAAGGGCCACGGGTTCATGCCGATCATGATTTATGTGGTATCGGACGAACAATTCGCGACCTGGGTGAAGGGCGCTAAACTAAAATTCGCGGCGAATGACTCGATGCAATTCGCTGCGCTCAACTAAAAAAGACGAGAGAGACCATGAGTTACGCAAACGCCGCCCACGATCATCACGATGACCACAAACCGCATGGCTTAGGCCGGTGGTTGTGCTCGACCAACCATAAAGATATCGGCGTGCTTTATTTGTTCTACGCGTGCTTTGCAGGCGTGTTGGGAGCGGCAGCGTCGGTGCTGCTGCGTATGCAATTGATGCATCCGCATGGTGCGCTGTTCGGTGATAACTACCAGCTTTATAACGTGGTGCTGACGGCGCATGCGTTTCTGATGGTGTTCTTTCTTATCATGCCGGCGTTGATTGGCGGGTTCGGCAATTATTTCGTGCCGCTGATGATTGGGGCGCCGGATATGGCGTTCCCACGAATGAATAATATTTCGTTTTGGCTGCTCATTCCGTCGATTTTGCTGCTGCTTGCGTCATCGCTGGTGGGTTCAGGCGAGGCGCGCGGGGTCGGGACAGGATGGACGTTATATCCGCCGCTTTCGGTGGTGGATGGGCTGCATCACGGTATGGCGGTAGAGCTTGCGATTTTCTCGCTACACTTGGCGGGGATTTCGTCGATTCTCGGTGCGATCAACTTCATCGTGACGATTTTCAACATGCGTGCGCCGGGGATGACTTTGTTCAAAATGCCGCTGTTTGCGTGGGCGATTTTGATCACGGCGTTCTTGTTGCTGCTCGCCTTGCCCGTGCTTGGCGGCGCGATCACGATGATTTTGACGGATCGTAACCTTGGCACCAATTTCTTCAACCCGGCAGGCGGTGGAGATCCGGTGCTGTTCCAGCATCTGTTCTGGTTCTTCGGCCATCCGGAAGTGTATATTCTGATCGTGCCGGCGTTCGGTGTGATTTCGGAAGTGGTGGCGACCTTCTCGCGTAAGCCAATTTTCGGCTATCTCGGCATGGTGGGCGCGATGTCGGCCATCGGTGTTCTCGGCTTTATCGTGTGGGCGCACCACATGTTTACGGTCGGCTTAAGCGCAGATACGGAAGCCTATTACATGATCGCGACGATGGTGATTGCGGTGCCAACGGGGATTAAAATCTTCTCCTGGATCGCGACGATGTGGGGCGGCTCGCTGACATTTGAAACACCGATGCTGTTCGCGATTGGGTTCATCTTTCTTTTCACCCTCGGTGGGGTGACGGGGATTATGCTGGCGAATTCGGCGATCGATATTTCGTTCCAGGATACGTATTACGTGGTCGCGCATTTCCACTATGTGATGTCGCTTGGTGCGCTGTTTGGGATTTTCGCGGCGTTTTATTATTGGATCGGCAAAATGTCGGGCTACGACTATAACCGCACGATGTCGAAGATCCATTTCTGGACGTTCTTCATCGGCACGAACTTGACGTTCTTCCCGCAGCATTTCCTGGGTTTGGCTGGGATGCCGCGGCGGATTCCGGATTATCCGGATGTGTATGCGGATTATAACTATTGGTCGTCGATCGGCTCGTATATCGGCTTTGCGTCGGCGATTTGGTTCCTGATTTTGGTTGCTGAGATGTTTATCAAAAAACGTCCGGCAGCGGCGAATCCGTGGGGTGAAGGTGCGACGACGCTGGAATGGCAGCAGCCCTCGCCGCCGCCGTTCCACACCTATGAAACGCAGCCGGATTTCACGCATGTACATAGTGCATATCCGCACTAGGCTACCGATTTCGGCATAAGGAAAGTTCATCATGATGCAAGCCGCGACGCTTGATACGGCCTATGGCAATGCCAGTTTGCGCGACTATCTCACGCTGCTCAAGCCGGGGGTGATGTCGCTTGTCGTGTTCACCGGCGCGGTGGGGATATGGATGGCGCCGGGGCATTTGCATCCGTTCTATCAGTTCATCACAATTCTTTGCATTGCGTTAGGCTCCGGTGCCGGCGCGGCGCTTAATATGTGGTATGATCGGGATATCGATGCGATCATGAGCCGCACGCAGCAGCGGCCGATTCCTGCGGGGCGGATTGCGGCGGACGATGGGCTCGCGCTCGGCATTATGCTGGCGATTGCGGCGGTGGCGATCTTGGGGTTGGCGGTGAATCTTATTGCAGCAGCGTGGCTTGCGTTTGCGATTTTCTTTTACGTGGTGGTTTATACCATGCTGCTCAAGCGGGCGACGGCGCAGAATATTGTGATCGGTGGGCTTGCGGGTGCCCTGCCCGCTTTAATTGGTTGGGTGGCGGTGAGCCCGACGCCGGCGTTGATGCCCTGGCTGATGGTGGCGATTGTATTCCTCTGGACGCCGCCGCATTTCTGGGCGCTCGCACTTTATCGCCATAGCGATTATGCGCGCGCGAATATTCCGATGTTGCCAGTCACGGCAGGCACGGCAGCGACAAAACGGCAGATTATGGTTTATACGTTGCTATTGGTGGCAGCGAGCCTTTCGCCGCTTTATGCGGGGGCCGGTGTTATTTACGGCGTATGCGCTGCGCTGCTTGGTGCAAATTTCTTGCGCTATGCCGTGCTGGTGTATCGCTCGGAAGAGCCGAAGACTGCAATGCGCATGTTTGGCTTTTCGATTATTTATCTTTTTGCACTATTTGCAGCACTCGTTGTTGACCATTTGTTAACATAAGGGCGCTTTGCAAATCGTTTTTCATCCGTTACAACGTCGTTGTACACCATAACGGGGGGTCCTCATGGAATCGAAAGCAGTGATTGCGAATAAGGCGGCCGCGGCGGCCAGCGCCTCGCAGGCAAAACTGAGTGCGCTCAGCGAACTGGGTGAGAACGTGGTGTATCTGATGGGCACGAGCTTCATCCTCGGTAGCTTATTCACGATTTTTATTCTGCTGCTGCTCGATTTCATGCAGCGTAACCGTATCAACCCAAAGAAATAGCCGTGCCGATTGGTGAAGCACATCGGCGCAAGCGCGCCAAAAATTTATTCGCCTTAGCCGTGCTGCTGTTGTTGGTTGCTGGGTTTTATTATCTTGCGATTTTAAAAATGTCCGGCCAATAGGCTTGGCATATGAACCACCGCCACACCGTTTTGCCGCTTATTGCCATCGCGCTTGGCATGCTGATGCTGACCTATGCCGCGGTGCCGCTTTATCGGGTGTTTTGTAAAGTTACTGGCTTTGGCGGCACGCCCCAGCAAGTCTCGGCGAATCATACAGTCGTGAATAGCCGCACCATTACAGTGCGGTTTAATACCGATGTTGACCCGCACTTGCCATGGAAGTTTGAGCCAGTACAGAAATCCGTCACGATGCGGCTCGGGGAAAATACGCTGGTTGCCTTCCGCGCGACGAATCTTTCGAACGAGCCGACGCGCGGGCGGGCGACCTACAACATCACGCCCTATGCAGCAGGGCCGTATTTCGACAAAATTCAGTGTTTTTGCTTCACGGAGCAGCATCTTGGCCCGGGGCAAACGGCGATGCTACCTGTGTCATTTTTTGTCGATCCGGCCATACTCGACGATGCTGAGGCCCGGGATGTCGCAAATATCACTTTATCTTACACGTTTTTTAGCTATGACAGTGCTAACAAATCCAAGCTGTGAGTGCGTGTATGAGCGGAAAAGTCACCCATCCCTTTCACCTCGTTAACCCGAGCAAATGGCCGATCCTGACGGCGTTTAGCATGATGGCATTCGTGGTCGGCGGCGCGTTTATGCTGCATAAGGAGCCGATTGGGCATTTGATTGGGCTGGCTGGCTTCTGCGGCATCATCGCGTGTGTGTTCTTCTGGTGGCGCGACGTGATTCGCGAGGGGATTCAGGATCATGCGCATACATCCAAGGTGCGCCTTGGGCTGCGGGCGGGCATGGCGCTGTTCATTACCTCGGAAGTGATGTTCTTCGTGGCGTTTTTCTGGGCTTATTTTGGTGCGGCGTTTTTCCCGATCGAGCCGCTGACGGATACGTGGGCGATTAAGCCGGGCATTTGGCCGCCGGCGAATATCACGCCGTTTAATGCGTTCGATTTGCCGCTGATGAATACACTGATTCTGCTGCTTTCCGGCACGACAGTGACTTGGGCGCACCATGCGTTGGTGGTGGAGAATAATATGCGTGATGTGGTGCGCGGCCTTGCTTGCACCGTGGCACTGGGCGTATGCTTCACCCTTTGCCAGGCGTATGAATATACGCATGCCGCATTCGGGCTGAAGGATGGTAAATACGCCGCGACCTTCTTCCTCGCGACCGGGTTTCATGGATTGCATGTGATGATCGGTACGGCATTCCTCGCCGTGATGCTTGTGCGCGCGAAGCGTGGCACGCTGACGCAAGAAGGCCATCTCGGTTTTGAATTCGCTGCCTGGTATTGGCATTTTGTGGATGTGGTGTGGTTGTTCCTGTTCGTCGGGATTTACTGGATTACCTCGACGCATTAAGCGGTAGGGTAAACAGGGCCTTGTCATTCCTGCGCAAGCAGGAATCCACTTTCCTTCCTGCTAGGAGATCCCTGCTTTCGCAGGGATGACAATGTCAAACAATCCAGCTACACAGACTGCATGATCCAGTATTTCAAAAATTTCACCCGCCCGAGCTTGATCGCCTGGTTCTTTTTTATTGGCGGCTTCGGCCTCAATGTGACGATGGGCACCTGGCAAGTGCAGCGCCTTTATTGGAAAGAGGCGATGATCGCACAGGTGGAGGAGGCGAACGCGCAAGCACCCCTCACTGCCCTGCCGCCGGACGATGCCGATTGGCACGCGCTGCAATTTCATAAAGTGAACCTCCACGGCGCGTGGGTGGGCAATACGGAATTCCACCTCGCCCCGCGTTATTTTAAAGGCACGCTGGGCTATAACATTATCACGCCGCTGAAGCTGGCCGATGGTCGCCTCGTGCTCATCAATCGCGGCTGGGTGCCGAGTGAGAAAAAACTGATCGAAACGCGGCCGGAGACAAAAGTACGGGGCGTGACGACGGTGGAGGGCCTCATTCGCTACGGGGCGGAGCGTAATCCCTTCACGCCGAAGAATCAGCCCGCGCGCAATATCTGGTTTGGCCGGGATGTGGCTGACATGGCTACGGATGCAAAGCTTGAGCATGTTGCGCCGGTGATGATCGACCAAACCGGCATGCAGGATGTCAATAAACTGCCTGTCCCATCCGACGGCACGGTGAAGCTGCGTAATGATCACTTAAGCTACATCATCACCTGGTACAGCGTGGCGTTGGGGATTTTGATTATTTTTGTGAGCTATCACCACAAGAAGCCCGCGGTTTAGCCGTCATTGCGAGCGCGAGCGAAGCAATCCATCTTTGCCTGCGCTTCAACGCTGCAAGATGGATTGCCGCGTCGCTACGCTCCTCGCAATGACGTTTGAATAAGCGCCTAACCCGCCGCCTTATACGACCCCAGCATCGATTCCAGAATTTGATCCGACACTTCGCGCACCGCGCCGGGTGAATGCGACAGGAACAGCGTGTTTGTTTTGTTGCTCTCACCGATCGAGCGCAGCGTGTCGAAATATTGCGTCACCAGCACGAGCTGCATCACCTCCGCCGCGCTCGCGCCGCTGACGACTTTCTGGAACTGCTCGATGGAAGCTTGCAGTCCCTCGATAATCGCACGCCGCTGGTTCGCCGTGCCTTGGCCCTGCAGCGTTTTGCTCTCGGCTTCGGCTTCCGCTTTTTTGACGACGAGGATTTTCTCCGACTCCCCGCGCGCAGCGGCAGCCACTTGCTCACGCTGGGCGGCGTTGATGTCGTTCATCGCGGATTTCACTTTCGCATCCGGCACAATATCGGTGACGAGCACGTTGACGATCTCGTAGCCGAACTCGGACATATCGGAATCGAGCTCCTTCTTCACCGCGCTTGCGATGCCCGACTGGCTGGCGAAGACTTCATCGAGCGTCATGCTCGGCACATGGCCGAGGATCACTTGCTCGACATAAGATTGAATTTGCGCGACGGGGTTGGCGAGTTTGTAGAAGGCGTCGTACACTTTTTCCGGCCGCACGCGGTTTTGCACCGAGATGGGGATGGTGACGAACACGTTATCTTTTGTTTTGGTTTCCATCGTCAGCGTGATTTGGTTGACGCGCAAGCTGACGCGCCCCGCGATCTGGTCGATGATCGGCCATTTCCACCCGAGGCCCGGATTGGCGACGCGGAGGAATTTGCCGAACCGCTGGATGACGGCAATCTCCGCCGTGCGCACGGTGAAGAAGCTGGATAACATCAGCACGAGAATGACGATGCCGAGGATGGAGAGAAGAATGTTGACGAACATGGTGGCCTCCCTGCGTGGATTACGGATAAGCTATGTGCAAATCAGCCCCATGGCAACGCCTATCCTGTCACCCCGGCGCATGCCGGGGTCTGCGCGGATCCCCGCATTCGCGGGGATGACAAAGGTGGGTGAATTTCGCAATCGTTATGCGGCAGAAACAAGAAGGGCTGCTTGCCATATCTGCAGCAAGCAGCCCTCCTCGCATGACTTAGTCGCAGCCGCTGCTAAGCGGCGACGGCTTCCGGCACCTCGGCATCCGGGTTGATCCCGGCTTTGACGAGGCAGCGGCGAGCGACTTCTTCTTGCTCTGCTTCGGGTACCAACGCACCCATGCGGGGCGATTCCCGGTCCGGATCGAAGAAGGAGAACTGCCCCAGGTCATCGCGCCCGATGACGACCAACCGGCCGTCACCTAGGTCAAGCGCGGCACTCCTAAAGGGCAGCATATCGTTGTCACCGATTCGCCGGAGCCTTACTCTGTCCGACGAGAACGCACGGCAGCCGATGATGAAGTTGATCACCAACTGAACGAAAGTCATGGTCGTGCTCCTGTTCTGTTTGCACAAGCTTTTAGTCACACATGCAACAGCTGCCGCATGCGCCTACTCACGCGTCACGAAACCCCCTAAGGAATTCCATGCAGCGTAAAGACAGTAGAACTTCACACTTTAATGATGTTTGATGACGATTTCGTGACAACCGCCCGCAATACGGCGTGACAAGCGCGTCAATCTTAGCTAACAGCATGGGAATGCAGTATATTTCCACACGCGGCGGCGCGGCTGTCGATTTTAAAACGGCGCTTTTGAATGGGCTGGCGCCGGATGGCGGGCTTTATGTGCCGGCCAGCGTGCCGGTGTTTTCGACCCGCGAGATCAGCGCGCTGGCGGGGCTTTCTTATACCGAGCTCGCGCTGGCGGTGATGGCCCCGTTCGTCGGCGACAGTTTCGCGCGGGATGATCTGAAGCGGATGATCGATGCCGCCTATGGCAGCTTCCGCCACGCCGCGATTGCGCCGCTAATGCAGCTTTCGCATGACCACTTCGTGTTGGAATTGTTTCATGGCCCCACCCTCGCGTTCAAGGATTTTGCGCTGCAGCTTCTCGGCCATCTGCTCGAAGCGGCGCTGGCCGATCAGGGCGAGCGGGCGGTGATTCTCGGCGCGACCTCGGGCGATACCGGCTCGGCGGCGATTGCGGGCTGCATGGGGCGCAAAAATCTCGACATCGTGATCCTCTACCCGCATGGCCGCACGTCGGACGTGCAGCGGCGGCAGATGACGACGCTGGGGCAAAAAAATATCCACGCGCTGGCGGTGGATGGCACGTTCGATGATTGCCAGGATATGGTGAAGGCGCTTTTCAGCGATGCGGAATTCCGCAAATCGCAGCGTTTGCTCGCGGTCAACTCCATCAATTTCGCGCGCGTGCTGGCGCAAGTCGTGTATTATTTCTACGCGGCGCTGAACCTCGGCGCACCCGCCCGCCGCGTGAATTTCAGCGTGCCGACGGGGAATTTTGGCGACATCTACGCGGGCTATATCGCGCGCGCCATGGGCCTGCCCATCGGCAAACTCATCATCGCCACCAACAAGAATGATATTTTGGCGCGCTGCGTGGCGACGGGGGAATATAAAATGAACGGCGTCGCGCCGTCGCTCAGCCCGAGTATGGATATCGAAATCTCCAGCAACTTCGAGCGGCTGTTGTTTGATTTGCATGATCGCGACGGCGCGCGAATGGCGCAGCGGATGGCCGAATTCCGCAGCAGCAAATCGCTGACGCTGAGCGCGGCGCAACATGCCGATCTCAAGGCCATCTTCAGCGCGCACGCGACGGACGATGCGGGGACGATTGCGTGCATCAAACAAACCTACGCCGAGTGCGGCATCCTGCTCGACCCACACACCGCGACCGGTGTCGCCGCAACACAAGCGCTAAAGCCCGAAGGCATCACGGTAACTCTCGCCACCGCCCACCCCGCGAAATTCCCCGAAGCGGTAAAAGAGGCCACCGGCATCAGCCCCGCGCTGCCGCCGCATCTGGCCGATTTGTTCGAACGCATAGAGAAAATCACGCCGCTGGCGCGCGATGGTGAAGCGTTGAAATCGTACATAAAAACACTATGAGCATTCTTTTACTTTTAGCGATTTTTGTGATCGGTTATTTTATCTGCGGCTTGGGTAATGCCGCCATGTATTTAGGGATTTTTTTCCTTAGCCGATTTATTATTTCCAAGAGGCACAATACTTGGAAATGCAAGTGGTTGATGCCTGCACTAATCGTGGCTGCAT
>JBGAJE010000021.1:0-19209 GCA_044225085.1 Rickettsiales bacterium | reverse complement strand
CCATCATCGACCATCTGCGCGCTGCCGATGCGATCCGCATCGCACCCGATAAAGACGGCCTGCCCGCTTTGCTTACTGAATTATTCACCAACGATACCCTTCGCCACAGCCTCGCCGAGCGCGCCACCAAAGCAACGCAAGAAGCACGTGGCGCGGGCGAGATCATCCTGCAACAAATCATCGCACTCCTTCCCGCCTCCATTAAAGTGAGCGCGGCATGAAAACCCCGCGCTTCTGGCAATCGCATAACCTGATAAGCAGCGCACTCCTCCCCGCCTCTTGGCTCTATCACCTCGGCGCATGGCTTGACCGTCGCTGCACTAAACCCAATCGCGCTCCCATCCCCATCATCGCCATCGGCAACGTCACCGCAGGTGGTGCTGGCAAAACGCCCACCACCATCGCACTCGCCCCCATACTCACCACACTAGGCTTTACCACCCACATTCTCACCCGCGGCTACGGCGCTCAATCACCTCTTATAGCCCACCGCGTGCAACAGAACGATTCTTGGCAACGAGTCGGCGATGAAGCATTGCTTCTACAACGCACCGCCCCCACCTGGGCCGGCCGCGACCGCCTCGCCGCTGCCCAAGCTGCTGCAAACGCAGGTGCCACCCTCGCACTGTGCGACGATGCTCTCCAACATCACCGCCTCCAAAAAGATCTCTCTTTCCTTGTCATCGACGGCGCCTATGGCATCGGCAACGGCGACCTTCTCCCTGCCGGCCCGCTACGCGAACCTTTCCCTGCCGCCATCGCTCGCAGCGATGCGATTATTTTGATTGGGGACGACACCCATCACGTCACTGCCAACCTCACCCTGCCCGTTTTCCGCGCGCAACTCGTTCCTACCGGCGACATAAGTTTCCTGAAACAAACTCCTTGGCTCGCCTTCGCCGGCATTGGCCGCCCTGAGAAATTTTTCACAAGTTTGCGCGATGCAGGCGCTACCCTCACCGCCACCCGCAGCTTCCCCGACCATTACCCCTACCGTGATAGCGATGCTGCCGCCCTCATCGCTCAAGCCCAGCAACTCGGCGCCCGCCTCATCACCACCGAGAAAGACTGGGTCAAGCTCCCTGCGAACCTCCAAACCCAAACGGCTATTTTACCCGTTTCCCTTACTTTTGAAGATACTCCAAAGCTCGTCGAATTTCTCCGCAACCGCCTGCTAGCCCATAAACAGCCTTGATTTTTGCCCATCTCCGACGATAGTTAAGCCCATGGCCGCACCGCTTTTATTCCTAATTGCCATTCTCGCACCCGCAGCACTTGCGATCGTGGTGCTCGTGCCGTCTTACGCTGGCATCCTCGGCGCGTGCTATCTTATCTATAATAAAGATACCGGCCCCAACCCGCTTACCGACAAGCTAGGTGATGTGTTTTATATCATCGATGTCTATCACCAGCTTCTCACCTACGGCATTGCTCATATTGAATCGGTCAGCACGTTGAAATTCACGCTGCCACTACTCGTCCTACCACTGACTGGTTTTCTTCTCGCCTTTTGGCTAACGCGTCGCCTTATCCGTGCACTGCGTAATTTGTTTCATCTGACAACAAACATCTAGTCGTCAAACAATCCCGGCTGCGATTCTGTTTTCGTCCGCGCGCGGGGCGATGCGCTCGTGCCAGCCGTCACCATCCGTTCACCATCATGAAACTGCAACGTCAATGCCCCACTCGCCGGCATCGCCGATGCCGAGGCCACTACCTGCCCTGCTGCATTCTTCACCAACGCAAATCCGCGCTTCAGAACACCCAGCACATTCAGCGACTCTAACATCGCTCCCAAATGCGCCACACGTTGCTGCTGATGGACTAACATCTGTTGTAAAAACCGCGGCGAAAGTGACGCCGAAATCCGCTGCAATTTCTCCGAACGCAGATGCAAATTGCGCGGCAACGCATGCAGCAGCCGCTCGGTCATCCCATCAAGCGTCTGCGCCATCGTCGCGACTAACTGCTGTGGCCGAGGCAATCCCCGCGCCAGCCCCTGCACGCGCTCGCCGTGAAACGCCAACAATTTACGTAGCGCATTACGATTCCGCATCGCTGTCTGCTCAGTATAGGCTTGCAATTCCGCCCGCACCGGCACCGCCATTTCTGCCGCCGCCGTCGGCGTCGGCGCACGCATATCGGCTGCATAATCAATCAAGGTCGTATCCGTCTCATGCCCCACCGCGGAAATAAGCGGAATCGCCGATGCCGCGGCCGCCCGCACCACCACTTCCTCATTAAACGGCCATAAATCCTCGATCGACCCGCCACCGCGCGCGACAATCAACACATCCGGCCGCCGCTGCGGACCACCGATTGGCATCGCATTAAACCCCGCAATCGCCGCCGCGATTTTCTCCGCCGCGCCCTGCCCCTGAACTGGCACCGGCCACAACAATACATGTCGTGGGAATCGATCTGCCAGCCGATGCAAAATATCCCGAATCACCGCACCCGTCGGCGAAGTCACTATCCCAATCGTCTCCGGCAAATACGGTAGTTTCTTTTTCCGTTCGGCACTGAACAATCCCTCTGCGGCAAGCTGCTTTTTGCGTGCCTCCAGCATCGCCATCAACGCGCCGACCCCTGCAGGCTCCAATGCTTCGATCACTAACTGATATTTCGATGCACCGGGATAAGTCGTGAGTTTGCCCGTCGCAATCACTTCCATCCCCGCCTGCGGTTTATGGGTAAGGCGCGCCATCGTCCCCTTCCAGCACACCGCCTCGAGCACCGCCTTGTCATCCTTCATCGTCAGGTAGCAATGGCCCGATCCAGCATTCACTCCGGCTTTCGAGATCTCCCCCCGCACGCGTACAAAGCCAAACCGCTCCTCAACCGTGCGCTTCACCTGGCCGGCGATTTCGCTAACACTATATTCGGGAAGATTCGGAATCGAATTCACGCCGCCGCCTAAAAATACATTGTGGTTATAAATAGAATGGTTAGAAACGCTCCTGACGGTTTATAGAGGTTCTGCATGAAAATTCTAGTCATCGGTTCAGGCGGCCGCGAACATGCGCTGGTGCGTGCCCTGCTGCGCAGTCCGAGTGTCGAATCTGTCGTCTGTAACCCTGGCAATGCAGGCATCGCCGCCGAAGTGGAATGCATTGACCTTTTCGCCAACCGCGACATTGCGCAATACTGCCGCAACAACGCCATTAATCTCGTGGTCGTCGGCCCCGAGCAACCCCTCGTGAACGGCCTTGCCGATCTACTAAAGGAAGAAGGTATCCCTGTCTTCGGTCCCAACGCCAAAGGCGCCCAGCTCGAAGCCTCGAAGGATTTCACCAAAAAAATCTGCACCAAATACAACATCCCCACCGCCGCTTACGAAACCTTCGCGAACCGCAACGCCGCGATCGACTATGTGCAAACCCAAGGTGCGCCGATTGTGGTAAAGGCCGATGGCCTGGCCGCCGGTAAAGGCGTTACGGTTGCCACCACGGTGAAAGAGGCTATCCAAGCCATCAACGATTGTTTCGACGGTGCCTTCGGCGAAGCTGGCGCCAAAGTTGTGATCGAAGAATGTCTTGTTGGTGAAGAAGTCAGCTTCTTCGCATTATGCGATGGCACCCAAGCGGTCGAATTTGCCAGCGCCCAAGATCATAAACGCGCGTTTGACGACGATAAAGGCCCCAATACCGGCGGCATGGGTAGCTTCTCGCCAACCCAACTTGTCACGCCAGAAATGTCCGCCACCATCATGCGCGACATCATCAAGCCCACCATGGATGCACTGTATGACGAAGGCATCGATTATGTCGGCGTCCTCTTCGCGGGGCTGATGCTCACCAAAACCGGCCCCAAACTCATCGAATATAACTGCCGCTTCGGCGACCCAGAAACCCAATCCATCTTCGCTCGCTATACTGGCGATCTTGGCCTGCTGCTGCTTAGCTGCGCCCGTAGTAAAATTGACGTGGAGCAAATCAAATTCACCGAGGAAGCTGCTGTCTGCGTCGTCATGGCGACCAAAGGCTATCCCGGCAACTACCCGAAAGGCACGCTCATTCGCAATCTCGAGAAAGCCGCGGATAACTTAAAAACCAGCATTTTCCATGCCGGCACAATTCGCCCAGCAGGTGAGTGGCTATCCAACGGTGGCCGCGTGCTCAACATCGTCGCTACCGGCGGCAGCCTCCGCCAAGCCCGTTACCGTGCCTACGAAGCCATCGAAATGATCGATTGGCCCGATGGTTTCTTCCGCAAGGACATCGGCGCCAAAGCGGGCACGAAGGGCTAGTTTCCCTCTTCGGCCTTATATTTTTCCACCAGCCGCAATTGGCTAAGCGCGAAAATAATTGTCAGCGAGAACATGCCGAATACTTTAAAATCTACCCAAAACGCCGTCGAAAAACTGCGCCAAATCACTTCATTCAATGCCGCCAAGCACAGAAAAAATATTCCCCACCGGCGCGAGAGCACCAGCCAGCCCTTATCCGTTAGTTGAAATGCCACATCGAGCACATACCGTAATAAGCCGCGCTTATAACCATAAACCCCGCCCAACAAAATCATTGCGAAAGCGAAATTCACTAGCGTAGGCTTCATTTTAATGAACTGATCATCATGCAACGCTAGACTCAGTCCACCCAAAACCGCCACTAATCCGCCAGAAATCAGCGGCGCTAACGCAATTTTTCGCTCCACCGCATAAATAATAGCGATACTAAGCACTGTCGCTACCATCAGCCCTACCGTTGCCGCCATGACCCCAGCGAGCTTAAACCCGACGAAAAACACAGCCAGTGGCGCAAAATCGAGCAAAAGCTTAAGGGGGGGAGCGAGTCTAGCAGTCATTTTGTGGCGCTTTAACCATGCGTTAAGTATTTCCGGCTATAAGTAAACAACATGGAGCAAATTTCATTGACGTGCAAGGGTGTACGACATTTGATGCTGTGAGCTAAGGAGTTACCTATGGCTGCGATTAAAACCGACGCAAAAACCAAAGTCCTTATTGTTGAGGATGAGGTCGCGATCGTGACCCTGCTGCGCTACAACCTTGAAAAAGAAGGTTTCGCTGTCATTTCGACCGGCGATGGCGAAGAAGCCGTCAACCTCGTCAAAGAACACCGCCCGGACATTATCGTCCTCGACTGGATGCTACCAGGCATGACCGGCGTCGAAGTCTGTAAACATATCCGCTGGAACCAGGACCTTAAAAACACCCCGATCATTATGCTCTCCGCCCGTGGTGAAGAGGGCGACCGTATTCGCGGCCTCGATTCCGGTGCCGATGATTACATGGTGAAGCCATTCAGCCCCACTGAGCTGATCGCACGCATCAATGCCGTATTCCGCCGCATTCGTCCGAGCCTGTCGGAAAAAATCCTGGATTTCGCCGGGATCTCGATGGACCTCACTTCGCACAAAGTCACGCGCGACGGTAAGGACGTGCATCTGTCACCCACGGAGTTCGGCTTACTGCGCTATTTGATGGAGCATCCCGGCCGCGTCTTTGCACGCGAACAATTGCTCGATTCCGTTTGGGGTCACGATATTTACGTCGAACTACGCACGGTCGATGTGCATGTCCGTCGCCTACGCAAAGCCCTCAACTACGATGGCAAGCAACCGGATCTCATTCGCACTGTCCGTTCCGCCGGCTACGCGCTTGAGGAAAATCCAGGCGGTGCAAACTACACGAACCCGGATAACGTCGAAGAGTAGGCAAAACGCCGCCTATGCTCGGGATGTCACGAGCAGCGCATCCTTTGTCAGCGTATAACCGCTAATGACCCATAACTGCTCAAGCGCACGCAATGCGTTGCCAAGCGCCGGCCCTTCTTGCATTCCCAATGCCAATAAATCCTTCGCTGTAACAGGGAAAATCGGCACTTCCCACTCCTGCGCTAGTTCAAGCAACATATTGTAAGAAGCCACCTCCTTCGCATCAACCGCCATCAGTAATAAGCGCCCGATCACCAGCGTCCGGTCTCCGCCTTGGCGCAGCCATTCCTTCACAATCGCTGTATTCAGTGTCATATCCATAGGCGCGGAGAAATACGCGACCGCCGCTTGGCACTGGCGACTCAACTTCCACCGCCCCACCAGCCATGTCGCCACGGCTGGCCGCTGCGATGGTGCAATCAATGCAAACAGCCGTGTAAACGGCGTCGGCGATAATTGATGCTGCAACTCCAATTGCAATAAAATGCCAAGCCGTTCAAACGTCCACTCCGCATTGCTTACCAATGGTGCAATCCCGCACGTCGCCATTTTCTCAAGTGCGTGCGAGGGGTTCATACTGCGCAGCAATTTTTTCATCTCATGCTGAATCCGCTCACCCGATAATTTCATGACCAAATCTTTTTTCGCTGTGATCGCCGCCAATGCTCCTTCATCTGCATGCCATCCTAATGCCGCCAGAAACCGAAAATAACGCAATATACGTAATCCATCTTCCTCGATCCGCTGCCCCGCATCACCGATGAAGGTTAAGCGCCGCGCCGCCAAATCTTCTCGCCCACGAAAATAGTCATAAAGCTGACCGGTATGGTCCATATAAAGCGCATTGATGGTGAAATCCCGCCGCGCCGCATCTTCTTGCCAATCATCCGTATAGGCGACTGCTGCATGCCGCCCATTCGTCGCAATATCCTGCCGCAACGTCGTCACCTCCACTACCCGCCCCGGCAATACCAACGTCACCGTGCCGTGATCAATGCCAGTCGGAATCGCTTTCCACCCGGCCGCCGCTGCTACTTCCATCATCGCCTGCGGCAACAGCGTTGTCGCGAAATCGATGTCCCCCACCTCACAATCCATCAGAAAATCCCGCACCGCACCGCCCACGACGCGCACTTCACCCCCTGCTTTCTGCACCGCAGTGAATAATTGCTGCAGTCCCTCTTCACTCAACCACGTCGGCATAGCGTTCATGATATAGGCTCCTTCCTCCCCGCGCTTGCCGCTAGCAATGCTGCCTGCACACTCGCCAATTTCGCCGGGTGGGTGATTTTCATCCCATAGGTATTCTTCACATAAAACACATCCACAGCCTTTTGGCCATAGGTTGCGATATGCGCCGTCATCACATGCAGCTGCGACGCTTCAAGCGCACCCAAAATATCATACAGCAATCCTAGCCGATCCCGCGCATTGATTTCGATCACCGTTGCCTCCGCGCTTCCCTGATTATCGAAGAAAATCGATGGCTCAATCATCACCTCTCGTCCTCCCGATATTGCACGCCGCCGTGGCAACTCTGCCGCAAAGTCGAGCCGGCCAGAAAGCCCTTTCTCGATCAGCTCTGCAAGCCCCTGCAGTCGTTCCCGCTCACCCGAAAAACTATTGCCCTGAATATCCTGAATGCCAAGCGTCGCGAGCGCCGCCCCATCCGCCAGCACCATGATACGCGCCGATACGATACTCGCCCCAATCCACGCCATCACTCCCGCCAAAGTATGGAATAAACGTGGCTGATGCGTTAGGCAACAGGTCACCTCACTCACCGCACGAAAACTATCATGCGTTACCACCACCGCTGGTGCCGATGGTTGCTTCTGCCAAGCCGCATAAGCCTTGATATCGTTGATTTGCTCGGCTCGCGGGCGATACCACCAACTACTAGGCAAGCGTTGCTCCATAAACCACGCAGCCGCTTCGCGCAAAGCACGCGGCACATCGTCGTGAAGTTCCGCCTGGATCGTTTGCTGCGGTACCGTTGCAGCATTGCCAACTTTACCATCTGCAACATGGCGCGATGGTAAAGTTCACGCATTAGCGCCCCTTTCCATCCATTCAAATCCTTCTGGCCCAACTGCACTTTGATATCTGCAATCGCCAGCAGGTCATCGCTGCGCAATCGTCAGCGGTGCATACATCACAAAATCATCGATAGTTTTTGCATCGTCGAAGATCACCGCCAGCGCGCCATCTCATCAACGCAGATGATGCTTCATAGCAACCGTCATTGCGCCGCATATGGACTGAGATACCAGCTTGTTGCGCAATCCGCTCCGCGATCGCTTCGCCTTTTCGCGTGCGCGTCCACCGTACGCACGCGAGGTCGCCAGCGGCATCTTCATCAATGTTGCGCGATCACGACTTCTTCGCCGCCGCCGTGGTGGCGCCTGGGCCGACCAATCGCCCGCCTCGATCAACGCTAAATTCCCAACCGCCACCAACGTATGCTCATCGACGGTATAGGTATGATACCCATCATATTGCATCATTCCGATAATGCGCCCGAACTCCGGAATCAGCGCGCCGAGCACACCCATCTCACTCATCTGTCGCAAGCGGTTATCCGGTCGCGGCGAAAGCAAAATCTCCAAAAATAACCGATTCGCCTCGCCTTCGAATGGCAGCTTTCCTTCCATCTCCGGCAACGCACGCGTCAATGCTAAATGCGCGCGGGGGTGAATATCGAGCCCCGTTTGCTGCGCCGCATAAAAAAGTTCTACCGCCAAACTTGGGCGCGCAGCTATATCGATATCCGCAGCAAAGTTAAGCCGTCCCGCATCCTTCGCAAAACCTGGCGGTAATGCACTTCCCTCAGTCGCGAATGGCGCCTGCGGAATGCGCATATTTTCTTCCTCCAGCACCGCGCAAAAAATCCGCGTCAGTGCACCAACTTGGCGCGTGAACTGGAAATAACGCAGCATAAACCGCTCGGCCTTTTGCTGCGCCGTGCGACCGGGAAATTTCAGCAGCGCTGCAATCCGCGTTTGCGCATCAAATGTCAGCCGCTCATCCGCCCGCCCACGCAACAAATGCAAGTGCGCGCGCACCATCGCGAAAAACAAATAGGCCTGGCGATAATGCTGCCACTCCTCTTTCGTCAACATATCCGCCCGCACCAAATCGCTTGCCTTGGCAACCTGGTAACAATACCGCGCCAGCCATGTCAGCGTATGCAGATCGCGTAAGCCGCCCTTACCTTCTTTGATATTCGGCTCCAACATGAAACGTGAATCGCCCCACTTCGTATGGCGTTGATCGCGCTCACCCAATTTCGCAGCCACAAATTCACGCGGATGCGTGCCAAACACTTCACGCTGCAATCGCTTTTTCAGTGCCAAATACGCCCGCCGATCGCCCGCAATAAACCGCGCATCCATCAACGACGCAGTAATGGTCGGATCCGCCGCCGCCGCTTCCACCGTTTGCTGCGCCGTGCGCGTGGCGTGGCTGACAGGAATTTGCATGTCCCACAATTGCTGCAGCAATTGTGCAATAGCTTGCCCTGCATCCGCCGATGTTTCATCCGGCACCAGAACCAGCACATCCACATCCGAATAAGGAAACAGCTCCCGTCGCCCATAGCCGCCAACAGCAATCAGCGTAACCTCCGGCGTATCGCGCTGGGCAACGCCAGTAAGCAGCTCATCCATCGCCTGAGTTAGGCCCCGCCACAATGTCTGCACACGATTATTGCGCAAAAACTGTTCCGTCGTCGCCACCCGTGCCGCGCGATAGGCCGAAAGCAACCCGTCCCCCTCAGCGAGGGCTGGCATTCCAGGCTTAATTGTGGCAGAGTCGCGCATCATTTTCCGCCTCCGTTATACCTGCCGCCCCCTATGGTCTCCAGTCTTTTCGCATCGCTCGACCGCCGGTTTGCCCAGCGTCCCTACCGCTTGGCTGTCGGCTACATGCTCATTTCAACCGCCGGTTTCTCGGCCATGAGTGTGGGAGTACGCCTCGTCTCGCCCGAGCTGAACGCAGTACTCATCGTCACCCTGCGTAACCTCCTCACGCTCCTCTTCCTACTCCCCTGGGCCCTGCGCGATAACGCCGCCCTCATCCGCACCAACCGCCTGCGCGACCATGCCTGGCGTGGCGTTTTAGGGTCGGTCGGGATGATCGCCTGGGTCTATTGCCTCACCCTGATGCCCCTTGCACATGCCACGGCGCTAAGTTTCACTGCCCCACTTTTTGCCACTTTCTTCGCCATTATCTTCCTGAAAGAAAAGGCCACCCGTGCCCGCAGTCTAGCGCTGATCATCGGGTTCCTCGGCACCCTCATCATCCTGCGTCCGAACCCCGAGCAATTCGAATGGAACTCGCTGATCGTCATGTTCGCCACGTCCGCCTGGGCGATTACCGGCCTCTTCGTCAAATCCCTCAGCCGCACCGAGCCACCATTGCGCATGGTGTTTTACATGAACTTCTTCATGATCCTCGTCGCCCTGCCCTTCGGCCTGGCTCACTGGCAATGGCCGAGCGCCCATGGCTGGCTGGTGCTGACCGGCATCGCCGGTTGCTCCATCCTTATGCATTTCTCGATGGCCAAGGCCTATAGCCTCGCTCCCGTAACTTCGCTGATGCCATTCGATTTCATGCGGCTGGTCTATACATGCTTGTTCGCCTATATCGTTTTTGGCGAAACCAGCGACCTCATCACCTGGGTCGGCGCGGCCATTATCGTCGCCAGCGCCGCCCTTATTGCCCGTCGCGATGCCCGTGCCCTCAACCTGGATGAGCCATAGATCAAGAATATCACACCGAAATAGGCAAAAAACCGAAGCTTTCTTGACCCCTTAACCATCTTCCTCCAAGCTAGCCCCATGGCTCGAAGCAAAGCACCACCCACCCATACGATCCTCTCCGCCGCCCTCGTCTCGATGAAGCGTGCGTTTATTTACGTGTTCATTTTCTCCTTCGCGGTCAACGTGCTTTCGCTGCTGATGCCACTCTACTCCATGCAGGTGTATGACCGCGTCTTCACTACCCGCTCGGTCGACACACTGATCGGCCTCACCTCCGTCGTTGTCATCGGTTATATTTTTTACGGTGCGCTTTACGCCGTGCGTGCTGGCGTCATTTCTCGTATCGTTGAATGGCTCGAGCGTAGCGTCGCCCCGCAATTACTTCGTGTCTCGATCGAACAAGCCGCTCAAACCGGCAATCCCTATGCCGGGCAACATCAGCGCGATTTGATGACCATCAAAAACTTCATCGCCCTCGCCGCCCCCACGGCGATGGATATTCCCTGGTCCTTCATTTTCGTACTCGTGATCTACATGATCAATCCGGTGCTCGGATTCATCTGCGTACTCGGCATCGTCATTCTTTGCGTTAGTGCCCTGATCAATGAATATGCCACCCGTAAAGCCCTCCTGCGCGCAACCGAAAAATCAGTCGAGTCTACTTTAAGTGCCGACGTCATTGGCCGCAGCGCCGAAGCCATTTGCGCCATGGGCATGAACGAAGCCGTCGTCACCAACTGGGAAGCCGAAAACAAACGCGGCCTCGCTTTGCAAGATATCGCGCAACAACGCAGCGCCATCATCACCGGCATCACCCGTTCGCTGCGCATGCTGCTGCAACTTTCCATCACGGGTGTCGGCGCCATGCTCGCGCTGGATCACCAGCTTTCCTCTGGTGGTCTCATCGCTTGCTCCATCCTTAACATGCGCACCCTCGCACCGTTTGACCAGGCAATCGGCCTGCTGAAAACAGCTACTCGGCGCGCGCGATGCCTATCATCGCCTTCACAGTGTGCTGACCAGTGTCGTTCCCCCGCAAGGTGCCACGGTCCTCCCCCCACCGCGCGGCCGGTTGACGGTTGAAAACCTCTACCTCACTTTCGGCAAAGGCGCGCCCACACTGCGCAATATCAATTTTGAACTTCAGCCAGGCGAGAGCCTCGGCATCATCGGCCCCAGCGCGGCCGGAAAGTCAACGCTCGCCAAAGCCATCGCCGGTGTCTTCGCCCCAAGCCACGGCAGCATCCGGCTTGATGGCGCAGAAATCTTCCAATGGGGCCGTGCGGAAGTTGGCAAATTCATCGGCTACCTGCCTCAGCAAGTCGATCTCTTTAACGGCAGCCTCAAGCGCAACATCGCCCGCCTGCAAAATGATGTGCCCGATGAAAAAATCATCGACGCCGCACAAAAAGCTGGCGTTCACCAACTCATCCTGCAGTTTGAACATGGCTACGACACAGTCTATGTCCCCGGCAACACTGTCCTCTCCCCGGGCCAAAAACAACGCATCGGTCTCGCCCGTGCCCTTTTCGGCGATCCACGGCTAATGATTCTCGATGAGCCCAACAGCAACCTCGACGGCGATGGCGAGCGCGCACTGCTACAAACGCTCCATTACCTTCGCCAAGCAGGCATCACCTCCATCATCGTCGCCCATCGCCCCAGCATTCTCAGCACGGTTGATAAAATCATGGTGCTCAAAAACGGCAGCGTTGAAATGATCGGCCCGCGCGATGAAATTCTCGCCCGCTTCACCCCCGGCGCGCGCCTACCGCAACAACCCCCGGGAAGGAGTGCTTGATGGACCATCTCCCTGCCATCCCGCCCGGCGGCAAGCCTCCCGTTCCCCACCGCAGCTTGCGCCCTGTGGTACGCGCCATGCAGCGCAGCACCCATATCATCGACCGCCTCGCCACCCGCCTGCTGCCGTATGATGCCACCAATCAAGACGCACCCGACCAACGCGCACGCCCCATGATTCTCGTGGGCCTCTTCCTTATGTTCACCTTATTTGGCGTCATTGGTCTCTGGGCTTCAGTGATGCCGCTCGCTGCCGGTGCCATTGCCCCCGGTCGCGTCGTCTCTGAATCCAGCCGCAAAGAAATCCAACATCTCGAAGGCGGTATTATCAAAGATATTCTCGTGCATGAGGGCGATAACGTCACTGCCGGCCAAGTGCTCGTCCGCCTCGACAACACCTCCGCCCAAGCCCGCAACGATCTCGTGCGCGGCCAATACATCGCCGCCAAAGCTACTGCCTCCCGCCTTATTGCCGAGCGCGACAACGCCACCAGCATCAGCTTTCCGCAAGAACTCTTGTCGCTCGAAGCGACCGACCCGCAAGTGAAAGATACGCTCGATACCCAGCGCAATCTCTTCGTCACGCGCCGTGAAGGGCTCATCGGCCAAATCAATGTGCTCAACCAAAAAATTGCCCAGAGCAACGAAGAGATTCGTGGCTACCGCGACCAAATCACCGCCGCCAACACACAGATCAGTTTGCTCGGCCAAGAGATCGGCGTCGTCGAAGGCTTGCTCAAAACCGGCAACGCCCTACGTCCGCGCCTCCTTGCCCTCCAGCGTTCGCAAGCGGATATGATCGGCCAGCGTGGCCAAGCGATGGCCATGGTCAGTCGGGCCGATCAGACCATCAACGAAGCTAAGATCACGATGATCAACGCGCGCACCGACTTCATGAATAAAGTCGTTGCCGAACTGAAAGACACGCAAGTGCAGCTCTCAACCTTGCAAGAACAAGGTCGCGCCAGCGCCGATGTTGTTCGCCGGATTGAGATCACCGCGCCGCTTGCCGGCGTTGTCACCGGCCTCACCGTGCACACGGTCGGCGGCGTCGTCCAACCAGGCGAAACACTCATGACGCTTGTACCCAGTGATGATCGCCTCGTCGTCGAAGCCCACGTCGCCCCGCAGGATATTGATGTCGTACATCCCGGCCTCACCGCCCAAGTGCGCCTCACCGCCTTCAAAATGCGCTATCTACGCCCCGTGAAAGGCACCGTCAAAACCATCTCCGCCGATCGGTTCGACGACCCAAAAACAAATGACAGCTACTACCTCGCCCGCATCGAAATCCCGCAAAGCGAGCTCACCGATCTCGGCAATCTAAAACTCACCGCTGGTATGCCCGCCGAAGCACTCATCGTCACTGGCCATCGCACAATGCTCTCCTACATCGTCCGCCCGATCCGCGATTCTTTCGGTCACGCTTTCCACGATCAATAATTGAAGAGGCTTACGGCCGCCACATGGCTTGCGCGTATGGCGCAATCGGGCTCGCGGTTTTGATCTTCTCCGCCGTCGGTGGTGGCAAATGGCCAGCCGCCAAATCTCGCACCAACTGCATATGTAGTGGCAGCAAGTTCTCAAGGGCAAACCGTTTTACCACCGTCTCACGCGCCGCCGCACGCATCGTCGCATTGCGCGTTTTATCATCAAGCAGTTGTCCAATCTTCGCCGCGACATCCTCCGGCGAAAAGAAATCAGTAAACAAACCGTTTACTCCATCTTCAATCACTTCCCGTACCGGCATCGTGCGCGAAGCAACCATCGCCGCTCCACACGCCATCGCTTCCAGCATCGACCAGGAAAGCACAAACGGATAGGTAAGATAAAGATGCGCCGCACTCACTTGAAACCACCGAATCAAATCCGCATACGACACCCGGCCAACAAAATGCATCCGCTCCGGCGGTAGATACACATCGCGTGTCAAAATCTCGCGATACGTGCTGCCCGGCGGCAGCTTACGTCCATAACTTACCTCATCGCCACCAATCGCAACGATATGCAAATTCGGCCGTTCCCGCAGCAGAATCTCGGCCGCTTTCACAAAAGTAGGAAATCCCCGATACGGCTCAAAATTCCGCGCCACATAGGTCATCACCTCATCGCCGGGGCGAAACACCTGGCCATTGGGAAGCGCCACTTCCGCCGCCGCATCCGGCTTACAATAATCAACATCGATGCCATCATGCAGCACGCTCAGCTTATGGTGAAAATCCACCGGCTGCACACTCCACTGCCACACGGTCGGGCAAATGCCCCAATCCGCCGCCTCCAAGCTTAGGAGGTTCGTCACGTTCTTCAGTCGCACGCGCGCAATATCATCGTCATTGACCGTTTCCGCAAACCCAACATCCGCCCCTTGTGCACGATAATAAAATTCAAAAAAGCTGAGCAGCTTTGCCGCCGGGAATAGATCTTTGATGAACAACGCATCACCCCAACCCGGATGTGCCACCACTACGTCCGGTACAAACTTTTCCTTCTCTCGCAGCATATGGCACGCGCGCCAAACATGCTGCCCCTGAATCACCGCACGTTCCGTTGGTTGCAAATAACGATGCGTCTTTTCGTTCGCTTCCTTGGAGACACCATAAGTAACACGCGTGACGCCCACGATTTCAGCCGTCTTATGCTTAGTAACGAAATAAATCCGATGCCCACCTTCCGCCCCAAACGCCCGCGCCAGATGTTTATACTGGCCGGGCATATTCGGGTGAATGAAGAGCAAATTCATCGCGTGCGCCTAAACCGCTTCGGCAATTTGCGTCTCACGCAACGTGATGGTGTGGCTGCGGTAAGTATTGTAAATCGCACCCGCAAGAATAATCAACGCCCCCAGCGCCGTCCATTGATCGATGTTTTTTCCAAACACGAAATAGGACGAAACAGCCGAGAAAATCAGCTGCAGAAAATTCAGCGGAATGATGAGCATGTAAGGCACTTTGGAAATTGCCTTTCCCACCAGCCACTGCACCGCATAAGTCAGCACGCCGATCACCACAAGCCACGCCCAACCATTGGCCGAAGGCATGGTCCAATGCATCAGCCCCATGGGCAGCGAAAAGATCGTCGTCATCACCAGCATATAAAAGGCGATATGCATCGGCGATTCCGTCGAGCAGAGCAGCTTGATCGCAACCCCGCAAAGTGAGAAACCAACTGCCGCCCCCAGCGCATAAAGCACACCCGGATTCAGCGGAATCATTCCCGGACGCGTAATCACCAGCACACCAATGATTCCCGCCAACAGCGCAAACACCGTATGTAATCCGCCCCGCTCTTTCAAGATCACAATGGTCGCGATTGTCGCCAGGATCGGGGTGATGAAGTTCAGCGCTGTATGCATCGGCAGCGTGAAATCACTCTCCGGCGCAAATACGTAACCCAGCGAAATGAGCGTCAGCGCATATGCACCATATTCCAGTACCGCACGCAGGAAATAATGTTTCCACCGCGTGGTTCTAAGCCCTGCTTTTCCCTGGCGTAGCGCCCAGGGCAACATGCAGAGCGTAGCAATTGCGCTATAGCACATCAGAATCATGAACGGGTTATAGCCATACCCCGCATCGATGCTCTGCAGCCGCGGAACGATAGAAAAGATAATCGTATTCCCAAGCAACACACCGATGAACATAATGATCGCTAAAGTCGTCTCACGGCGCTGGTTCATAGCGGCTCCCTAGAAAGAAAATTGCTCCAATGTAATCCGCTCTTCGAGATTATGCTCGGGATCAAACAGCAGCGAAAGCGACACGCTGCGATCCTCAAACACCGAGACACTCTTCACGTCCCGCACCTCGGTAAAATCTGCCACCGCACTGACCGGGCGCTTATCCGCCTCGAGAATTTCAAACGTAATACTCGACTGATGGTTAAGTAACGCACCTCTCCACCGTCGCGGGCGGAACGGCGCAATGGGCGTCAGTGCCAGCAAATGCCCGTTGAGCGGAATAATCGGCCCGCCCGCCGAAAAGTTATAGGCCGTCGAGCCCGCCGGGGTGGAAACGATAATCCCATCCGCAATCATTTCCTGCACACGCACCACATGGTCGATCGTCACCCGTAGCTTTGCCGCCTGACGGCTTTCGCGGAAAAGCGATACTTCGTTGATCGCAAGCTCCTGCCGCTCCCGCCCATCCACCGTGCGCGTATACATAATCAGCGGGTGTAAGATTGCCCGCCGCGCCACTTCAATGCGCTCAAGCAAATTCGCCGGGCTATAACTATTGAGCAAAAACCCAACCGACCCACAATTCATCCCATAAACAGGGATATTACGATGCATGTATTTATGCAGTACCTGCAGCATAAAGCCATCACCACCGAGCGCCACAATCACATCAGGCTTCGTGCGCTTGCCGCTAATATCAATAAAATCATAGAGTGCCGTCAGCTCCGCATAAGCCGCCTTGGCTTTAGGCGACTGGTCGGCAAGACAAGCAATACGTTGCGGCGCAGGCATAAGCTACGCTTTAGCAGGGCCAATCTTACCGTGCAAGTGTAGCCCTCTATAGACCCCCAATGGCAAGCCGTTGGGGCCAGTGGTCAGCCGACAAACGCAGCGTAGGGGACTAAGGTCCCCTTCAATAATAAAATGACTACCGATGCACGTTTTGGCGAATCAGCGCGATAAAATAAGGCAAATACTCGATATATTGATCCCCAGCCATACTCACCACACGCTCCACCAACCGGTTGGCATAGAGCATCGAGCCAGGAATTGCCGTATCCTGTTCAAGCTGTTGTACCGCACGCAGCAACAAACGAATCGCATCGAACATCGAGGCCGGTAGACCGGATTTCTCGTAAAGTCCGATAAATCCATGCACTCCACGATCCGCCACCAGCCGCATCGCATTCGACACAGAAATATGCGACAGCCGTGCCATCGCCACCGTAAAGAACGCCAACTGCCCGCGGCACAGCGCCGTCATGATCAGCGAATGTGTCAGCCGTTCTTCCGCCGCCATTTGGCTGACAAGCGCTTCGATTTCCTCGAGCGGTAATTCACCTTCGAGCAACCGCAGCATAAAATCTTCCCGCGCATGGCTGGCCTTACGGCTGACCTGGCTGTCGTCGATATGGTATTTATCCGTCAGCTCCTTCGCGACGGCCTCACTCGCCGTGCTGATCAACCGCTCCACCACCGTCACCGGCAGGTTGTGATGCTGCACCAATGCTTCTGTGATTTTCTCGTCGTTCTTAAAATCATCGAGGATTTTCTCAAACGCCCGCTGACTAATCGATGCCCGCTCATTCGACAAAAGCGACGATACCACCGGCCCGTAATTCGTCTCCACTAGCGCATCACTCACGCGTAGAGATACAGTGTCCCGCTTAGTAATCGCGAGGAGCTTATTGAGATCGCGGCTTGATTCCACCACATTCACCAAATCCGCATCGCTCAACACGTTGCTATTCTGCAGAATCGGTATCGCTACGCTTTCCACATCATGTGCCAAATGCAGCGCAATATCGCGGGGAATTTGGTCATTCGCCTTCACTTGCTCCGCCAACGTCTCCCGCACACGAATCGTGACATCCCGCATCAGCAGCCGGAAAATTTGCTCCGCCACCTCGCGCTCACGTTCTGCGAATTGATCGGCGTTATATCCCGTCGCCACTTTCTCGAGAATTGCAGTACGCGAATCCGGCGAGTCGTCTGTCAAAAGCCGTGCTACATCCGCTTGGGTCAGGATCGACTGCATGCGAGCCTGTGAAGTCACTGGGACTTAGTGCACGGTATGCTGTTCATGGATGCCACGACCAATCATCGTGAGAATCGTCGGCATATGTTCGATCGTGCGATCGTACCCTGCTTCGGTAATGCGCTCAACCATCCGCGCGCCGAAATCCGTGGTGCGATAACTGCCATACTGCGTCTCTTCAAATGCCATCTGCAACATCGCCCGGATCGCAGGATAAAACGATGGCGACAAACCCGAAGAATCGTAGAGCGCCTTAAACCCAAGTGGGCCAGGATCCATCAACAAAATTCGCGCATTGCTCACCGGCACACCCACGCGCTTGGCAATCGCCGCTTCAAAAAAGCGCAAGTCCCCAATGCATAGCGAACGTATAATCACCGAATCCGTCAGCCGCTTGTTACGATGCATTTGTTCGATTAACGAGTTAATCTCGTGCTGACTCATCCATGGGGAGATAAACTGCAACACCGCCGTTTGGCGCGCATTCGTCGCCACCTCTTCCACCACATGCCGGCTCAAGCGATATTTACGCGTCAGCTGCTTTTTCAATACGTCCGATACCGAAGCGAAAAGCTTCTCCGCAAAGTTATAAGGCAAGCCGCCACGCAGCACGAGCTCTTCCAATACCGAATGGTCACGCGCAAATTCATCCAGCACCACTTCCATGCTGGTTTCGGCAAGCGCCGCATTGGTATTGCTGATAACCGTTTTCGCAATCTCGTGATCGCGTGTCTCGATCAAACAATGCGCGAGTTCCTTCGAAATCGAATCCCGGTTCGCGACGGCGTTAAGCTTGGGGTGTTCCCGCGTCGCCCGCACGATGAGAATGAGGTCATCCTCCGTCAACACATGCGAATGGCGAAGCACCGGCACCGCCACTTCGTGATGATCGTTCGCTAGCGCCCAAATCACATCATGCGGCACTTGCATGTTAGATTTCAACTCTTCCGCCATCAACCTGCGCACGCGCATTTCGGTGTCTTTCAGCAACAGGCGGAAAATCTCGTTCGCGAGGTTCGTTTCGCTCTCGCTGAATAGTCCCGAATTATACCCCGTCGCGATTTTTTGTACGATGCGCGTACGCATCGCCGGCGATGGCTCGCGCACCAGCTGCTCGATATCCTCGCGCGTAATGCTCATCTGCGCGTCGTTCGCTACTTTCTGTTGCTGCGTTAATTGCAATGGATACCTAAAGCCTTCCCGCGTGCTGAGATTTGCACACATATAATTTATCGCTTTCTCCCCGTGATAGCAAG
>JBGAJE010000190.1:0-2434 GCA_044225085.1 Rickettsiales bacterium | reverse complement strand
GTTTGGTGCGCGGGCTTTCTCCCCGGCGACAGCTCATTGGTGGGATGAGAGTGTTGGTAAAAATGTCGTCGTTCCGCTTACGAAAAAGGTTGGTGGCCTGTTTGGCATCGATGCGAAGGATGTCGATGATTTCCATACTGCGCATACTAATGACAATGCACCGGCGACGAATATCGAGGCTGTGCAGCATGTCGGCTCTATCGTCACGCCGAGTGCGCAGACGGTGGTGAATTAACGCTGCGGCGTTAGCAGTGATTCCATTTACTGATTGATGCACTACGCGGTGCGGCCTGTAATGCGCTCGATAGCGTCATTTGCGGCACCGGTGATCGAGTTCGAGCGCATGATGGATGCGGTACTAATTTGATTGAGCGGCATTTCGGCACTATCCGGCGTATCGTCTGCCATGCAGGCTGCGATGCGCGTGTTGACCGGATCATTCGCGGCGATGGGCATCGCGATATGTTCTTTCACCTTCGGATGTTCGGTGGGCTGTTCTTTGACCTTCGGGTTTTGCTCGCCCTCAGGAGCCGGGTTGTTGTTGCCCGCAATGAACTCGACATTTTTCTGATGCGCCTGCTGCATGGCCTGATGTGCTGGGTTCTCGGCAGTGAGAATCCCTTTATAGACGCGCGCGAGATGCGGCAAATAGTGGGCTTCAAAGATTTGATCGAGACCAGGGGCGAGGTAATGTAGTAGCTGCGGCTCGGCGCGGTATTCGACTTGTTTCAGCTCGGCGAAACGGGCGATGACTTCGCGGAAGCGCTCGGGCACGCCGTCATAGCCGCTGCGGCTATAGCGTACGCCTTCGACCGAGAGTGTATCCACCGCATGTTGCACGAGATATTGGAAATCATGCGCATCGCGTAAGTAGGGCAACAGACCTTCATCGATGCTGACGCCATAGGATTTGAAATATTCTTTCGCGCTGGCGGCGATGGCTTGTTTTTCGCGGTCGTTGCCGGCTTGGTAGGCTTTGAGGAAGCGCTCAAACTCGGGGAATTTTTCGTCGAGCAGGCGCTTGAAGCGGCCGAAACGCTCTTGGTCGCTTGCGGCATATTGGTCGATTTGAGCGATTTCTTGCGCCGAGAATTGCTCGGGCCAGAGGTTATGGGCGATCTCATGCACCAGCGTGCGCATGGAGCCTTTAAGGTCACCTTTACCGGAGAAATAAATGCGGTAGGTACCACGAATATCGCTGAGATTATTAGCCGCTTTGCGGTGCAGGCCGTAAATGCCTTTGTGAAAGGCGATATCATCCGCCGTGACTTCCGGCGAGTAAGCGATCTCGTAGCCGAGCTTGTACATCAAGGCGCGCTGGATCGGCTCAACCAGCATCAGCGCTTGGGCGATGCGGGTTTCTTCCTTCTGGATCGGGGCGGGAACATCATATTGGCGGTGGGCGCGGATGCGGTACTCATCCATTTTTGCGGTGATGCGCGCATCAAGCCCGGTGATAATTTTTTGCTGCAACGGCGCATCGAGTCCAAGTAACTGGCGACCAAGATGCCAGTGCTCAATGAGGTTGTAGCCGAAATCCTGCGTCGCAGCGTAATCGGCGAGGGCTTTGACATTCGCCACGTAGCGCGGATCGAGGCCGAGTAATTTGCCGACGCCATCCAGCCCGCCATGCAGCGCCGCTTCACGCACTTGGATGGGGCTGGCACCGATTTTATCAGCGAGGTCGGAGAGAACTTGATCTGACGTATTGCGGCGGAGCACATAATCGCTCACCGAGTTGAGGAAGCCTTGCTGCGTCAGTTTCTCGCGCAGGAGCAAATGCATCGCCAAGCCGTTTTTGAGCACTTCGAGGCCAACGGGATCTACCGCCGGATGCTCCACCGTTTCGCGCACAATAGCGGCGAAGGGATTGCGCTTATCTTTATTTTCACGTGTTAGGTCGGTATCGACGCCGGTATCGACCTGCGTGTTGAACTGCTTTACTTCCTCCATCAACTTCGAGCGGCGGGCCGTCATGGATACGGGCAGCAATTGACCGAGATTTAGTGCAATCGCGGTGCGATCTGGTGATTCGTAGAAAGATGGGTTGTTGATGCTGAAAGTGAGCTGCAATTTTTTGCGCAGTTCGGCTTCGTTTGCCGGCTCAAGTTCACGCGGGTGAATGACGAGGTAAGGATCGATGAAGAGTGAGCCGTCTTTCACATGAATGCGATTAGCGCGAACGAAGTCCATCCCGTCGACACCGAGGATGTGCGTGCGCGTATTTGTATTAGCCGCGGCAGGTATTGGCTGTGGCGCAGCGGGTGACGCCGCAGGAATCTCCGTGCGCACTGCGTCGTCGCTTAATTCATGTTCGATTGCCGTAGCCATGGACCCTTCTTGAGAGTGGTTCACTTTGGATTGTAACGGATGGGCCCCGCCAGTTGTGTGACAGTTTTGTGAAGTTATGGGGGATAAATCAGGGAAATTGGCC
>JBGAJE010000189.1:0-2436 GCA_044225085.1 Rickettsiales bacterium | reverse complement strand
CGAGCGACTTGCCGCAGCTATTGCGTTTGATGAGGGAGATCATCTCGGGGGCATATTCGTCCGTATCCATCAATCGCCCAACGCGCAGGGCGGCTCCAGTGGCCAGCGCAATTTCCGTCACCATATCGGCGAGTTTTTTCTGGATGAGCTGGTTAGCAGCGAGGGGCCGCGCGAATTGGTGGCGTTCCAGCGTATAGTCACGGGCGATTTCCAAGCAATGCTGTGCCGCGCCGGTGACGCCCCAGGCGATGCCATAACGTGCCTTGTTGAGGCAAGAGAAGGGGCCTTTGAGGCCTTTAACATCGAGCAGCCGCTCTTCGGGCACAAACACATCATCAAGCATCACCATGCCAGTGACGCTGGCGCGCAGACTCATCTTTCCTTCGATTTTTGGGGTGGTGAGGTTGCCTTTGTCGCCGCGCTCCACAATAAACCCGCGGATCTCACCATCGAGCTTCGCCCAAATAATAAACACATCCGCAATCGGTGAGTTGGTGATCCAGGTTTTGGAACCGCTAAGTTTATAGCCGCCATCGACCTTTACCGCGCGGGTTTTCATCCCACCAGGGTCGGAGCCATGATCGGGCTCGGTGAGGCCGAAGCAACCGACCAGCGTTCCGCTGGACAATTCTGGAAGATATTTTTTCTTCATCGCCTCGGGCGCAAACGCATGAATCGGATGCATCACCAACGACGATTGCACCGACAGCGCCGAGCGATAGCCCGAATCCACCCACTCAATCTCCCGCGCTACTAAGCCATACGCCACGTGACTCACGCCCGCGCAGCCATAGCCCTGAATCGTGGAGCCAAGCAGCCCCTGCTTGCCCATGTCGCGGAGAATTTCGCGGTCGAACTTCTCATGCCGATTGGCCTCGATGATACCTGGAAACAACCGCTCCCGCGCAAACCCCCGCGCCGCATCGCGCACCATGCGCTCCTCGTCGGTGAGCAGCGCGTCAAGGTTGAGGGGGTCGAGCCAGTTAAGTTCCTTTAGCATGAGTGTACTCCAGTTATGGGAGGCCAGTAGGCCGAGCCAGCCATGAGCTCGCGAAGCGGCGCGCCATAGCGAGGTTAGTAAACCGAGCTGGGCGCATTATACAATAAGATTAATAATCGACCCGCGCGCCCAGCGCACGCCGCGCGAGAGGGCGGAAAGGGCGTTGTTGATGAGCCCAGCCAGTGTGCTGTCATCGGGAATAAAATTGAGCTTCGCCCGCACTTGCGAGGAGGTTTTCACCTGCACCAGCGGCGTCGCTTCCGTTGTGGCGCTAGGGCGCTCAGCCTCCCGCTGCGCCCGCACATTCGCGACCGCACGCAACAAAGGATTACTAGGGATCAAATCATCAGCCATAGGTTGAGATACTAACATAAATTCAAGGGTTTGTCACCCCGCGCAAAGCCGCGGAAACACTAGGCTTATGCACTAAATCCAGGTCGTCACCGTCGCGTTGGCCATGCCGGTCACATTGCCCGCCCGGCCCTCAATCAACCAGCGTTTCACGATCTCGATCTGATCCGCCTCCATCAGCGACGGCGCATGACCGACCCCCTGAATCACAATGCTCTGCGCCTTTATATGCCCCAGCCGCATCGTGTGGATGTTATTGGCTTCCAATACATCCGATTCCGATCCGCGAATAATGAGGGTTGGAATATCGATCTGTGTCCACATCTCACTGAGATCGATCGGGTCGATTTTGGTGAAATTCTCGCTCGCCGCCCGGATGGGCTCCGCAATCGCCGGATCGCACGCAAGCCGCAAACTGCCATCCGTATCCGGCAGCAGTGAACTATCCACAAAATGCGCCCAATGCGCCGGGTTGGTGATGCCGAAGGTTTTGTAGGTCTGCAGCAAGTAAGCCTCGGCCTTCGGGCGCGATTCAAACCGTGCGGGCATCGTGCTCACATACCCATAAATCCGCTGCAGCGCTGTGCTGGAGATGTAGGTGCCAATATCGTTCAGTACCAATTTTTTGATCCGGCTTTTGGGCTGGGCCGCGATCATCATCCCGATAATTCCGCCCATGGAGGTGCCGATCCACTCCACATTGCGCAAGTGGAAGTTATCCATGATCGCCATCGCATCCGCGACATAGGTCGCGTAATTATAGCCCGCCGGTTCGCGCAGCCAGGCGCTCTCTCCACGCCCAGGCATATTGATAGCCAATACGCGCCGCCCAGTGGCCGCTAGCGCAGGCGCAATAATATCAAAGTCGTGCGCATTACGCGTGAGGCCGTGCACGCACACCGTGAAATTGCTAGCTTCCGGGTTTCCCCAATCATAAACCACAACATCATGGCGTGACCGGGTTTCCGGTCCATCGCGCAACGGCAAAATATGGCGAATCGGTTTCATAGCTAAATTCTAATCAAACAACGTTCAATATCAAGCCCGCTGAGAGGAATTTCGGTCGGGCGCTGATCAACCACATC
>JBGAJE010000020.1:14642-19481 GCA_044225085.1 Rickettsiales bacterium | reverse complement strand
GTAGATGGTATCGTTACCGTCGCTGCCATAGAGCCAATCATGACCACCATTGCCGCCGTAGATGAGATCGTTTCCGCCTTCACCGTTTAGTGTGTCGTCGTTCGTGCCTGCGAGGATGGTGTCATCACCTAACCAACCGTAGACAATGCTGCCGCCATTACCCGCGACGATGAAATCATTGCCTTCGTTCCCGCCAAGCAAATCGTGACCGCCAAAGCCGTGAATAAGGTCGTTCCCCGTGTTTCCATATACGGTATCATTCCCATCGGTGCCGTCGAAAACATTAAAGCCGGTTGTAGGTTCGCTGGGAGGGGTGCTGGTGGTAGCCATGGCAGTGATCCTTATTTAAGGTTTGTCGGAGATTTAAGCTTGTGAATAGATTCAGTATTATAAATTTTCTATGTGGTGTTTTTCTTATGGGTTTTTTCAAAAAAAACGGGGCGCCAAAGCGCCCCGCGATATTTGGGGTTAATTCATTAGTTAAAGAAGAAATCGTTCACCGTCAAATCTGCGCTATGGACGCCCACGAGGGTGATGCTGGCATTCGCGCTGAGGGTAATCACTGCATTGCCATTCGCATCGTCGCTGATGTGGTTGTGGAAGTCTTCCCACGAGCTGAACAGATGAAGGTTATTAATGAAATTCGTCGGTGCGGTGCCAGTTGCTGGGTCAACCGGTCCTTCGATAAAGATTTTGTCGACGCCGACTTGGAAGTCCGCGATTACATCGTGGCCGAAAGCGAAGTTCGCGAGCGTTGTGGCGCTGTTTTGATCGTTGAACACAAAATAATCAGCACCGTTGCCGCCGACTAGCACATCGTCGCCATCGCCGCCGCGCATTACGTCGTGGCCATCGCCACCGTAGAGCGTGTCGTTGCCGGTTTCGCCGTACATAATGTCGTCGCCATCGTTGCCGAGGACGATGTCATTTCCGGCGTCACCGTGGAGGCAATCGTTGCCGTCGTTACCGAAAATGGAGTCGTTATCGTCGCCGCCCATGATGGTGTCGTTGCCGGCGTCGCCGCTGAGGACGTCGTTGCCTTCGTTACCCCAGATGGTGTCGTCGCCGTTGCCGCCGTAGATGGTGTCGGCGAGATCGGGGAGGTTGCCATCAGTGGTGCCTTCACCATCGAATTTACCGCCGAGGAGTTGGTCGTTGCCATCGCCGCCCAAGATGACGTCGCTGCCGCTGCCACCCCAGACGATATCGTCGCCGTTTTGGCCATAGATGGTGTCTTGGCCTGCGCCACCGAAGAGGACATCGCCTTCATCGACTGCACCTTCGTTACCGATGCTGTTGCCGTAGATGAGGTCGTTACCGAATTCGCCTTGGATATAGTCGTTCGCATCGCCGCCTTGCAGGATGTCGTCGCCGTTCCAGCCGAAAATGAGATCGTTGCCGCCACCAGCGTGGACGTAGTCGTTGCCATCGTCCGCGAAGACGGTGTCGCTACCGGCGCCGCCATAAATGCTGTCGTTGCCGGTGTCGCCGATCAGGGTGTTCCAGCCGTCGCCGCCGAAGATGGAGTCATCCCCCGCGCCACCGTTGAGCACGCTTGATTCCATGCCACCGTAGATGGTGTCTTGACCCGCACCGCCATAGAGTTCGTCGAAGCCGTGGAAGCCGTAGATGAGGTCGTTGCCGTCGCCGCCGTAGATGAGGTCGTTATTGTCGGCACCCATGATGATGTCGTTGCCAGCATCGCCACCGAGGATGTTATTGCCCGCGCCGCCTTCAATGTAATCGTTGCCGTCGCCGCCGTAGAGCGAATCGTTGCCGACGCCGCCATAGAAGAAGTCATCACCTGTGTCGCCACCCATGAAGTCGTTACCGGCATCGCCGTACATGGTATCGCTGTCTTCCCAGCCATACATGATGTCGTTGCCGTCATTGCCGTGCATAATGTCGTCGCCGGTCCAGCCGTAGAGATAGTCATCGCCGCCCATGCCGAAGATGGTGTCGTTGCCTTGGTCGCCGCTGATAAGATCATGTTCGCTGCCGCCGACGAGGTAGTCGTTGCCTGTCCAGCCGAAGATGGTGTTCTGGCCGTCGCCGCCATAGACGATGTCGTTGCCGTCGTCGCCGGTGAGGTAATCGCTGCCTGCGCCGCCGAAGATGGTGTCGTCGCCAGTCCAACCGAAGACGGTGCTCGCGCCGCTACCGACGGTGATGTAGTCGTCACCCGCGTTGCCGCCGAGCAGATCGTTACCGCCATTGCCGTGGATGATGTCGTTATGCGGCGTTTCGGGATCGCTGCCTTCGCCGTAGAGTGTGTCGTTACCCGTGGTGCCGTTGATCAGCGAGCCACCGAGGCTGGGGCCGCTTGGCTCGGATGGCGGGGTGATGATTTGCGCGTCGATGGGTGTGAAGAACATCGCGGCTTTGGGTGATGCGCTGCTATACCATGCCCAGAGCGAATCTTTTTGTGCTTGCTGGGTGGTATGATCGTATTGGGTGATGATCGTCATGATCGAAATCCTCTGCCGCCGACAAATTAGTTAAAATTTTAGTTAATAAATAGTTAATTACCCTATTTTGAGGGTAGGAGCAAGTATTGTTGTGTGAAGCTTGTGTGACAGTGGCTTAAATGCTGGTGTTTTTGACCATTAGCCCCCGGAAAGAACTGGTTAAAAGTCATTCTATCAAAATACTATGTGATTTGTTGGGTTGGAGGGGATATGATTTTCTTAGCGAATATCCAAGTGGAGAAGGATGATTATGCGTGGCGGCATTGGGCTTGGTGGCATCCTGATTATCGGTGGTGTGCTGTATTTTACGGGGGTTGGTAGCTGGATATGGCGGGGCGTTAGCCAGTTGGATCAGAGTTGCTACGGGCTGCTTTCGGAGATTGGAACGAGTATCGGCACGCCGGTTTGTGCGGCGGTGGGGCGTGGTATCGAGAATCTGGGCGAAGCTGGTGAGGATGTTGAAGGCCATGTTTCCGATTGGTGGCATGGGCTTTGGTCGCGCGGGGGGATTGATGGGTTGGGAAATGATCTTCGTGATCGGCTTTCGCGGTTCACAAGCTCCTCGGATACTTTATCGCAGATGATGGAGCATGGGGCGCATCTGCATATCGGGAAGGATTTGGGCGAACAGTTTCAGCAGGCGATCGATAGTTTTTCGATTGGGCAGCATTATCTTGATAATGGCTCGACGGCACAGGCGATGCCGTGGTTAGAGCAGGGGGCGGCGCAGCCCGGCGGCTATGGGTTATTCTCGCAATTGCAGCTTGGGAATTTGTATGGTTCGGGTGGCGACGGGGTGACGCCAAATCCGGAGCTTGCAGCACAGAGTTACGAACAGGCCCAGCAATCGCTTCAGCAGTTGATGGCGAGTAACACGCCGGAAGCACAGCAGATGCTGCAATCCATGCAGCAATCACCTGAGGAGCTGAAACAGCAAATCAACCAGGCGCTTTCGCAATTGCGCGTGCGGATGCATAAATAGGGAAAAGTGCCTTAGCGCATGGCACCGGCGACTTTATTCGCGGTGTCGTTGTAGCTGGCGCCGACGCGGTTGCCGAGCGCGATAATGCCGACGATGACGACCAATACAATCATGAGGCAAATGAAGGCGTTTTCGATGGCCGTCGCGCCCCGCTCATCCTGTAGAAACGCCCGCATGAGGGATCCTTTAAACTAAGTGGACTGCAGTTTCCTGCAGTCCACCGGCTTATGTAGTAGTATCGGTTTTGAAGCCGATACTAGCGCATTTGCGTTGCAACGTTGTTGAACGTGCCGCGGAGGTTGGTACCAACCGTGCGCATGGCAACGATGGCAACCACTGCGATGAGTGCCGCGATCAGGCCGTATTCGATGGCCGTTGCGCCGGACTCGTTATCCAGGAAGCTTTTTACAAACTTAGTCATGGTAGTCTCCATTAAGGTGGTGCCCATCTGGATGTTTGGCATCACGCCCACCCACACTGCACCGGTTACGCTGGTCACTCCAGCTAAGCCGAATTTTACCAGAATCGGGGGGTGATTGCAAAAATTAAAACAATTTTAAGCAATTTAGATGATCTGGGTGGGGGATGGGTGCCGATCACGCCTTGGCCAGTGGGTTACGAGGAGTTGAAGGCCTGCCTGAAGCTCGCTTTGAAGGCGTGCGAGTTCGGTAGCTAATGCTTTATTTTTCCATGATTTTTCACGAAGATGCTGGTTAAGAAAAGCGGGGTGCTCGTTAAAGACGGCAAGGCGCATGACGCATTCGTAATAACGGGCGAATTTGAGGGTGTTGACGGCGTCATGATACTCCCGCTCACGCATGGCGCGCCAGGTGATGTCTTCCTGGGGTGGGGCGAGGGGACTATCCTGATCGGCGTAACGGGTGGTGAGGCTAGGAGCACCGTAGCGCAGGGTATAGAGCCAGCGTAGATGTAGACCGCACCAGTGTTGGTCAGGGGTGATCAGCTGCTTTTCCAGGCAGAGATCGATGGGCTCGGCGGTGAGGCCGAGTGCATGTTTGAGCCGCAGTTCTGGCGTACCGGGATCGGTGCTGGGGGTGGGCTGTTTTGGACGGCCGCGAAGGGTGGAGAATGCCATGGGAACCGCGCTACTTGATGGGGGCATGAAAGGCTTTGGGACCAGTGCCCGCGCCGGGTTGCAGACGGCGAGCCTGGGTACGCCAGCCGAGGCCGGCCGGTAACCGCCATTCGCAGCCGCGGGCGAGGGCTTGACGGGCGCGGGAGCGGACGTAATCGGGGTCGAACCCCGCATGGTCGCAGACGGCTTCAAAATCGCGTGTATCGCTGAGGAGCCAGTTTAGGGCGTCAATACGGGCGCGGTGGGCGCTGGATTTGCGGGAGCTGCTGGCCGCATCCATCAGCGCTTGGGTG
>JBGAJE010000020.1:0-14623 GCA_044225085.1 Rickettsiales bacterium | reverse complement strand
CGGGTTCGTGGTCGGCAAAGGAGCCGTGGGTGCGGGTGGCGTAAAAAAACGGATTAAGGGTTAGGGAATGGGTGGATCCACTGGTGTGACTCATGGTTGTACCTCCTCTTATTGGGGCACCTTCGGTGCCTATTGTTTTTGGACACAGCCGAGACGGCAAACATCGTTTTTATACAATAGGATCAAGTTATATATTAACCTGACAAACAAGGTCTTAATACAATCTTAAGTTGTATTAATAGATAAAATGGCAACCAGCAACCCTATTTATTTTTGGGGTAGGGGCTTCCCGGGAGTGGGTAGGCTGCTAGGGTGAACCTCTCGTGTATCCATGTAGCGCCGGTGGGGTGCGTTTGTTTCACCCTAACTTGAGCCTGAGCATGCCGAAAAAAGTTCCTGCTAAACCGAAAACAACTAATCGCACGAAAGCTAAATCTACGCGTAAGGCGACTCCGCGCGCCAAAAATCCCGGAACATTACGGGCTAGCAAAAAAGCGCGGCTGATTATCGAATTAATGCTGAAGGAGATGCGTGAGGGGATGAAGGACCCGAGCCATTTGACCTCAGATGAGTGGGAACGTTTGTTTGGCACGAAGCAAAGCATGGTCGCGAATTTGCAGAAGCTGGTGCAGGCGCTGGCGGCGTTGCCGGAGGACGAGATGGAGGCGCAGGTAAGCAAGAGTGAGGCGCTTCCCCCGATGACGCGTGAGGAGGTGCAGATTATCAAAGGATGGTTGATGCAGGAGGGGCAGCAGCAGCCCTAGTGCAAACGCGTTGAAGGCACAAGTTGTGGGAAGGCATGCTGCGCGAGGAAGGTTGGCTTTTCCTCATAGCGTGCTGCTTTGAGGGCGTAGCGTTTCCAGAGCGTGCTGCCTTCGCGAATGATATTTTTGAGGGTAGTGAGTGGCGCTTGTTGCTGATGTAATTTACGTGCAGCGGCGAGCATTTCACTGAAGAGTTGCAGCAGCGGTCCTTGGCGGAAATGTTCGAAATCCGGTGCGGAAAGGGCGGTGTCGACGGCGGCATCTACCGCTTCGAGCCATGTTTCCGGTAGGGGATGTTTTTCCTGGTGGGCAGCGCGCATAGCGGCCCAGCGTTGTTGCAGGAGCATGAGGCGTTCGCTGGCGGCGTCGGTCACGGGTTCGGCGAGCATCATGGGTTGATAGCGCGCACGCTCGAGTGCGGCCTCGAGCATGAAATGGTTGATGAGCGGTGCGCTATCGGCCAAGCTTTCGCGGATGAGGAGTTGCGCTTCGTTGGGGCGCAGCTGCGGGGCATCGGCGACGGCGACGGCAATGTTGACGAGGGATGCTAGCATATCGAGGATTTTGAAGGCGGGCATGTAGCGCACATCGGGGTGTGCTAGCAGTGTAATTGCACGTTGACGCACGAGGGATTGGACGAGGGCGCTGTTGTGGCTTTCGAATTTTTTGAGGGCGAAAAACCCATCAATCACGCTCGCGAAATTATACTCGGCACCAGTGCTGACCATGTAATCAGTCTAGCATAATCGAGAGTTGATTGCCAGGGACTTCCGGGCGAGGTGAGATATGGTAAAAGAATAAGATAGGCTGAAATTATTGGTATTTTGTCATTCCCGCGAAAGCGGGAATCTCCTTTGCGGTATTATAGGCGGGCAGCAAGTGGATTCCCGATGAAGCTACGTTGCCAAACGCTGCGCGTTTGGACTTCGCTAGCTCGGGAATGACAAGCGGAGTGGGGAACTGATTAAACGTCAAACCCGTATTTTTCTTTCAAGTAGTCCTTGACTTCCTGCGTGGGCTCTTCGCCGTAGCAGGAGGCGACGACCTTGCCGAAATCTTCGAGGTCGATGGTGCCATCACCTTCAATGGATTTGAGGAATGCGGCTTCGCGTGGCGCTTCGACGAGGCCGAAATAATAGGCCCAACGCCCTGTGGTGTCCTTCGCCTTCAGCTTATGAATTAGGTGACCTTTTTTGGCGATGATTTGGTCAACGAAATTGCGGCGTTTTTCTTCCATTCACCCTGTCTCGTGGGATGTGTCGAACCCTTAAAATAGCTATCCCACCCGGCAAACACAAGAGATTCAAATAAATATGATGGATTCCCATTGGATTAACCAGGCGCGTGGCCAATTCGACGCATTGAGTAAACAGCATTTTTCGCTTTTCCTGCGGCGGGTGATGGCGACGGTCGCGCCGGGGGCGGAATATCGGCATAATTGGCATATTGACGCGATTGCGGAGTATCTCGCGGCCTGTGCGAAGGGGGAGGTGCGGCGGCTGATTATTAACTTGCCGCCTAGGATGCTGAAATCGACCTTAGTGTCGGTGGCATGGCCGGCGTGGTTGTTGGGGCAGCGGCCCGAGACGCGGCTAATGGTGGCGAGTTATGCGCAGTCGCTGAGCATTAAGCATTCTACGGATTGTCGGGCAGTGGTGGCGGCAGAATGGTATCGGCGGTTGTTTACTGAGACGGAGCTTGCGCATGATCAGAATGAGAAGGAAAAGTTTGCGACGACGGCGCGGGGGTATCGGCTTGCAGTGTCCGTCGGCGGGGCGGCGATTGGGGAGGGCGGGGATATTTTGATTGCGGATGATCCAATCAACCCGCTGCAGGCACGGCAATATGGCCAGCGCGCGGCGGTGAATGCGTGGTTTGACCATACGTTCGTGACGCGGCTGGATGATAAGCAGAAGGGTGCGATTGTGGTGGTGATGCAGCGGCTGCACCCGGAGGATTTGTCGGGATACTTATTGGAGAAGGGCGGGTGGGAACATTTGTGCCTGCCCGCGATTGCGCCGTGTGCGCAGGTGATTTCGATCGGTGGGTTTTTGCATGCGCGGGCAGAGGGGGACGTGTTGCATCCCGAGCGGGAGGATGCGGCATTGCTGGAGCGGATTAAGCATGATTTGGGTAGTGGGAATTTCAATGCGCAGTATCAGCAGGCACCGGTTTCGGCGGTGGGGAGTTTGGTGCAGTTGCATTGGTTTCCGCGATTTAAAGTGGGAGAGGTGGAGAGCGTGGGGTGTGTGCAGTCGTGGGATACGGGTATCAAGGCGGGTGCGCAGCATGACGCCTCGGCCTGCGCGACATTTGTGGTGAAGGATGGGGTGCATCACCTCGTTGATATGCTGACGGTGCGGATGGAATATCCGGAACTCAAGCGGCTGATGATGAATCACGCGGCGCGGTTTTCACCGGAGGTGGTGCTGATTGAGGATAAGGCGAGTGGGCAGTCGCTGCTGCAGGATTTGCGGCGGGAGACGGGGCTGCCGGTGGTCGCCTGCATGCCGGATGCAGATAAGCTGACGCGCTTTACGCGGGTGACGCCGCTAATGGAGGCAGGGAAGGTGGCGTTGCCGGTGCATGCGCTGTGGTTGGCTGGGTTTGAAGCAGAGCTGATGGGATTTCCCGATGGTGCGCATGATGATCAGGTGGATGTGGTGAGCCAGTATTTGAATTGGGTGCGTGGGCGGACGGGGCGGGGGAAGTGAATATGCGGCGGGTGTAAACTCGGTCGTCATCCCGAACTTGTTTCGGGATCCATCGATTAAGAGATATTTCGTCGCAGGCGCTCCTTGATGGATGCTGAAACAAGTTCAGCATGACGGGTTTGGAGGGGGAATAAAATTTTTTCAAAAAAATGCAGTGACCCACTTCCGGGTGCTTAACTCCAAGCGTATAATTCTAAATATAGAATGGGAATCGTGTGAGAAGAGGGGTGGAGCAACCATGCATTCGGGCACAGATTCCAGAGTGTGTCATCCCGTCTTCATGACGGGATTCGGCGCGCGGAGCGCAAGCAATAATATGCACTCTCCATTTGCCGCACGCTTCCGGACCCCGTCATCCGACGGGGTGACAAAGTAATCCCACCAACATCAGGACAGGTATCTATGGCACGCATGGTTTCGTGGCTTTCGCGGCGTGAGGCGCGGGGCGCAGCGCAGGAGCATAAATCATATCCGGCAACGACTGCGTATATGATTCCGGCTGGGCAACCGGAGTGGATGCGTCGGGATGCGGTGAAGTTCGCGGATGAAGGCTATCGCCTCAATGTGATTGCGCATCGGGCTGTGTCGATGATTGCAACGGCGGCGTCGTCGGTGCCGTGGAAATTGACGGAGCGTAAGGCACGTGCGAGCCGGGTGGTAGAGCATCATCCGCTTTTGTCGCTGCTCAATAATCCGAATCCACTGCAGGGCAGCACCGAGCTCTGCGAGGCGCTTTATGCGCATCGGCTGATTGCGGGGAATGCCTATCTGCATGCGATCGGGCCGAAGGGCGACGCACCGCTGGAGCTGCATGTGCTGCGGCCCGACCGGGTGGCGATTATTCCGGGGCAGGGTGGGATTCCGAAGGCGTATCGTTACACGATTGATACGCGGGCGGTGGATGTGCCGGTGGACCCGATGTCCGGCCAATCGCGGATTTTGCATTTGAAGACGTTTCATCCGTTGGATGATTGGTATGGGCTCTCGCCGATGGAAGCGGCGGCCTATAGCATTGATCAGCATAACCAGTGCAGCGCGTGGAATCAGGCGTTGTTGCAGAACGGGGCGCGGCCATCCGGCGCGTTGATGGTGAAGGCGGGCGAGGGGCATCCCGGCACGCTGAATGAATCGCAATATGCGCGATTGAAATCACAGCTGGATGAGCAATTCAGCGGCGCAATGAACGCGGGGCGGCCGTTGCTGCTTGAGGGTGGGCTTGAGTGGAAAGAGATGAGTTTGAGCCCGCGCGATATGGATTTTGTCGGCATCAAGAATGCGAGTGCGCGGGACGTGGCGTTGGCGTTTGGCGTGCCGCCGCAATTGCTGGGGATTCCGGGCGACAACACTTACTCGAATTTGAAAGAGGCGCGGTTGGCGTTGTGGGAGCAGACGATTCTGCCGCTGCTTGAGAATGTCACCGATGCGCTGAATAACTGGTTGGTGCCGATGTTTGATACGTCACTCTCGCTGAGTTTGGATCAGGACGCGATTCCGATTCTGGCGGAGAAGCGCGATGCGTATTGGGACCGCATCAGCAAAGCGGATTTTTTGAGTGCGGACGAGAAACGGGCGCTGCTGGGGATTGCCAATGGAAAATAAAGCGGATCATAAAGCACGTGCGCAGATGGCGTGCGGGTTCGAGGTGAAATCACTCGCGATGGATGGCACGTTTGCGGGGTATGCGAGTGTGTTTGGCGTGGTGGATAGTCAACGGGATGTGGTGCATCCAGGGGCGTTTAAAGCGAGTTTGAAATCGCGGTTGCAGCCGGTGCAGTTGTTGTGGCAGCACCAATGGCAGAGCCCGATTGGGGTGATTGAATCGCTGTTTGAGGATGCGCGGGGGCTTTACATCAAAGGCCGGTTGCTAATGGAAGTGGCGCAGGCACGTGAGGCATATGCGCTGCTCAAGGCAGGGGTGATTCGTGGGCTGAGCATTGGTTACAGTGTGAAGCGCGCGAAGCGGAATATCGATACCGGCGTGCGCGAGTTGCTTGATGTGGAATTGTGGGAAGTGAGTTTGGTGACTATGCCTGCCAATGAAGCGGCGCAAGTGACGGTGGTGAAATCTTGCGATGGATGGGCGGGGCTTATCGCTGCGGTGAAGCGGGCGGAGGGGGCGTTGCTTGCCTAGCCTAGCATTTTGTCATTCCCGCGAAAGCGGGAATCTCCTTGGCGGCCTGCACAAGTGGTAAAGGAGATTCCCGATGAAGCTACGTTCCCAAACGCCTTGCGTTTGGACTTCGCTAGCTCGGGAATGACGAGTGGAGAAGTTTAAGCAATCGGGTCGCCGGGTTTGGGGACTTCAACGCGGCCGGTGTGGGCGGCGGTGTGGCCAACGAATACTTTGGTGGGGGCCTGGTGGTAGGCGGCTTCTTCGGTTTCGACCAAAATCGCGTCGAGCGAAGTTTCTTTGAGGTAGAAAACGTTTGCTGCCATGGCGGCATGGCGTCGGGATTCGCGTTGATGTTCTTCGCTGATGCGTATGACGGTTTCGAACAGTTGTACACGCTCACGGGGGCTTAAGGGGGCGACGCGGCTATCGAGGCAAAGCTGGAATGCGGTGGCGGTCATCGCGGCAACCCATTGCGGGTCGGCGTTTGCGAGGCTGGTGGCGTGGAGGTTGAAGTAGGCACGGTTCAGAAGATCAACGACTTGATTTTTGAGCTCGGGATCAGCCGCGATGGCAGCCCGCGATACACGCCCAAAAGCAATCGAGAACTCTTGCATAAACCCTACTTGCCTAGTGGCCTTACGGCCTTTTTTGTTTTTGTGTGCCTCTTTCCCTGAATAAAGAAGCGCACTGGACTATGCTGAAGCCGATATAAATTAGCAACCGTTTTCAGCGACTCGCCAACAGCCCTCTTTGCACCCTGCAAGTGGTGCAGGAACCGTTGACTTGGGCGGGACCGTAACATGGTCAAAAAGTTAACACAAGTTAAACTTTATACCGAAATTATTAATATTGTTTTGCATGTAATACAGCGGGAAACCCTATGGATTGCATGGAATTTTTTATCATTACTAGCAAAAGGACTGACTATGACCATTCAAGAAATTACCGAACAAGTGAGCACGCTGGGCAATGCGTGGGAGCAGTTTAAACATGTCAACGATGCCCGCCTGAATGAGCTAGAGCGCAAGGGTTATGCCGACCCGCTTTATAGCGCGCATTTGGAGCGAATTAATAACGCACTCGACCAGCAAAAATCGCGACTTGATAAGATTGAGACGGTGCATGCGCGCCCAGGTCGGGATATGGCGAATCTTGGTTACCGAGGGGAGTATCCGTCTGAGTATAAGGCGGCGTTTAATAACTATCTTCGCAAGGGGATGGAATCGGGTCTTGAACAGCTGCAGCTAAAGGCGCTTTCGGTTGGCACCGATACGGCGGGTGGTTACCTGGTGCCGAATGAATTGTCGGATCTGATCATTCGTATTGTGAACGAGTCTTCACCGATGCGTGCGCTTGCGACGGTTGAGACGATTTCGTCGGACTCGCTCGATTTAATCGAGGATACGGTGGATATGGATGCGGCGTGGGGTGATGAGACAACGGATCGTACCACTACCGATACCAACACTTCGACCATCGGCCGTAACACCATCGACACTTACGAGATGTATGCGCAGCCGAAGGCGACGCAGAAGCTGATTGACGATGCGTCGATCGATATCGAACGTTGGATTGCGGAAAAAGTGGCCGATAAAATGGCGCGGCTTGAGGCGACGGCATTTATTGGTGGTAACGGAACTTCGCAACCGAAAGGTATTCTGAGCTACACTGCGGGCACCAGCTGGGGGCAAATTCAGCAAGTGGGTTCTGGCTCGGCGGGTGTGGTGACGGCGGATAGTGTGATTCAGCTCTATTATGCGCTGAAGGATGAGTATGCGCGTCATGCCACTTTCCTGATGCATCGCACGACGGCGCAGGCGGTGCGATTGCTCAAGGAAGCGACCACCAACCAGTATCTCTGGCAGCCGGGCCTCGCGGCTGGCACTCCGGACTCATTGCTTGGGGCACCGGTAGCATTGGCGGCCGATATGCAAACGCCTGCGAATAACTCGCTGTCGATTGCGGTCGCGGATTTCAAACGGGCGTATTTAATTGTCGATCGTATCGGCATTCGCACGTTGCGCGATCCGTTTACGGCGAAACCGTTCGTGAAGTTTTACACCACCAAACGTGTTGGCGGGGAAGTGGTGAATACGGATGCGATTAAGATTCTCAAACTGGCTTAATCTGGAATTCAGCACGCCCACAGCCGTTTGTGCCCCACCCACCGGTATGTGAAATGGCGTTGTTGAAGGGTGGGGGTATCGTGAGATACCCCCACTTTGATCGCGGCCTCATTTGGCTTATCGCTTGCTGCAAACAGCGGCTTGCTGCGCTTCCAGTGCTCACGTAGCGCCGCTACGCTGCGCGCCGGTTCTCGTAAGCCACTGTTTTCGCTGGCGCGCTAAACCAAATGAGGCCGCGATCTTATTTCTGTTTTATGTGCAAAGGGCTGAAAATGGTGAAAAAACCTCTTTGAAAGTGGCGTTTTTGTTGACGGGTTGGGTAGATCGCCTTAACCTTATTCAACAACTTGGAGTAGTGCGTGAGCGAACTCAGTCGGTCGGAGAAAATTCTCGCAGAGAAAACCGTCTGCGTGTTGCTGGTGCGGGGGGAAGACCCGGACGGCGCGCCGATCTACGCCTATGTGGGTGTGCGGGCGGATAAGTTGCAAGATTTCATGAAGGCGCAGCAAAGCGGTACGTTTTATCCCGAAGAGCATGGGATTGTGATTGAGTCGGGTTCCGGCGAACCGAGCGCGGAAGTGCGTGTGCGGATGGAGCGGGATTATGGATTCAACCATGAAGCGATGCTCGATATTCCTGACTCAGATCAGGCAGTGAGTGTCGCGGCGCAGATGAGTAAACAGGCAAACGATAAATTAGATTAGGTGTGCATCGCCCGCACCTAAATTCGTAGAATGAATGTTAACCTCGCTTGAGAGGTTTTGTTTTTTACTTTTATGGAATTTTATCTCTACCGGCCAACGATGTGGTGGCGGGCAGGGGTGGTGCGCGCATTATCGTGCACGGATGCGATTTCTTCGTGTGATCAGGCGCGGCTGATTCGGGCGCGGCGCGCGACGTTTATTTTTCATTCCCAATTCGGAGTTTCTATGAGCGATGATACAACATCGGCCTTGCGGCTGGTGACGCCACCGGCAAGTGAGCCGCTAACGCTGAGCCAGGCGAAGGCATTTCTGCGGGTTGAGCATACGGCGGATGATGATGCGATTACGCGCGCGATTACGACGGCGCGGCAGTTCGCGGAGCAATATCTGCGCGCAGCGCTATTGCCGCAGAGTTGGGATTATATTGTGGCGAACCCCCGTGAATGTACGCTGCATCTGCCACTTGGCCCGGCGCAGACCATCACGAGTGTGACGCTGACGGATGCCGCGGGCGGCACATCGACCATGGATAACGCGAATTATCGACTGAGCGTGGATGGGTTCGCGGTGATTTTTGCAAATGTGCCGACGGTTGAGAAAGTGACGGTGCGGTACAGTGCGTCGAGCTATGCGACAGCGGGTGATGTGCCTGCGGTGATTTTGCAGGGGATGTTGCACCACATCGCGGTGATGATGGAGTCACGCGATGGGGTGGTGGCGTTGCCGATGCAATCGGTGAATTGTTATGCGCCGTATCGGCGGGTGTCATTATGAGTTTTGTGTCGGAATTGACGGAGCGCATTACGATTCAGCAGCCGTCGCTGGTGGATGATGGGTATGGCGGGCAGACGGTGAGCTGGAGTGATTTTGTGAGCGTTTTTGCACAAGTGGCGCCGGTTTATGCCAATTGGCGTGAGCAGGATGTGGCGGGGCAGTTGGATGCGGCGGGCGGGGTATCGGGTGAATATTCGGCTGCGCACGGATGTGACGGCGGCGATGCGCATTGTTTGGAAAACGCACACGCTGAGCATTCACTCGCTGCATGAGAGTGGCGAGCAGTTGAGCATGCTTACTTATGAGGAGAATTTATGAGTGGCCTTGCGATGATGGAAATGCAGCACGCGCTTTATACCAAGTTGCATGGCGATGGCGTGCTGATGGGGATGGTGAGCGGCGTTTATGACGTGGTACCGCAGCAGGTAGTGTTGCCGTATGTGGTGATTGGCGATGGTGCGCAGCAAGTAGTGCCGACCGATAGTGCAGCGCTGACGGAATGTCGGCTGACGTTGCATGTTTGGACGGATACGGGCGGGCGCAAATCGGCGTTGACGATTATGAACCGGCTTTATGCGCTACTGCATTTGGGAACGATGACGTTGAGTGGTTATCAATTGGTGCTGCTGCGTTGTGAACAGGCGGAGACGTTGCTGACAGAGCAGGGCACGCGCGTGCAGGGTAGTTTGACGGTGCTCGCGACCGTGGCGGAGGCGTAAGATGAGTGTGATTGGCAGTGATGGGCTGAGCTTGCTGGTGGGCGATGGCGGTGGGACGGAGATATTTAATGCGCTCAAGGGTGCGAGTGTCGCGCGGCTCGAGATTACGCAGCGTAACCAGGATAGCAGTGCAGTGGGAACGGATGCGTGGGCGGTAAGTGTCGGCGTTTCGGAGCGACGGGCGTTGGTGGAAGTGGATGCGCTGGCGACGGATGATGCAGCGGCCGTGCGAGTGCGGAGTTTGGCGTTGAGTGGTGCGGTTGGGAATTTTAAATTGGAATTGAGTGCGAGCCAAACGCTGAGCTTTAGTGCGGTGGTGACGCAGTATCGGGAAGTGATTGGTGTGGGTGCGGTGAAGCGAATGACGGCACGGCTGGAATCCAGCGGCGCGGGTGTTATTTCTTGAAGACTTGATTGACCCAATCGCCGAGCTGTTGGGCGAGAACGGGGAGCTTGGGATCGGTGCAAGGGGTGCGGCCGTAGATTAGGGTATAGCTTGCGCTTGCGCTGTCGGCAATTTGGCGGACGAGGGTTTCGGCGCTTGCTTCATCGGCCGCGAGTTTAGTTTGCTCGGCATAGAGAATGAGGGCGCGGAAGGTGTTGGTGTAATCATCCTGCGAAATGAGGCGGCATTTGGCGAGGACGTAGCTTGTTGTCATCGCTTGCTCGATTTGTTGGGTGAAGACGCTGGTGCTGAGTTGATGCGTCAGCGATTGATCGGACGGATTGAAGAGTTGAAGGATGATGGCGTCGCTGCCTTCGGGCGGTGGCGGTGCGGCGGGTTGCTCGGATGGGAGGGGAACGATGACGTGCTCCTCTTTTTTGCCGGTGCCGAAGATGAGCACGAGGATGAGCAATAGCACCACGGCGGCACTGGCCGCGGCGATGATGCGTGCGCGCTTACTGTTTTGGAGTAGGGGCGGGAGACGCATTGCAATCGATATCTAAGGGTTTGCCTTGGTCGGTATTCACTTCCCAGGCGCGGTCATATTCGAAGCAGCGATAGCGGACGGTGAGGTGTTTGAAGCAGCCTTCGACCGGTTCGGTACCGAGTGTTTCGGAATCCGCGTTGATGGTGCAGGTCAACTTGTCGTTGCAAGTGTTGCTGACGGCGGTGAGCACGTTATCGGTTTGCACCGGCTTGAGGGCGGGTGGTGGCGCGATGGGTTGCTCGCCTTTAGCAGCGGTAGATTTGAAATTTTGGCGGTCGGCGTTGTATTTGGCGATGTAGGTGTTGCAGTTGCTGCCCCAGGTGGCGCTGTAGATGGCGATGGCACGATCACCCTGTGGTTGGGTGCTGGCGGTGGGGGTAGGCGTGACGAGCGTGTAGATGATGGTGACGAGCACGCAGATGCTGGTAATGGCGATGGCGTGGATTTTAAGATTTTTCCGCATGGCCGCAATTTAGGCGGTGCGGATGGGGGAGTCAATGGGGGTTTATTTAGCTGAGCGCTAAAGAGTTAGTGTAAATGCCCGTGGGTGTTAGGTTCACGGCAATCTCTGCTGTGTCAATCACGGGAAGCCGCTGGCCGCTGAGTGTCGGGAGCTGCGGCAACGAGGCTTGCGGCGCTGGTTGGCGCAATGCATTGTCAAGAATAGAAGTATCTATTGCCAATGATACGGATGCGGGATTGAATGAGCCCCGGGCAGAATTTTCTGCGGTGACGCTGGTCTGGGCGGCGAGCAGCATGGCTGCGTAGCCACCGGTGATTTTGTGGTCAGCTTGGAGGGTTTTTAGTTGTGCTAGTGATGCAACCATTGAGTCACTGATTTTTGCGGGGTCGGTATTGATATCTATGTTAACACCGGTGACAGAAGCTGCGGCGGCAACGGCAAGTTGGTGGCGCTGAGCTTCGGTATATCGGGAACCATGCACTGATAAGATTCGTGGTTCGATGAGTTTTATGAGGTCTGCTTGTAATGAGACAACTGAGCTAAGTGCGGTGTTAGGATCCTTATCGAAGCCGGCGTAGCCTGAAAAAGAGCGTAGGTTTTTAAGGGTTGCTTCTTGCATTAGCACGTCGATGCCGGGCAATTGGAGTTTCTCGGCGATTTGATTGTAGTTTGCAGTGGCGCTTTTGATTTTCTCACCCATTGTCACTTCGGCGGTAGTGGAATCGGGGAAGGCGAGTGCCATCAGCCATTTGATTCCTTCGTTCAAATAGCCCACCAGAACATCAAGCCAGCCCTGAAGTGTACCTTTTTGACCTGAGTTAAGATTATTGGCGGCAATGCCCCATAACGCGCCGGGAATGCCGCCTTGTTTTTTCTGCTCTTCTAGCAGCTCCTCGACAGTGCTGCCGAAATAAGAGGGTGTATATGTGGTGTTCGTGCTCATGCTACCTCAGCCCATATATTACCAAAGGCCTTATGCCCGGAGTGTGAAGATTGTGTGACAATCGGGGGTTTGGGGGGAGGCCTGGGGTGGGGGAAGGATGCAACTTTCACACAACTGTCACACACGGCGGGGGGCGCTTCACTTATAGTGGAGAGTGAAGGAATGTGTAATTGATGAGCGACAGCACTACCAATTCGGGCACGCAAAACGGTGGCGATATCAGCCAGCGGGAGATTGATGCGTTCGCACAGAATGCGTTCAAGCAGAGCATGAGCGCGCTGAATAATGCTGACTTCGATAAGACCTCGAAGATGTTCGGGATTATTGAGGTGCCGACGGGCATCGTGAGCGTTATCGATGCGTTTTACAACGTGGGAACGAAGTTCGCGGGTGATATCGTGCGGCCGCGGGTGCAATCGCTGGCCAAGAAATATGGTGCGAAGGCGGGGCTTGAGGGCAATACGCTGACACAGACTGCGGCGGCCGCGGCCATCGGTGTCGATGTCGCGATGAAGAGCGGTAAATATTTTGGTGAGGTGTGGGATGCCCACACGGCCCGCCGGAAACAGTTTGTAAAGCTCGCAGAGACGATTGCGCCGGTGCTGGACGAGATGACGGGGCGGCACACTGTTGGTGCGCTGACGTCGATTACGAATAACGAAGTGATTGTGGCGCACCGCAAGCGGCTTTCGAAGATTGCGAATGCGAAAAGTACGAATACCTGGATTGACCTGGCGGTGAACGCATCCCCGAACGTGCTGATGGATTCGAAAGAGTGGCTCGGCATGTGGCAGGGCAAAAGTCTGAAGGAGATTCGGGCTGAGGCGCTGAAAAAGAAAATCGAGGCTGCGCAGCATGGCACGGATCACTCGGCGCTGGGGCATTATTTTAACCTGTTTACGAACGGGATGTCGGCACAGGTTGCGAGTTACTTCAAGAAGCTGACAGACCATAATCTGAACAAGGGTATGCAGCCCTATTCGGCGCTGGACATGATCCTCGAGCTGGAGCGGCAAGTGGCGGGCAAGCCGAATGCGCATAGCTTTACACTGCCGAAGGCGTTTGGGTCGAACAAGTCTGGGGAGTCGTGCCCGCTGGAAGAATATGTGATGCGGGTGATTATTCAGCACGAGAAAGATATGGCAGGGTTCAGCCCGGACCATGTGGAGATTCGTGAAGCGCTGAAGGATGATGTGGCGGCGGTAGCGAAGCCGCTGGCGGAGGCGATTCGCAAAGGTGAAGTGAGTGCACTGGAGCTGATTCACCTGGTGGGTGAGGGGAAGATTATTCTCAACCATGGGCGATCGATTGCGACGGCGGACGAGGTGATGGCGGCAGCGCGCCGCCTTGCGCCGAAGCAGGATACGTTTGTGCATGTGGATCCAAAAGTTTGGGAAAAATCGGTCTCGTTTAAACCCAAGGAAGGCCAGGCGGCGATTGAGGCGTTGGATGCGCAGGATAAGCCGAAATTGATCTCCATGATGCCGCATGAAGTGCGTGCGGGGATGGGCGTTAACGATGACGAGAGCAAGGCGGTGGATGCACTGATGGCGCCGCAACGTGACCGGGTCATGGCGGATATGATTGTAGGGTTGGCATCGAAGCCTGAAGAGCAAGCTGAGCGTGAAGGGCTTGCGAAGCGGGAATATCACCAGCTCGAAAAAGCAAATCAGGTACTTGAGAAAAAGGGGCTCGCCGGGATGGCGGAGCTGAAGACGAGTGCGACAAATAACCAGGGGGTTGAGCCGCTGCTGACCAACTGGGCGGTGACGAGCATTCAGGGGGATAAGACGAGTTTTGGGCGGTTGATCCAAGACGGGCATGCCAAGATGGAAACGCTGGCTGCGCGGGCGGCAAACGATGCAGTGGCGGTGAAATCTTCGGGTCATGCGGAAAAATTGATGTCAAAGCAAGGGCATATGGAACATGCTAATGCCGCGAACGACCGGGGCGAGAGCTATGCCGAGCGTGTGCATGAAGGGCGTGCGACGGGTACGCACGACCATTCTTACACCTAGTTTTGGCCGCGTTGTTGGGGGTGATTTTTATCCCCATTGTCACAAAAGCTTCACACTGTTTAGCGGCTGATTTTGCTATTTTATAGGTATGAGTCAAGTCACACAGCACGCGATGCGTCGCGCCTTGCCGGCCCATATGGCAGGACGGTCGGTGACGGCTGCGCGCGATTTGCGGCGTGGTGATCGGGCAGAACAGGCGGTGGCGCCTGAGGTGCTCAGCCAGCAGCAACGCATTGGATTTCTCGGTCGTGTTAAAAATAGACTGACATCGATTTGGGATGCCGAATTTTTTGGTGGCATGATTGGCGGCACGGTGGCCGCGATTTTTGCGAAGATGCATTTGCCACGTGTTG
>JBGAJE010000188.1:0-2468 GCA_044225085.1 Rickettsiales bacterium | reverse complement strand
TCCGCATTTTTGTCGAACCCGGCGGCGAGCCCCACGGGGTTTGCAAACCTGAGCCCCGCCACCTCGGTCGCAAGCGACGGATGGCTGAAACGCGAACGCGGCCCAAGCCCCGCCGCCAACGCCCCAATCGCCGCCCGATGCGCCCGCTCCGGCGGCAACACAAACAAAGCAGGCCGAAATAACTGATAACACGACATGACTGCAGCTATAGCAGCCCGCGCGCGGGAGAAAAGAAAAACCCACTCACCCCGCCCCGCTGGGCGAGGGAGTGGGAGTAAAAGTAGCGCCCCGGGATTTCAAAAGCGTTATCTTCGCTCTTTTCCATTCAAGAGCACATAGGCACCGATTGCCGTAACGACCCAGACGATCAATCCGGCAATAGCGGCCACGATGGCGAGAGGATACCAAAGCGTCCCTCGCCACGCACCGAAGTGCAGAGCGTAATTCGCAACGGCCAGCAGCAGAGCGAATAGCAATACCACGTAATCGCTCCAGTAAAGCTGGTTGGTTATCCGAGCAGACATCGGTTTTCTCCGTGACTAGAGGTTAAGTCAGGCCCGCTCCCCACCCGGCTGGGTGAGGAGCGCCGGAAGGCTATTTCGCTGCTCTTCCAAGCAATCGATTCGCCTCAGTCAGCAGTACTTGGACTGCTTCGTCGTCCGTAATTCTGCCCCAGAGGACCTTGTCGAGATCAGTCGTGACAGTGCCGGCCCTTCTGAAATCGAAAGAACCTACTTCAAATCGAGTCCACTGCAGCCTCAGTTTCAGCTTATCTGCTTCGGGCCATTGAGGGTGCAGCTTCCGCTCTACCCAATAGCCCAAGGCCATTTCGCCAGCAAAGATGCTCATCACACAGAAAAGCATCCCCAGTAGGCTACTGAAAAAATAGCAAGCGAGAGTCAAGAACGCGATCATGATGATCGTCCACCGCCCGGTATTGCACAGGCACTGATTGCGATGATCCATCGTCTTTTCTCCTTCAACAGCGGTATCGACCGCTGATATGTGAACGTGAGACCCAAGCCTCAGCAGTATCCGGCACCGCAGTGTCGAAATTTGCTGCGGCTGGGAGTACAGGGTAGTGGCGCGAGTATAGCGGGCGCCGATTGGGGAAATATGAAGAAATGATGAAGTTTGGCAGGTAGTAGGGCTTTAGCCCCACCCTCCCCACTTGTCATTCCCGCGAAAGCGGGAATCTCCTTAAAGAAGGAATAGGGGATTCCCGCTTTCGCGGGAATGACAAATTGATAGGCTGATCCCCCAACATTTCCCCTTGCCAAGGCCTCCAACCCAGTGTAAACGGGCGCTCCTTATAAAAATAACGCGCGAGCTCGCGCCACGAGGATATGATGAACATTCTGCAACAAATCGAAGCTGAACAAGTCGAAAAAGTCAGCAAAGGCAAGAAGATCGACGATTTCAAACCCGGCGATGTGGTTTCCGTCGGCGTGAAGATTATTGAGGGCAATAACGAGCGCGTGCAGGCGTTCGAAGGCGTGGTGATCGCGGTGAAAAACGCGGGCATCAACTCCTCCTTCACCGTGCGCAAGCTTAGCCATGGCGAAGGCGTTGAGCGTATCTTCCCGCTGCATTCGGCGCGGATTGACTACATCACCCGCGTGCGCCAGGGCGTTGTTCGCCGTGCGAAGCTCTACTATCTGCGTGGCCGCACCGGTAAATCGGCGCGTATCCGTGAGAAAATGGATCTCGTTGGCATGGCCGGCGCATCGGCTAAGGCTGATAACGCGCAGGCGTAAGATGTTGTCATGCCAGCGAAGGCTGGCATCCAGCTTCTTCCATCATATTCGTGACGCCTTGCATTACACTGGATCCCTGCCTTCGCAGGGATGACAAGGTTAAAAAATGACACAGAAACCCCGCACCCTCTTCGATAAAATCTTCGACGCCCACCTCGTCCACGAGGCCGCCGACGGCACCTGCCTGCTCTATATCGACCGCCATCTGGTGCATGAAGTCACCAGCCCGCAAGCCTTCGAGGGCCTGCGCGCCGCGGGCCGCAAAGTGCGCCATCCGGAAGCGACGCTCGCCGTCGCCGATCACAACGTGCCCACCACAAAAGACCGCCTGCAAGGCATTAAAGACGAAACCTCGCGCATCCAGGTGCAAACGCTAGAAGATAACTGCGCTGAGTTCGGCATCACCTATTACAAAATGGACGATAAGCGCCAAGGCATCGTGCACATCGTCGGCCCCGAGGAAGGCTTCACCCTCCCCGGCGCCACCATCGTTTGCGGTGACTCGCACACCTCTACCCACGGCGCGTTCGGCGCGCTCGCATTCGGCATCGGCACCAGCGAGGTCGAGCATGTGCTCGCCACCCAAACCCTCATCCAGAAACGCGCCAAAAACATGCGCATCAATGTCGAGGGCGAGTTGCCCCCCGGCGTCACCGCGAAAGACGTCGTCCTCGCCATCATCGGCAAAATCGGCACCGCGGGCGGCACGGG
>JBGAJE010000019.1:0-20246 GCA_044225085.1 Rickettsiales bacterium | reverse complement strand
GAATCCGCCTGGCTATTGCGCGTGCCGAGCGTACCTGAAATCAAAGCTGTACCACGACGAATATCAAGATCGGAATCCACACTATATGCCAATCCCTGTTGCTGTCGCACTTGATCACTCAGTCGCGAAATCAACGCATTGCCGCCGAGAATATGATTAAGCAAATATGCCGCATAAAATTTCGGATCGTTGCGTGCCACGCCGGGCGCGGCAAATGCCACAACGCTTTGCGGCACATTCATCACTTGCCGCAACGTTTCGCCACTGCCCTGCATCGTTACTTGTGTGACAGCTACTGCTCCCGCGTCATTCTCCGTCAGCGCGTCAATCGCTGGAGTAAGCATATCATCAAGCAAACTCGCATCCACATCCCCCGCCGCCGCGATAATGACATTGCCGCGCGTAACATAGGTTTTGAGGTAGTCCCGAACATCTTGCGTGCTGAGCCCCGCCAGACTTGCCGCCGAACCATAGGGCAGATTCGCATACGGGTGTCCTGCAAACGCACGCTGCTCGAGCAATCGCTGCGCATGATAGTTCGGGCTCTCCTCCAGCTGCGCTAACCGCGCGCCGAGTTGTGCTTTCACCCGCTGAGCATCATCCTCTGCCAGTTGTGGGTGACCAAGCGCGAGAGCGAGCAACTCACCCGCCCGCACCGCATTTTCGCGCAGGCAATGAATATGCACGATCAAGCGATCGTCGCTCGTACGCGCATCCAACGTGATGGCATTATCGTCAAGCGCGCGCTGAAACGCGGAAGAATCAAGCGCCCCCGCTCCTTCCGTCAACATATCCGCAGCAAAAGCAGCGCGTCCACCCTTACCTTCGGGATCGCTTACTGTCCCCGCCCCCTCGAAACTCAACAGCACATCGACCACTGGCACCGTGTCATTTTCTGCATACCAAGCACGCACACCATGGGTGATGTTGGTGGTTTTCACTGCAATCTCTGCCTGCGCCGGCAGCGCGGCAAAAGCAGCAAATAGCAACGTTACAATAGAAAATTTACGGTGCATGAGGCACCTCCGCTGCAGCAGTCGAGGGTGCTGCCGCAATCGGTACCAACGGCGGCGTGAGATATCCCGTTACGCGTTTAGTCGGCGCTAGTACCGTCCGCGCCGCGGTCTGCATATCCACCGCCGTTATATGGTCAATCGTGTCGGCCCAATTATAGAAATACTGTTCATCAAGCCCAATCGCGTAAAGCTCCGTCATCAAATGCGCGAGCGGTGTCAGCCCATCTTGTGCGAAGGTGATATCAGCTTTAAGCAGTGTTTTTGCCCGCGTCATCGCCGCTTCCTCAGGCGTTGCCGCCAATGTCGCCGCCAGCACTTGATCAAGCGCCGCCTCAACCTGCGGCAAACTCACTCCTGGCGCCGGGATAATGCTAATGCGAAAGAGCGCCGGACCAATCGAGATTGGATCATAATCCGCACTCACCGCACTAGCCACTTTTTGGCTACGCACAAGCTGGTCATAAAGCACGCTCGTTTGCCCACCCCCCAGATATTGCGCGAATACGGCAAGCGGCATCGATTGCGTCGCATCCCCTGCCCGTGCACTCGGCGCAACATATTGCCGAATCAACAGCGGTTGATGCGCTTTCGGATCTTCCATCTCAGCATGACGCGCCAGTCGCACTGGCGGCTCTATCGGCCAATTGCGCGCTACCACTTCGCCACCCGGCATCCCACCATAATAATGCTGTGCATACCGCCGCACATCGCGCGTGGTGACATCTCCCGCCACCACCAAAATCATATTACTCGCACGATAGTGACTCGCGAAAAATTGCCGCGCATCCTCCGGGGTGAACGTCGCGATATCCTCCGCCCAACCAATGGTCGGCTGATGGTAGGGATGATTCAAAAACGTAATCGCATCCAGCTGCTCGGAAAGCTGTGCGCTCGCCTTATTATCCACCCGCATATTGCGCTCTTCGGTGATGACCTTCAACTCTCGCGCCGCATGCGCCGCATCGATCTCAAGATGCTGCAATCGATCCGATTCCATACCCATTACCATCGGCAAATGTTCCCGCGCGACGGTGGCAAAATAAAGTGTGTAATCCCGCGTCGTATACGCATTCTGTGCACCACCAACCCGCGCGATCGAACGATCGTAAACCCCTTCCGGATAGGCCTTCGTACCCGTAAACATCAAATGTTCGAGATAATGCGCAAGACCCGATTTGCCATAAGGATCATCCGCCGCACCAGCTTTCACAATCAGCAAATGCACCACCGCCGGAATGCGGTTGTTGGGCATCACCACCACCGTCAGTCCATTGCTCAGCTTAAAATGCTCGACCGGCACTGCTTCGCGCACATTGCGTTGATGCACCCCGCGCCCATGAAACCAGTACACTACTGCTGCCGCTACAATCAGCGCCACCATCAGCGGAATAAAAAACTTACGCAACATGCTTGGGCCTTCGATGCCGGAGGGCATCAGAAAATACGGTCAATCACCGAAGGTGGTTTAGTCTCTTCCACCGGCACGTCCCCTTCGGTGACGGGTTTGCCAGCCTCTTTGTTATCGCGCAGGCGCTCGGCCTCTTTTTTCGCATCCACCACCGGCTCGGCCTTATCTGCTCCTACCAGTTCTTCATAAAGCGACTGGGCTTTTTGGTTATCGACCGGCTTCGTCGCATCTTCACCCAGCTGGCTGCGGATATGCTCATCTGCCGAATCCGTCCCCACATGTTTCATGAACGTCGATGTCGCCTGACTTGGCGCCTCGCTCTCGATCACCGGCGTCACGGCGGTTGGTACCGTCGGTTCGGTCAGTGAGTTAACGTCCGGCAGAGTGCTAGCTGGCTTACCTAAAATCACCCCGCGCGCTTGTTCATTCGCGCTCGGCCCAAGCGCAGGTGCCCCCGGCCGCGGCGGCCGCAGATTAAATTCCGGCGGCACCGAAAGCGGCGGCCGCGAAACAACCGTAAACTCATCCGGCGCATCACGGTTCAGCCCAAGCGTATCGCGCACTGAGCCATCCGCGCAGGCGGCCAGCAATAAAGGCATAAGAAGCAAAATCGGACGAAATGCGTATTTCATGAGGCAGACCCTACACTGACCACCAGCAAATTCAAGCCCGCGCTGGATGTTTCAACAGGTAAATCAGCAGCAGCCCCACTCCCATGCAAATACTGCTATCGGCGACATTAAACGCCGGCCAGCCAAACGCTCCGAGGTGAAAATAGAAAAAATCCGCCACCGCGCCCACCCGAATGCGATCAAGTGCATTGCTCAGCGCCCCACCAATCACCATCGCATAGGCCCCCCGCTCCCAGCAGGAAGGGCTCTTCAGCGCTAACCGCACCAAAATCCCAGAAATACCTACTGCCAGCGCAATTAATACATACGGCATATATGCCGCACTTTGCGACAGCATGCCAAAGCTCACCCCATGGTTCCACACCATCGTCAGGCTAAAAAAATCGGTCACGGCCACCGGCGGCCGCGCAATCATCCCCACCTTATAAAGCAGCCAATATTTGCTCGCCTGGTCAAGCACCATTACAAGTAGTACAATAAAGCCGACATGCAGCGCATGGCGCGGGGTAAAGCTAACAGTCATAATCACTCGTAAATAAACGTTGCTATCGCCCTAACGCAATTTTTGCGGCTGCGCAATCATCAGCAATCTGATGGGTAAGGGCGGCGAGGGAATCAAACTTCTTTTCATCGCGGAGTTTTTGCACAAACTGTACTTCCATGCGTTCACCATAAATCATCCCCGGCGCCTCAAATAAATGCACCTCAAGCGAAGGCCGCGCGCCTTGGCTGACCGTAGGCCGCACCCCGAGATTCGCCACCGCCTCATATGCCTTGCCATGCAACATGGCACGCACTGCATAAACCCCATGGGCGGGTAATTTCAAATCACGCGCGAGCGCGATATTCGCCGTCGCAAAACCAAGCTGCGCGCCACGCCCGTCGCCATGCATGACCCGCCCACTGATCGCATAAGATCGCCCAAGCATCCGTGCCGCCAGCGCCATATCGCCGGCACCGATCGCGTGCCGTACTGCACTTGAAGAGCAAGCCATGCCCCCCACCATCACGGCAGGCACATGAATCACGTTCACCCCATGCGCCGCACCCCATGCACGCAACATAGCCGCGTCGCCACCCCTATCTTTGCCGAACGCAAAATCTTCACCCGTCACCACCACTTTGGCACCGATCTGCTGGCCAAGCACCTGATCCAAAAACGCCGTCGCCGACAAAGCCGCGAACTTCGCGTTGAAATGCGGCATGTAAACGCGCTCCACCCCCGACAACTTTAACCGCCGTAATTTATCGGCCAACCGTTTCAGCCGAAAATGTGGCGCATGCGGTGCAGAAAAACGACGCGGATGCGGCTCGAATGTCAACACACTCGGCACCAAATGCCCTGCCGAGGCCGCCATCACCATCTGCGCCAGCACCGCTTGATGCCCCAAATGCAACCCATCAAAATTCCCAATCGCCACCGCCGTTGGGCGATCGATACATGGCTGGAAGTTGGCGAATAAGCTGCATGGTTGCGTCGTCGGTGAGCTAATGGCAGCAGAATTGCGCCCATAGTTTATAGGGGCGAGCGCGCAGATGTCTTTAGTAAAATCCACGGCCACGATCGGTTTTTTCACCTTCCTCTCCCGCATCAGCGGCTTCGTGCGCGATGTGATGATGGCTAACCTGATCGGTGCTAGCTGGCTCTCCGACGCCTTCTTCGTCGCCTTCAAACTCCCCAACTTCTTTCGCCGCTTATTCGCTGAAGGTGCATTCAACGCCGCCTTCATTCCTAGCTTTTCAAGCATCTTAACTACCGAAGGGCGCGAGGCAGCCCTAAAATTCGCGGGCGAAGTGATGGTAATTCTCCTTCTCGTCCTCCTCGTCCTCAATGCCATTTTCATCGTCTTTATGCCATGGATCACCCCACTTTTCGCTCCAGGCTTTGTCGATACCCCCGATGCCCCCAACAAATTCGAACTCACCGTCACCCTCAGTCCGTCACATTCCCACTACATCCTCTTCATTTCCCTCGTTTCTCTCCTTGGTGGCGTGCTCAACAGCCTGGGCAGCTTCGCTGCCCCTGCGGCGAACCCTATCCTACTGAATCTCTGCATGATCGGCGGGATGTTATGGCTCAATGGCATCAGCCCCACACCCGCCCATGCACTCAGCTACGCCGTCTTCATCGCCGGCATGGTCCAGCTCGGCTGGCTAGTTTTCATCTGTATGCGCTCGGACTCGATGCCCCACCTCATGAGCCCACGCCTCACCAAGCAAGTCAAAACCATGCTGTTGCTGATGGCCCCCGCGGCGCTGGGCTCTGGTGTGCAACAACAACCTTCTCATCGATGTCATCATCGCCAGTCACATCCCAGGCGCCGTCTCCTACCTATACTATGCCGACCGCATCACGGAGCTTCCCATTGGCATGATCGGTGTCGCCGTCGGCACCGTGCTATTGCCAATGCTCAGCAAACAAATCCGCTCCGGTGAAATCGAAGCCGCTCGCGCCAGTATGAACCGGGCGCTCGAGCTCGTGCTTCTCTTCGGCTTCCCCGCCACTGCCGCGCTGATGGTCATCGCCAAACCCATCATCATCGTCCTCTACCAACACGGCGCCTTCACGGCGGAAGATATGCACCAAGCCGTCCCCACGCTCATCGCATTCACCGCGGGCCTACCTGCCTTCCTGGCCGTAAAAATCTTCGCGCCTGGTTTCTATGCAAACCACGACACCAAAACCCCTTTCAAAATCGCGATCACTTGTGTGGCGGTGAATTTATTTTTCAATCTCACGTTAGTTTATGTCGTCCATCTCGCCCAAGTCGGCATGGCGCTCGCCACCACCATCGCCGGCTGGAGTCAATGTCGGTGCAATGATGTGGATTTTACATGGTCGCGGCACGTTCATGCCCGATGCATTACTCAAATCACGGCTGGTGAAGTTACTCATCGCTTCCGTGGTAATGGCAGCAACGCTCCTACTCGCCGGACCGCATTTCGAAGAGATGTACCACGGCGGCATCGCGCTCAAAACCATGGGGCTCGGCACAGTAATTATCATCGGTGGTGCCGCATATAGCATTGCCGTGCTAATGTTGCAGGCTTATGATGTAGCGTTGGTGAACCGGCTGCTAAAGCGCCGCCCCAGTTACATATTGAGCAGCACCAAAATCGCCACCCCAATCACCATACGGTAATAAGCGAACAGCGCGAATCCATGCGTCTGCACAAACCGCACCAGCCAGCGCGACGACGACAAGCGCGACGATAAACGAAACCACAAATCCAACGGCAATCTCGCTCATCCCATTCAAACTCAAATCATGACGAGCCTTGTAGAGATCGAACACGCTGGCAGCTAACATCGTTGGCACCGCCAGGAAAAACGAAAACTCCGCTGCCGCCTTACGCTCAACACCAAGCATCAGCGCCCCCATGATGGTCGCTCCCGAGCGCGACACGCCGGGAATCATCGCAATACACTGAAAAAACCCAATCTTCAGCGCCGTCGCCGCGCTCATCTCTTCGGTACTAAATGTCGAAGCGAGCGGCTTCATTCGCTCAATCACTAAAATCGCCACGCCACCAATCAGCAAAGCGAGCGCCACCACCGTCGGGTTGAACAAATACGCCTTAATCGCATCATGCGCGACAGCCCCAATTACCATCGCCGGCGTAAAAAGCGGCAAATGTAGGACAAAGTGTACTTGTGCCGACCGTTGCTTTAAATGCAGCAAAACATCCAAAAACTTCCGCCAATAAAGCAGCGCCACAATGGCCAGAATTGCACCAAACTGAATCACCACCTCAAACACATGGCCAGGAGGTCCATCAAAACCGAGCAAATCGACGAATAAAATCAAATGCCCCGTCGAGGACACAGGCAAAAATTCCGTAATTCCTTCGATCAACCCAAGAAATGCCGCTGATAAAAATTCCATGATCCCACTCCCTACTCTCTTTGATGCGGGAAATGACCAGATATAGGAGGTTCTGGTTTAAAGCGCAGCGTAGCAGCGCTACGTGTAGAGCATTTCCGGCAGGTTCCGACGACGCAGATGGTCCGCTATCCTCGCGCTACTAATGTAGATCGCTCCAGACGCGTTTTTTGACGAGATAAAAGAACGTCGTCATAATACCCAAAAACAGCATCACATGAACGCCCATGTGCTTGCGTTCCTGCATCTCGGGCTCCGCCGCCATTGCGGAAATTCACCGCACCTTGCCTTTGATCGTGGTCGCGCTTGTCCCATCCTGATACGTCACCGAATCATCTCGCAGCGGCTGCGCCATTTTAATATTGCCGCCCGCGAAGTAGGGTTGTAATGCGAGCCTTCCGGCGATACCATCGCCGGTAGCGTCTTTCATACAACCCGTCAGCAAGGAATAAATAAGTTCGGCCCGTCCTCCCGCGCCTTGATCAGCAAGCTCCGTCCGGCGGCAACGTACTCGTGCTCGCCCGCGCCGCTTTATCGTTCATAAAGGCGACAGGAAATGATCCGATGGCGGCGATCAAACATCTCTTCCATATCATTCAGTCCCATCATGAATCTGATAGCTGCGGCAACGACTTCACTTCGCCTCAGGAGAAACGCTTCGTCAGCTGCACGAACGGCACGCTTCAAACTATGGCACGCGGGCTGAAACTCATATAAAGCCTGCAGCCCACGCTGGGTCGAGGTTGATCAATGGCTTAAAAACGCGTCAAAAACGACCAATCCATTTATTGTCCATCGCACCGCTATTGGCAAACGCCAGTTTTGCAGCCGCTAACCCGCTTACCACCAGAATGCAATACGTTTTCGCCAGAGTCTCTTCTCCTAATGATACGCAGTTTTTCGTGACGGCTTCTGTAGCTAATCAGGCGCGGCAACGGCAGCACGGACTCCTCCATGATGTTGATAAAGGGCATCAGCACCAGTAAAAGTAATAGGCCGTCGCGAGCAAACCGATCGTAATTTCAATGAAATAGTTTAACCACATCACTCCCACGTTCAATCAGCAGCAACACATGGCATACGCGCAGCGCATATCCGCGTCTTTGCAATAGGCAATGATGGTGCCCCAATCAAGCAGCTGCGAACAACATAGCCCAGCAAAATCACATCAGCGCAACAACCCGTCTTCCATTTATAAATTGGCCGATAATTCGCGCTGCGCACAGGCGATATCCAGAAAGCCGCTTAAGAAAATAGCAGAATGATCGAGCCGAACATCGCGCACACACCGCCGAGCTTGGATGGAACCATCCACCCATAAAGCAAGGAGGCCCGATAGCGAGCAATACACCCAATCCGCCGCACCCACGAGACCAAACTTACAGCAATTACTGAGTTTATTTTTGCCCGCCCAATACATGTTGAGCAGCGCGCTGCCAGCGATGAGGCCAAGACCAACGATCCAAAGCGGCGTATCAAACGTAATCGCCCGCAAAATCGCGTAGAACGGTAAGAAATACCATTCCGGCACGATATGTGGCGGCGTCACCATTGGGTCAGCGAGCGTGTAGTTATCCGGGTGGCCAAGATAGTTTGGCGCGAAGAATACAAACGCTGCAAACACCATGAAAAATACGCCAAACCCAAAGAAATCCTTCGCCGTGTAATAGGGGTGGAACGGAATTTTATCCTGCGGGCCTTTCGCGTCGATCCCGGTCGGGTTGTTCGAACCATGTTGGTGTAACGCCAACAAATGCAGCATCACCACGCCAACTAGCACGAACGGCAGCAGGAAGTGCAGCGCGAAGAAACGGTTCAGCGTCGGGTTATCGACCGAGAAACCACCCCACAGCCAGCTCACGATGGATTCACCAATCAGCGGGAACGCCGAGAACAGGTTGGTAATCACCGTCGCGCCCCAGAAGCTCATCTGGCCCCATGGAAGCACGTAACCCATAAAGGCAGTCGCCATCATCAGCAGCAAAATCACAATGCCCAGCCACCACAGCAGCTCACGCGGACGCTTATAGGAGCCATAATAAAGCCCCCGGAAAATATGCACATACGTCACGATAAAGAACATCGACGCACCGACCGCATGCATATAGCGCATCAGCCAGCCATAATTCACATCACGCATGATATGCTCGACCGAATCAAACGCCACCGCCGTATTCGCCGCATAATGCATGGCAAGGAAAATTCCGGTCAGGATCTGACTGACAAGCATCAACCCAGCAATCGAGCCAAAATTCCAGAAATAGTTGAGGTTGCGCGGCGTCGGGTAGCTTACAAGCGTCGCATCAAGCGCTGCAAAAATCGGCAGGCGATACTCGATCCAGCCTTTGATACCCGGTTGTTCTTCTTGCGGTGCGTGGGCCATAACTACTCCTAGCCGATTTTCACTTTAGTGTCCGACACGAACTGATACGGCGGAATCACGAGGTTTTTAGGTGCCGGACCTTTGCGAATGCGGCCGGATGTATCATACGCCGATCCATGGCAAGGGCAGAACCAGCCACCAAATTCACCGGAGCCGCCACCCAGCGGAATACAGCCCAAATGCGTACAAACACCGACCATAATCAGCCACTTTTCCTGGCCTTTTTTCACCCGCGCCGCATCCGTCTCCGGGTCGCGCAACGTGCCGATATCAACTGCATTTGCATCATCGATATTCTTTTGCGTGCGATGGCGGATGAACACTGGCTTTCCACGCCACATCACCTTGATTTCCTGCCCCTCAGCAATGGCGCCGAGATCGACTTCCGTGCTCGCCATCGCGAGTACATCCGCGCTCGGGTTCATGCTGTCAATCAGCGGCCAGACCAGTGCGGCAGCGCCAACCGCGCCCATCGCCTGTGCGGTGAGAATGAGAAAATCGCGCCGCGGCGCGCTATCCGGCGCATGCGCCGCCTGTGATGCGTGAGAATCTGTGCCCATATGTCCTCGAACCCCACTTGAAGTGGGTTGTTATGATCCTAAGCTTGCCTGCTACAAGCACCATCGCACCCTGTCAAGTTGGGATGGAAAATCACCCGTCCAGTAAACGCAATTGTGTGGATTGTCACCAACTTGCCACCGGCAACGAATGGTTCTATGAGCCACCCATGCTCAACCTCGTCCTTTACCAACCCGACATACCGCAGAATCTCGGCGCCATGCTGCGCCTCTCGGCCTGCCTGGGTTGCACAGTGCATGTGGTGGAGCCCTGCGGCTTTCCCTTCAACGAGCCGCGCTTACGCCGCGCAGGCATGGATTACATCGCCAACGCCAAACTCATCCGCCATACCAATTGGGAAGCGTTTCTTGATTTCCGTCAAAGCAACCCCGGCCGCTTATTGTTACTCGAAACAGACGGCGCGCAGGTCTATACCGACATGGCTTTCGCGCCGAGTGACTATGTGGTGCTCGGCCGGGAATCCGCCGGTACGCCACACGAGCTTTATGCGCAAATGGATGGCACCATTACCATCCCGATGCGTGATGGCGTGCGGTCGCTAAACGTGGCAATGTCGGCGGGAATGCTCGTCGCCGAAGCGGGCAGGCAAATGAAATGGGAAATGCAATGACCAAAACCATCGATGAAAAAAAACAGCAAGCAAGCGGCTGGTTCCGCAGGCTGCGCGATGATATTTGCGCCGCATTCGAGGCGATCGAGTCAGAATCTACCGCGCCCGGCAATGCCGGTAAGTTCACCCGTACCCCATGGCAACGCCCCGAAGGCGGCAGCGGCGAAATGAGCATCATGAAAGGCCGCGTGTTCGAAAAAGTCGGCGTCAACATTTCCACCGTTCACGGCGAATTTTCCGAACAATTCCGTAAAGAGATCCCTGGCGCAGCGAATGACCCGCGCTTCTGGGCATCTGGCATCTCCCTCGTCGCCCATATGGCGTCCCCCCTCGTCCCTGCCGCACATTTTAATACGCGCATGATTGCCGTGAGCGATGCCCCGACCCGCCTCTGGTTCGGCGGCGGCGGCGACCTCAATCCCATGGTGCCCGATCACACTGATACCACCGATTTTCACCACGCCTTCCAAACCGCTTGCGATAAAACAGACAAAAACTTTTTTCCTGCCTTCAAAGCCTGGTGCGACGAATATTTCTTCATTCCCCATCGCAATGAAGCACGTGGCGTCGGCGGTATTTTCTACGATTATCTTGGCTTAAATAAATTCGGCACCGACACAAATCCCGTCACCCCCGGCCAATTCGGCAAAGGCGGATTGGGCAAAGAAGCTACCGCGAACGGCATGAACATCGCCGCTAATGCCGCACTGGACTGGGAAGCCGGATTCGCCTTCACCCAAGCCGTCGGCCGTGCATTTCTCGATATCTATCCTAAGCTTATCCGCCGCCACATGCATCAAGGCTGGACGGACGAACAACGCCATCAACAACTCGTCAAACGCGGCCGCTACGCCGAGTATAATTTACTATACGACCGCGGCACTCGCTTCGGGCTGATGACCGGCGGCAACCCTGAGGCTATCCTCATGTCACTACCGCCAGTCGCCATTTGGGAATAAAGCCTAGTTATTGGGATCGTTATCGAGATCATGCTTCTCCGCACTACCGGTAATATCCTTACCAAGCTTCTGCGTATCACGTCCGAAGCCCTCCGTAGTTTCGCATGCCGAAAGCAGCATCAGCGAGGCAACAATTAGAGCAGACGTTTTCATAAGCGTATTCATAGCATCTCCATGGGTGACATAACCCATGCACCATGCGGCGATGTGCTATTATTTATCAATAAGTGATGTGTCCTGCGAGATAAGCGTATTATAAAGGCGCCTTACGCTGCTGCCGCTCAATCCAAATGAGTAACACTAAGCCCGGCAGCGCCATCAAACTTGCCACCGCAAAAAATACCGGCCACCCGACGGCCTGTGCCAACGCGCCCGACGGCGTCGATAACCATGTCCGTCCAAAAGCGGCAAATGAGCTCAGCAACGCATATTGCGTCGCTGTATAATTCAACCGGCATAGCGCACTCAAATACCCAATAAACGCCGCCGTCGACATCCCGCCCGTAAAGTTCTCAAGGCTGATACTAAACGCCAGAAAATGCACATCAGCCCCCATCTGTGCTTGTGCCACCAGCAGCAAGTTGGTCAACATATGCAACAATCCGCAAAGCAATAGTGTACGAAACATCCCGACGCGCGCCAGCATCCAACCACCCGCGAACGTCCCCACAATCGTCGCGATCAATCCATAGGTTTTCACGATCGTAGCAATGTCGATTTTGGTGAAGCCAATATCAAGCAAAAATGGGTTGAACATGGTGCCCATGAATGCGTCACCAAGCTTATAAAGCACCACGAATGCAAGCACCGGGAACCATAATGGCCGCGTCATGAAATCACGAAATGGCGCAATCACATAATGGCGAATAAACTCAAGCAGCGTCTTATCGTGCCCCGGCTTATCAACCCCACGCGTGGGTGGTGGCGCAAGCAGCGTCACCACCACACCAAGCGCCATGACTACAGCCATCAACCCATACGTTGCCTGCCAGCCGTGTAATTGCGCCATCGCGAGTGCACCCGCACCGGAAACTAACATCCCCATCCGATACCCAAACGTCGCCCAAGCCGCACCCGTGCCTTGTTCTTCGACCGGCAATAGCTCCACCCGATAGGCATCAATCACCGTATCTTGCGTCGCCGAGAGCGTCGCAATCACAACGCCCACCAGCGCCGTCATCCAGGCATTAGCAGCGGGGTCCACCATCCCCATCGCCACCATTGCCCCTGCCAGCAACAACTGCAACGGCGCGAGCCAACCGCGCCGCCGCCCTAATCGCGCCGTGAGCCACGGTAGCGGCAATCCATCCAGCAACGGTGCCCACAAAAACTTCAATGCATAAGGCGTCGCAATCGCCGCAAATAATCCAATTGCCGCCCGATCCACCTTCGCATCTGACAGCCAAGCGGACAGTGTCCCGCCTGTGAGTGCCAACGGCAATCCACTGAAAAACCCAAGCGCACCAACCAGCAAAAACCGCCATTCAAATTTCATTTTCATGCCCTAAGCCCTAGCGCATCCGACCCGTGCCGGGAATAGGAATGTCACAATAACTAGACGAAACAACCCTTACGTATTATAGAAAACAAAAATCATGCAGGAGTAGTCTATGTCCAAACCACTCAAAATTGTCATACTTCTCGTCGCACTATTTGTGATCGTCACGGCGATGCAGCCGTCTGAATATAGCGTCACACGCACCACAACCATCATCGGTGCACCCGCGAAAATCTTTCCGCACGTGAACAACCTACACCAGTGGGAAGCCTGGTCGCCTTGGGCCAAACTCGACCCCAATGCTACCATAACTTATGCCGGCCCCGCACAAGGCAAGGGCGCAAGCATGAGCTGGGCAGGCAATAACCAAGTCGGCGTTGGCACCATGACCATCACCGAAAGCAAACCGAATGAAACAATCTTGTTCAACCTCGATTTCGAAAAGCCCATGAAAGGCACCAGTACCGCGCAATTCCACTTTACTCAGCAGCGCAATGCAACCTTAGTGGTTTGGACGATGATGGGGCACAAAAACTTCGCCGCTAAAGCGGTTAGCCTCATCATGAGTTGCGATAAAATCGTTGGCGACCAATTCGAAAAAGGTCTCGCTAATTTGAAAACCCTCGTCGAGGGTCCGGCGAAACCGGAAGCCACCGCCCATAAGCCCGCACACAAACCTGCCGCAGCTTCCACAAACGAAATATCCCCCGAGGAAGCAGCTGCCGACGCGCAATAAAGCGGGCTAAGTAACGTGGGTCTTAAACTGCCGCTTCAACCATAATCTCGACTTTCCACTCCGGCGAGGCGAGTTTGGATTCGACCGTTGCGCGCGCGGGTGTCGATCCAGTGACAACCCACGCATCCCACACCGCATTCATCTCGCCGATGGTGGAAATATCCGTGAGCCAAATATTGGTTTTGAGAAGCTTGCTTTTATCAGTGCCGGCCTGCTTCAACAGCGCATCAATCTGCGCAAGGATATCTTTCGTCTGCGCCGCCACTGTAGACCCTTCGCCGACGACACCCGCGAGATAAACCTTTCCGCCATGAATCACCGCTTCGCTCATGCGCGGGCCAGGCTCGATGCGTTTAATGCTCATGCTAGCCTCGTTTCAGCGGCTCAAATAACGGCCGGCCAGTATCGAACCGCACCACCGCAAGGCCAATAGTAAACACCAAAATACCCGTCATCAAAAACCCCATTAGCGCGCCATCAGTATTCACCGGCAACGTCGCGAGGCCTTCATTCAACGCAGATCGCGCTACCAGCGCCGCAAAAATCGCGTAAGCTAATTTCCCGCCGCGCGATGACGGCATATTTTTAATCTGATCATAACTCAACATATATCACTCCTTTTTATGCTGCTAATAGTCGCTTCAACGGCTTCTGCGCCCGTGCACCGAGATGCTTGATGATTTCAGACGCACACGCCGAACCAAGCTTCCCGCATTCAGCCAATTTCATTCCATGCGTAAAGCCATAGAGGAACCCCGCCGCATAGAGATCCCCCGCACCCGTCGTATCCACCACTTCATGCACCCAAATCGCATCCACTTTGATGCGCTCGTCTTTGGTGAGGATAATCGAGCCTTTCGATCCACACGTCACGGCAATCACTTCACACTGGCCCTGCAGCAAATCAAGCACTTGCTCGAAACTCTTGCCGGGATAAAGCGCCATCGCCTCATCATGGTTGCAGAACAAAATATCGAAATCATCGCGAATCATCGCGAGGTAATCTTCCCGCGAACGCTCCACACAGAACACATCCGAAAGCGTAAAGGCAATTTTCGTCCCAGCCGCCTTCGCCGTCGCGAACGCGTGGCGCAGCGCGGTTTTGGTGACATCTAAATCCCACATATAGCCTTCGCCATAGAAAATCTGCGCGTTGCTAATCAGCTTGGTATCCACATCATCCTTGTGAATCTCGCCCGCCGCGCCGAGGAATGTATTCATCGTCCGCTGACCATCCGGCGTCACCACAATCAAACAACGCGCGGTGACAACTCCATTCGTCGCATCGGGCGTTTTGAACTCGACGCCGATCGCATTCATATCATGCCGAAAAATCCGCCCCAGCTCATCTTTGTTCACTTTGCCGATAAACGCTGTCTTCGCACCGAGATCTGCCATACCCGCAAGCGTATTCGCCGCTGAGCCACCAGAAACTTCCGCCGCCTGTCCCATCGCGCCGTAAAGCGATTCCGCGCGCGGCGCATCGATCAGCTGCATCGTGCCCTTGCGCATTTCTTGCTTGGCGATGAATGCATCATCGGCAAACGCCAGCACATCCACAATCGCATTACCGATCGCGACCACATGGTACGGTTTCTTCGTCATACTATCTCCTAGAGTAACAGTTCCCGCGCCCGTTCCAGGTCTTCCGGCGTATCGACGCCGAGTGGTACGGTATCAACCACCACTGCGTCAACCCGTAATCCATGCTCGAGGGCGCGCAATTGCTCGAGTTTTTCCCGCATCTCAAGCGGACTGGGTGGCAAACCGACAAACGCCGCGAGCGCCGCTTTGCGATACGCATAGACCCCAATGTGATGATAGCGGAACCCTTCGCCATACGGCGCCGTCGCCCGCGTGAAATAAAGCGCCCGCCCCCGCGTCAGCGTATGGTTTAGCGCCAACACAGCCTTCACCACCGATGGATTTTCATGTTCTTCTGCACGCGTAATGGGCGCCACTAACGTGGCAATATCGACTGCAGGGTCCTCCAGCGGCTTCAAAATAGTTTTCAGCAGCCCCGGCTCTAGCGTTGGCACATCGCCCTGTAAATTAATGATAATATCATAATCTTGCGGCAGCATATCCTCTGCCGCCATACGCTGCACCGCTTCCCAAACCCGGTCGGAACCCGATGGATGATCCGGGTTCGTGACGATCGCCATCCCACCCACTTCACGAATGGCCTGGGCAATCTCCTCACCGTCACACGCCACCACCACATCGCCGACCCCAGATTCCATCGCCCGACGCCAGACCTGCACGATCATCGGCTCACCCGCAATCATCGCGAGCGGCTTATTGGGCAGGCGTGTCGCTTTCATGCGTGCAGGGATAACGATCAGAACTGACATAGCGATCCGGAATAGATAAATAGTTGCGGCGATGAAACGGCTATGCTACCGCCCATCCATACCGTCGTTAACCGCGACCGGACGAAATTACAACAATAAGCACAGGATTACGCATGTCCTCGAATCTGAACCTCAACAAAGCCGCGGCCGCCATTCTGCTCGCAGGCCTCATCGGCATGGTCACCGGCAAAGTCACTGAATTTCTCTACGATGGCGGCCCCGAGCATCCCGGCCACCACGAGGAAGGCCCGCGCGGCTACAAAATCGAGGTCACCGAAGCACCGACCGAAGGCGGCGCGGCAGCGCCTGCAACTGCCGGCGATATTTCAGGCCTATTCGCCACCGCCGACGTAAAAGCCGGTGAAGACTTCGTAAACAAAAAATGCACCGTCTGCCATGATGTTAGCAAGGGCGGCGCCAACAAAGTCGGCCCACATCTCTGGGGCGTTGTAAACCGCAAAGTCGCGAGCGTCGGCGATTTCAACTACTCCAGCGCCATGAAAACCCATGCCGATAAAAGTTGGTCAGTGGAAGAGCTGAACCACTTCCTCTGGGGCCCCAACAAATACGTCCCGGGCACGATGATGTCCTTCGCCGGTATCCCAAAAGACCAGGAACGCGCGAACGTCATCGCCTACATCGCGACGCAAATGACGGATAGTCCCGCCAAGTTGCCAACAGCAGCAGCGCCGGCGAAGGATAAGGCAGCGAAGTAGCTGTTTATCGCAAACGTGGTTTAAGCGCGGCCGTTTCCAGAATAGCCAACTGGGCTTCGAATTGCGTCATATCGATACAGTGAGTTGGGTCGGCCATGCTCCATTGCATAATGGTTTCTCGAAAAAAACGAATAAATTGGGGATCAATTTTTCGCCCACCTCCAAGCATCCGATGGAGTCGATTGGCTGTGATTTGATATCCATGCTGTTCCCCTAAAGCAGTCAAAAGTTTTCTAACTCCCAATTTCGGATGCTGTATGGTTGACTCCATAAATATACCCGCCGCTTGGACTTCCGCCGCACGCGCTGCTCTAACTTCAAGGGCGTTTTTTATATGGGTAGGTTTCCCCAAAAAATATGTTTCTTCAAACATTCTACGAGTCATGAGAGGCGGGCTGGCAAGCAGTTTCGAAAGCTCCTCCGTTAAAACAGGATCGCCATGCCCAAACAGCTCCGCCAGCTTCTCAATGTGTGGTTCTTTCAAAGTTAAAGCGTAGGGTAAATCTAGAAGCGTTTTATAGGGCATATAAGGAAATTCCAATGCTCGAAGCTTGGCAAATATATGCCCCTCAGCAAAAGGAGCTGCGCGTTGCAAAAGACATCGAGCAAAATACTGCCCTTTAGTCATGACGCGGACATTGGAAGGAACGATAGTTTTGCCGCAAATTTGTTCTTTGCTCACTAGCGAATCTTGCGAGTCTGGCACCAACGATAAATGTTCAAAAACAACAAAGCCCTTAAACGCTGCGTCTTCGACTCGTTTCATGATCGAACGAACTACTGCCTCATCGGGAAGCAACGCTTTCTTTTCATATACTGGTGCCACATGATCCTCATTGCATCTATCATCAACCCATTCTACCCTGCTGCCCTAGGCAGCAACATGAAGCTTTTATTACAAATTTTGAGCCTTTTAGGGACGTTGGCACTTGCCACTCCCAGTTATGCCGCCCACGGCATTGCTATGTATGGCGACCTCAAATACCCCGCTAATTTCAAACAGTTTGACTATGTGAACCCCGACGCGCCCAAGGGCGGCACGCTTAAACTCTCCGCCAACGCACCATTTGATAGCATGAACCCCTTCATCCTGCGCGGCATCTCGGCCCCCGGCTTGCAGGGCAACGTCCTACAAACTCTGATGACCCCAAGCTACGACGAACCCCAATCCTACTACGCCCTCATCGCCGACTCCGTCACCCTCGCCCCCGACCGCTCCTACGCCGATTTCACCCTCAATCCCGCCGCCAAATGGGATGACGGCAAACCCATCACCGCCGACGATGTTATCTGGACCTTCAATACCCTCAAAACCCAAGGCCATCCGGTTTACCGCATCCAACTAAAACCCATCACCATCGAAAAAACGGGACCACGCAGCGTCCGATTCCACTTCGAAGACAAAACCCGCCGCGAACTCCCCTTAGTCGCCGCAAGCCTGCCGGTGCTGCCGCAGCAGTATTATTGTGAGGCCACCTCCGCACGCCTTCTCCCCTCGGGGGAGAAGGATGGGATGAGGGGGGCATCCACTGGCGACGAAAAGCCTCTCGAAGCACCCTCACCCCAGCCCTCTCCCCTAAAGGGAGAGGGAGCTAGCGTCTGCATCCCCTTCGACAAAACCACCCTACAAACACCCCTCGGCTCCGGCCCCTACCGCGTTGCCGCCGTCGATCCCGGCCGCGCCATCACCTACGAGCGCGTGAAAAACTATTGGGCCGCCAACCTCCCCAGCCAGCGTGGCTTTTATAACTTTGATACTATCCGCTTCGATGTCTACCGCGACGACGTCTCCGCGCTCGAAGGCATTAAATCCCACCAGTTCGATTTCTACGAAGAATTCATCGCCCGCAACTGGGCCACGGCATATGACATCCCCGCCATCAAATCCGGCCAGCTCAATAAAACCCTCATCCCCCACAAAATTCCACGCGGTATGCAAGGCTTTCTCTTCAATACCCGCCTGGAAAAATTCTCCGACCGCCGTGTCCGTGAAGCCATTGGCCTAACACTCGATTTCGAATGGATGAACAAAGTCCTCTTCTACAGCGCCTACGAACGCAATGGCAGCTATTTCAACAACACCGATTTCGAAGCAAAGGGCTTGCCAAGCAAAGATGAGCTAGCACTGCTCGACCCCTACAAATCGCAACTCCCACCAGCATTGTTCACCACCGAATACAAAGTCCCCACCAATGATGGCTCCGGCAACGCACGCGAAAACCTCATCCGCGCCCAACAACTGCTCGACGATGCCGGTTGGGTGATGCGCGATGGCAAACGCGTGAACAAAAAAACCGGCGAACCCCTCACCGTCGAATTCCTCATGACCCAACGCACCTTCGAGCGCGTCATCGCCTCCATGCGCCACAACCTCGCGCGCCTAGGCATCGCTGCCAGCTTCCGCTATGTCGACGCCGCGCAATACCAACGCCGCGTCGATCACCGCGATTTCGATGTCATTTCCATCTGGTGGAACCAAGGCCTCTTCTACCCCGGCATGGAGCAATACCAATATTGGAACTCCACCCAAGCCGATGTCGAAGGCAGCCAAAACTTAGGCGGCATCAAAAACAAAGCGGTCGATATGCTCACCGAAAAAATCCTCCGCGCCCAAACGCTGGCCGAGTTAATCCCGGCAGGCCGCGCCCTCGACCGCGTGCTCCTCAACGAATATTATGTCATCCCACATTGGAACCTCAACGCCTGGCGCATCACCTACTGGAACCAATTTGGCCGCCCCAAAATCACGCCGGCTTATAGTTACGCTATCGATACATGGTGGGCCACCGAACCCCACGGCAACCGCGCCGACAAGATAGGAAGTATGCCATGACCGCCTACATCCTCCGCCGCATTCTGCTGATGATTCCGACGCTGCTTGGCATCTTGCTCATCAATTTCATCATCATCCAAGCCGCACCTGGCGGCCCGGTCGAGCAACTCGTCGCCAAACTCACCACCCCCGGCGCCACTGGCGCAGGCGACCGCATCGGCGGCGCAACGGACATCGGCGGCGCCATCACCGCCAACCCCACCGGCGCCTACCGCGGCGGCCAAGGCATCGACCCCGAACTCCTCGCCGACATCAAAAAACAGTACGGCTTCGACAAGCCCGCCCCCGAGCGGTTCTGGCTGATGCTCAAACAATATGCCCGCTTCGATTTCGGCAATAGCTTCTTCCGCGACACGCCGGTTATCACCCTCATCGCCGAAAAACTCCCCGTCTCAATTTCGTTGGGCCTTTGGACGACGTTGATCGTCTACCTAGTCTCCATTCCCCTCGGCATTCGCAAAGCAGTACAAGATGGCTCGCGGTTCGATATTTGGACGAGTACCGTCATTGTCATCGGCCAGGCCATTCCCGGCTTCCTTTTCGCCGTCCTCCTCCTCATCCTTTTCGCCGGCGGCAGCTATTTCCAATGGTTCCCCTTGCGCGGCCTCACCTCGGATGATTGGCACAGCCTTACCCTC
>JBGAJE010000018.1:0-19299 GCA_044225085.1 Rickettsiales bacterium | reverse complement strand
ATGCAGGGGCGATTTACTATCGTCACACGTCGGATAAAGGCACGGCGGAGCTAGTGGTCGATGTCGATCGTGCGCTGCATTTCACAGCGGATGGTGCAGTAGAACCGAAAAGCTTTGAGGCGACGATTAGCAGTGATGAGTATAAAAAGCTCCAGGCTGCTACACATTCGGAGGCTTTTACCAAGCTGGAGAAGGATTACGTCAAGAGCGGAACATTTGAAAGTGGAGTGGATCTCGAAGTGCGGGCGAATGGCAAGACAGTGATAGTCGCCGATAAAAAAGCACCCGCGGGGCTACAGCCGTTGCTTGATTTGCTGAACAAGCTTGAGAAAAAATATGTGAAAACAGATGCTGCGACGGTGGGGCCGATTCAATATCACCATTCTTGGATGAAGGGCTCCATTGATATCACCATCGGCAGCGATAAAGTGATGCATTACAAGGGTGGCCGCGTCGCGAAGCCAACTGAGCTGACGGCGAAAATCACGGATGAGGAATATGCTCAATTGCGTGAAGCGACTGAGAGTAAAGACTTTGCGAAGCTCAAGGATGCTTACGTCAACCGTGATGTGCGTGATGGATTTAGCACCATTGTTTCTGTCAACGGCAAGGAAGTGACTGTTGAGAATGCCGAGCCGCCAGCCGCATTGCAAAAACTGCTCGATGTGATCAACGCTCTCCAGAAAAAATACGTGAAGGACGAATAATTCATGCCAACACTTAAAATCGATGGTCAGGAAGTAGAATTCACGCCCGGGCAATCCGTTATCCAGGTGTGCGATGCGCATGGGGTGGAGATTCCGCGGTTTTGTTATCATGACCGGTTGAAGATTGCGGGTAACTGCCGCATGTGCCTCGTTGAGGTGAAGCCGGGGCCGCCGAAGCCACAGGCAAGCTGTGCGCTGCCGGCTGCGGATAAAATGGAAGTGTTTACCAACACGCCGATGGTGAAAAAGGCGCGGGAAGGAGTGATGGAGTTTTTGCTCATCAACCACCCGCTCGATTGCCCGATCTGCGACCAAGCGGGCGAGTGCGATTTGCAGGATGAGGCGATGGCTTATGGTTCCGGCATCAGCCGCTATCACGAGCATAAGCGCGCGGTGGAGCCGAAATATATGGGCCCGCTGGTGAAGACGGAGATGAACCGCTGCATCCATTGCACACGCTGCGTGCGGTTTGTGGATGAGGTGGCGGGCGTGCCGGAAATTGGTGCGCTGGGGCGTGGCGAGCATATGGAGATTACGAGCTACCTCGAACGGGCGCTGACGTCGGAACTTTCGGCGAATATCGTGGATTTGTGCCCGGTCGGCGCGCTCACCAGCAAGCCCTATGCGTTCGTGGCGCGGCCGTGGGAGCTTTCCAAAACCGAGTCGAGTGATGTGATGGATGCGGTCGGCAGTAATATCCGCATTGATGCGCGGGGCGAGGCGGTGCTGCGCATCTTGCCGCGCTTGAATGAGGAAGTGAACGAGGAATGGATTTCCGACAAAACGCGCTATGCGTGTGACGGGCTAAAGACGCAGCGGCTAGACCGGCCCTATGTGCGCAAGGGCGGCAAGCTGGTGCAAGCAAGCTGGGAAGAAGCGTTTGCGGCGATTGCGGCGAAAGCGCAAGGCCTCAAGGGTTCCGAGATGGCCGCCGTCGTTGGTAATTTGGTGGATGTGGAATCGACCTTGGCGCTGAAAGATTTGATGGTCGCGCTTGGTTCGCCGAATCTTGAATGCCGCCAGGACGGCGCAAAAATCGATGCGTCCGATCGCGCGGGTTATATCATGAATACCGGCATTGCGGATTTGGCGAAGGCGGATGTGGTGTTGATGATTGGTACCAACCCGCGCCACGAAGCGCCGCTCGTCAACACGCGGCTGCGGCAGGCATATCTGCGCAACGGCCTGCGCGCGTTCAATGTTGGAGCGGCGGTGGATTTGACCTATCCGGTCGAGCAATTGGGCGAGAATCCACAAGTGTTGAATGATATTGCCAGTGGGAAGCATCCGGTGGCGGACGCGCTGAAGAATGCGAAAAACCCAGTCATCATCCTCGGTGCAGGCGCACTTGCACGCGGTGATGGCGCGGCTATCCATGCTCTCACCAAAACCATCGCCGCGACATGCCATGTCGTGAGGGAGGGGTGGAATGGGTTTAATGTGCTACATTACGCGGCTGGCCGCGTGGGCACGCTGGATGTTGGATTCGTGCCGCAGAAAGGCGGACTCGATATGACCGCAATGGTGAATGCGATTGCAAATAAGGATATTAAATTCGTTTACCTGCTTGGTGTTGATGAAATCGACATGCAGTATTTCGGCGATGCGTTTGTGGTGTATCAGGGGCACCACGGCGATATCGGTGCGCATCGGGCGGATGTCGTGTTGCCGGGGGCGGCGTATACCGAAAAAGACGCGCTCTATGTGAACACTGAGGGCCGCGTGCAGGAAGCCAAGCGGGCGGTGTTCCCGCCAGGGCAGGCGCGGGCGGACTGGCAGATTTTGCGAGCGCTTTCCGATGTGTTGGGTAAGGCGTTGCCGTACAATTCGCTGAGTGAGTTGCGTGCGCGGTTGGTGCGTGAGTTTCCGCATTTCGCCAAAGTCGGCATGCGCACGGCGGCCACGTGGAGCAATAAAAGCGCCTCGACCGGTACGATCGCCGGTGAAAAGTTTGACTACCCGGTACGTAATTTTTATATGAGTGATCCGATCAGCCGCGCCTCGAAAACTATGGCGCAATGTGCGGAAAGTGTGATGAAAACGATGCAAGAGAAAATGGCCGCATGAATGAATTCTTACAGAGCGATCTTTGGCTGACGATTCTCCTGCCGCTGCTTGAAGTGGTGGGTAAAATCCTGCTCATCACCGTGCCATTGCTGATTGCGATGGCGATGCTGACTTATGCCGAACGCAAGGTGATCGCGGGCATGCAGCTGCGCAAAGGGCCGAACGTGGTGGGGCCCTTCGGCTTGCTGCAGCCGTTTGCGGATGGGCTGAAGCTGTTTTTGAAAGAGACGATCATCCCGACCAAGGCGAACCGGGTGATGTTTATTCTGGCGCCGATGATTACGTTTGCGTTGGCGTTGCTGGGCTGGGCGGTAATTCCGTTTTCAGAAAATTTCGTGATCGCGAACCTCAATGTGGGTGTGCTTTACCTGTTTGCGGTATCGTCGCTTGGGGTTTACGGCATCATCATTTCCGGCTGGGCGAGTAACTCGAAATACGCATTCCTCGGTGCGATTCGTTCCAGCGCGCAGATGGTGTCGTATGAAGTGTCGATTGGATTGGTGATCATCACCGTGCTGCTGTGCGCGGGCTCGCTGAATTTGAGCGATATCGTGCATGCGCAAGAAGGCGGCATTTCACATTGGTTTGCGTTCAATATTTTCTCTGGCGGCTTTCCGCTGCTGCCGATGTTTGTGGTGTTTTTTATCTCGGGGCTGGCGGAAACCAATCGTTTGCCGTTCGATCTTCCCGAAGCGGAGGGGGAGCTCGTTGCGGGTTATAACGTGGAATATTCTTCGATGGCGTTCGCGCTGTTTTTCCTGGGTGAATATATCAACATGATTTTGATGAGTGCGATGACGTCGGTGCTGTTCCTTGGCGGCTGGTATGCGCCGTTTGCGAGTGAAACGCTGGCGATTGTGCCGGGCGGCGTGTGGTTTATTCTCAAAATTTGTTTGTGCCTGTTTGTGTTCCTATGGGTGCGCGCGACGTTTCCGCGCTACCGCTACGATCAGCTGATGCGCTTGGGGTGGAAAGTATTTCTGCCGCTGTCGCTGCTGTGGGTGGTGCTCACGGCGGGCTACCTTGTCTACACACATAATTTACCGAGTTAATCATGGCTTCTGCTTCGCATCTCACCCGATCGTTCCTGCTCAGCGAATTGCTGGGCGGCATGTTGCTGACGTTGAAATATTTCTTTTTCCGTCGGTCGGTGACGATTAACTATCCCTACGAAAAAGGCCCGTTATCCCCACGTTTTCGTGGCGAACATGCGTTGCGCCGCTATGCGAATGGCGAAGAGCGTTGTATCGCGTGCAAACTGTGCGAGGCGATCTGCCCAGCGCAGGCCATTACCATCGAGGCGGAAACGCGCGATGATGGTTCACGCCGCACGACGCGTTATGATATCGACATGACCAAATGTATCTATTGCGGCTTTTGCCAGGAAGCGTGTCCGGTCGATGCGATTGTCGAAGGCCCGAATTTTGAATACGCGGCTGAAACGCGTGAGGAATTATTCTACGATAAAGACAAGTTGCTCGCGAATGGCGAGCGTTGGGAGCCGGCGATTGCGGCGAACCTTAAGGCCGATGCGGGGTATCGCTGATGATGCCGCAAGTGACCACGGTGCTGTTTTATGTATTTTCCGCTGTGCTAATGCTGGCGGCGCTATCCGTCATCACCGCGCGCAACCCAGTGCATTCGGTGTTTTTTCTCATTCTCGCCTTTTTCAACGCGGCGGGACTGTTTGTGCTGCTCGGCGCGGAATATATCGCGATGACGTTGGTGATTGTTTATGTCGGCGCGGTGGCGGTGTTGTTCCTGTTCGTGGTGATGATGCTGAACATCAATTTCGAAAAGCTGCGGGCGGGTTTCATTAGTTATTTGCCACTCGGCATTGGGGTGGCGACGGTGCTGTTCCTTGAAATTGGTGCGCTGCTTTACACTTCGCTGCTGACGCCGGTGCCGCATGCGGAAATCGCTTCGCCGATTCCGGACATGACGCAAGTGAGCAACGCGCGCGCGATTGGGGAAGTGCTTTATACGGACTATCTGCTCGCCTTCCAGCTTTCCGGCGTTATTTTGCTGGTGGCAATGATTGGCGCGATTGTGCTCACTCACCGCCATCGCCTGGGTGTGAAGCGACAAAACATCACCAAGCAGCTTATGCGCACCCGCGCGCAATCGGTGGCGCTGGTCGATGTGAAGCCAGGGGAGGGGATTTAATGGAACAGGCGCTCTACGGCTCTATCACCATCGGCCATTACGTGATGCTTTCGACGATGTTGTTTGTCACTGGTATCGCGGGGATTTTTTTGAACCGTAAAAATATTATCACGCTGCTGATGTCGGTGGAGCTGATGCTGCTCGCGGTGAACATCAATTTCGTCGCGTTTTCGGTACAGCTGGGCGACCTTAAAGGGCAAATTTTTACGATGTTCGTGCTGACGGTGGCAGCGGCGGAAGCAGCAATAGGGCTTGCGATTCTCGTCGTGTATTTCCGTAACCGCGGCACGATTGATGTCGATGATATTCGGGCGTTGAAAGGTTAACCATGCTCTCACTGAATGAAATGATCGTTGCATGCGTTTTCCTGCCCTTGCTGGGGGCGTTGGTCAGCGGCCTGTTCGTGCGCAATATCGGCGACGTGCGTGCGCAGCTGGTTACCTGCGTGCCGATGGTGCTTTCGGCCATGTTCGCTTTGCTGATTTTTCTACGCATCACTGGCCACGGGATTGATGCGGATGTGAAGATATCGGATTGGATTGTCTCCGGCGATTTTGCGACGCGCTGGGCGCTGAAAGTGGATACGCTGACGGCGGTGATGTTGCTGCTGGTGACGTGGGTGGCGGCCATCGTGCACATCTATTCCGTCGGCTATATGAGTCATGACGAGCATAAGCCGCGCTTTATGAGCTATTTGTCGCTGTTTACTTTCTCGATGTTGATGCTGGTGACGAGCGATAACTTTATTCAGCTGTTTTTCGGTTGGGAAGGTGTGGGGCTGTGCTCCTATCTGCTGATCGGCTTCTGGTTCAAAAAGCCAAGTGCAAATGCAGCGGCGATGAAAGCATTTATCGTCAACCGCGTGGGTGACTTTGGTTTTGCGCTCGGCATCGCGGCGCTGTTTTTCACCTTTGGTTCGGTCGATTTTAAAACCGTGTTCGCAACGGCGACGGCGTTCCATGCCGATACACCGCAGGCGAGCTGGGTGCTGTTCGGCCTGCGCGCGCCGGTGATGGATACGATCTGTCTGCTGCTGTTCATGGGCGCGATGGGTAAATCCGCGCAGTTCCTACTGCACACCTGGTTGCCGGACGCGATGGAGGGGCCGACGCCTGTCTCCGCGCTGATCCATGCCGCAACGATGGTGACAGCTGGTGTTTTTATGCTCGCACGCTGCTCACCGCTGTTCGAACTCGCACCGCATGCGCTGATGGTGGTGACGTATGTCGGCGCGATCACCGCGATTTTTGCGGCATCGGTCGGCCTCATGCAGAATGATATTAAACGCGTGATTGCGTATTCCACCTGTTCGCAGCTTGGTTATATGTTCTTCGCTTGCGGCGTGTCGGCTTATAATGCGGCGATTTTTCACTTGTTTACGCACGGTTTCTTCAAGGCATTGTTGTTCCTTGGCGCGGGGTCGGTGATTCACGCCATGTCCGGCGAGCAGGATATGCGCAAGATGGGCGGTATCTGGCGGAAGATTCCGTATACTTATGCGTTTATGTGGATCGGCTCGCTGGCGCTGGCGGGGATTCCGTTCTTTGCGGGGTATTTCTCGAAGGATGCTATTTTAGAGGCGGCCTATGCGGCGGGGACGACGCAGGGTTATGTGGCGTTCGGCCTCGGCATCATGGCCGCGTTTATGACGGCGTTTTATTCCTGGCGGTTGCTGTTTATGACCTTCCACGGCACGCCGCGGGCGGATCATCACACGATGGAACATGTGCATGAATCGCCGCCGATCATGCTGGTGCCGCTGGTGCCGCTGGTGCTGGGCGCCTTGTTTGCGGGGGCGATTGGGTTTTATATTTGGGGGATTATGGATCCATCCATGGCGTTCTGGCATGGGGCGATTACGATTCTGCCGCATGGGTCTGGCGAGGAGCATCACGCGCCGGAGATTATCGAAATGTTGCCGCTGATCGCGGGCGTGAGCGGGATTACGCTTGCCTGGGTGTTCTACATCAGCCGGCCGGAACTGCCGACGCTGGTGAAGATGCAGGTGCAGGGGCTGTATCGCTTCCTGCTCAACAAATGGTATTTCGATGAGCTGTATGATGCCTTGTTCGTGCGCAATGCAATTAAGGCAGGCCAATGGCTGTGGCGGTTCTTTGATGTAAAAGTTATCGATGGGCTGGGGCCGAATGGTGCGGCGTTGGTTAGCCGCATTATTGCGGTGCGTGCGAGCCGGATGCAAACGGGATATCTCTATCATTATGCTTTCGCGATGCTGATTGGCCTGTTGGTGCTGATTAGCTGGCTCGCTTACACGGTGGTGCGCTAATGGATCATATGCTTTCATCGCTGATTATTTTGCCGCTGATTTCGGCGGTGGTGATTTATTTCGCTGGCCGCAACGAGGAGCATGGCGCGGCCTATGCGCGTTGGCTGGCGCTGATCGCGACGGTGGCGATTTTTGTTTACTCGTTGACGATGTTGCTGGTGTTCGATGGGGCTAGCACAGAGTTTCAGCTGGTCGAAAAATCGCCGTGGTTTGTGGGGTATGACATTAACTTCCACCTCGGGATTGATAGTATTTCGCTGTGGCTGGTGTTGCTGACGACGTTCCTGATGCCGATTTGTATTTTGTGTAGTTGGGAGTCAGTCACTAAGCGTGTCGCCGAATTCATGGCACTGTTTTTGATTTTGGAATCGCTCGTGATCGGCACGTTTGTGTCGCTGGATTTGCTGCTGTTTTATCTCTTCTTCGAGGCGGTGCTGATTCCGATGTATCTCATTATCGGTATCTGGGGCGGCCAGAACCGGATTTATGCGGCGTATAAATTTTTCCTCTATACGCTGGCGGGCTCCGTGCTGTTCTTGCTCGCGTTGCTTTATCTCTACTTCACCTTCAACACGACGGATATTCCGACGCTGATGACCGAAGCGCCGAGCATGGGGCTGGATGTGCAAAAATGGTTGTGGCTTGCACTGTTTGCCTCCTTCGCCGTGAAAGTGCCGATGTGGCCAGTGCATACCTGGTTGCCGGATGCGCATGTGCAAGCGCCGACGGCGGGCTCGGTGATTCTGGCTGGGATCCTGCTTAAGCTCGGGGCTTACGGCTTCCTGCGTTTCTCGCTGCCGATGCTGCCGGAGGCTTCGCATTACTACGCCAACTTTGTATTCGTGCTTAGCATTATTGCGGTGGTCTATACCTCGCTGGTGGCGCTGGTGCAGGAGGATATGAAGAAGCTGATCGCCTATTCCTCCGTCGCGCATATGGGCTTTGTGACGCTTGGGATTTTCTCCTTCACGCAGCAGGGGATCGAAGGGGCGATTTTTCAAATGATTAGCCATGGGGTTGTCTCCGGCGCGCTGTTCCTTTGTGTGGGCGTGGTGTATGACCGGATGCATACGCGTGAGATCAAGCAATATGGCGGGGTGGTGAATGTGATGCCCTATTACGCGGCGTTTTTTATGGTGTTCACGATGGCATCGGCTGGGTTGCCTGCAACCTCGGGTTTTGTGGGCGAGATTCTTGTGATCGTCGGCAGCTATCAGGCGGCGCCGTGGGCGACGGCATGGGCAGCGACGGGGTTGATTCTCGGCGCGGCGTATATGCTGTGGCTCTATCGCCGCGTGGTGTTTGGCGAGGTGACGAATCCTGAAGTCGCGCATATGAAAGATGCGAATGTGCGCGAGTGGTTTTATTTCGTGCCGATGATTGCCGTCGTGATTTGGATGGGCGTGCACCCGCTTGGGATTACGCGCTCGTTGTCGCCTGTCGTGAAGCATTTGCTGACGCAGGTTAGCCGGGTGAGCGATACTGCTACGGCGTCGCCGTCGGATATGGAGAATCTCCCCGCGGAGTTGCCCGCGCAAACGGAGGAAAAGGAATGATGCCCGAGTTTGATTTTACAGAATTCTCCGTTATCGCGCCGGAGCTAACGGTGTTGATTGGTGCGCTGGTACTGCTGTTGTTTGGCGCATTTCGTGGATTGCGGGCGACAGGTGGAATTACGCTGCTTGCGATGGGTGTGATGCTTGCAGCGGCTTGGCAAGTTTGGCCGCGAGATGTGGCGGATGACACGGCATTTCATGATCTCGTGACGGTTGATAGTTTCACGCAGTTTGTGAAATTCATTATCCTGATTTCCTCTACGCTTGTGCTAGGCATGAGCTACAACTGGCTGGTGCTGATCGAGAAGCACAAAAAATTTGAATATCCGATTCTTGTGCTGCTTTCGACGTTGGGGCTGATGGTGTTGGTGTCGGCGAATGATTTACTGACGCTCTACTTGGGGCTCGAGCTTTCTTCGCTGTCACTCTATGTGCTTGCGACCTATGACCGCGATAATGCGGTGAGTTCGGAGGCGGGGGTGAAGTATTTTGTGCTGGGCGCACTTTCGTCGGGCATTTTATTGTTTGGGGCGAGCTTGGTGTATGGGTATACCGGCACCACCAATTTCAGCGCGATGAGTGATTTGTTTGGGGCGACAAGCGATTCGCAGGTGCCGGTGGCTTATGGCGCGATTGTGGGCATGGTGATGTTGGTGGTGGCGCTGTGTTTCAAAATTTCCGCGGTGCCGTTTCATATGTGGACGCCGGATGTGTATCAGGGGGCACCGACACCGGTGACGATGCTGTTTGCGACCGCGCCGAAGATTGCGGCGATGGCGATTTTTATCCGCCTACTGATGGACCCGTTCGCGAATATGTTGCCGGATTGGCAAAATATCCTCGCGATTGTGGCGGTGGCCTCGATGGCAGTGGGGGCGTTTGGGGCGCTGACGCAGACGAATATTAAACGGCTGCTGGCTTATGGCTCCATTGGCCATATCGGCTATATGTTGATTGGCCTCGCGACCGGGACGCCGGAGGGTATTAAGGGCGTGCTCGTTTATTTCACGCTTTATTTGTTCATGAGCGTGGGTACGTTCGGCTTTGTGCTGTTTATGCGGCGGGCGGGGGAGCAAGTTGAGAATTTGTCGGATCTTGCGGGCTTGTCGAAAACCAGTCCGCGTGGGGCGCTGTTTATGATGATTATGATGTTCTCGATGGCGGGGATTCCACCGTTCGCGGGCTTTTACGGGAAGATGTTTATCTTCCTGAGCGCGATGCAGTCGGGACTATATATATTGGCGGTGATTGGGGTGCTGACATCGGTGGTTGCGGCGTACTATTACCTCAAAGTCATCAAGATCATGTATTTCGATGAGCCGGTGCTTGGGCTGGAGCGGCATGTGCCGCGCTTCTCGGAGGCGGTGCTGCTTATCTGCGCGCTTGTGACGGTGCTTTTCTTCCTCTATCCTGCCGCATTATTGGACGCCGCTGGGCGTGCTGCAGGAGTATTCAGCTAATGGCCAAACACGCCGAAAGCAATTTATTGAATGACTACCATCTGCTCTCGTATGACGTGCTTGATAGCACGAACGAAGAGGCGAAACGCCTCGCTGGCGGCGGCGCATCGCACGGTGCGGTAATTTGGGCCAAGCGCCAAACGGCCGGGCGGGGGCGCATGGGGCGTGAATGGGTGTCGGCGGAGGGCAATCTTTTTGTTTCGGTGCTGCTGAGCCCGGATTGTGATTTGGCGACGAGTGCGCAATTGTCGTTCGTGGCATCGCTGGCGGTGGCAGAAACATTGCAAGCGATTGTGCCTAAGCCCGAGAACATCGCCTGCAAATGGCCGAATGATGTGTTGTGCGATGGGCAAAAAATCGGTGGTATTTTGCTCGAATCCTTCACCACGACGGAAGTTAGTGGCGCGAAACGCCAGTGGGTGGTTGTGGGCGTGGGAATGAATATCGACTCGCATCCGGAGCATGTGATGTTTCCGGCGACATGTTTACGCGAATCGGGTGTGGAGCTCATCAGCGCGAAGATTGTGCTATCGCGGTTCGTGTATAATTTTATTCACCGCTACGATTTATGGGCGACGAGTGGGTTCGGTGATATTGAGGAAGCGTGGATCAAGCATGCTTATCACATCGGTAAGCCGGTGGAAGTTGTTGTGGGCGATGCGCAGCATGAGGGGACGTTTGAGGGCATCGATTCTGCCGGACGGATGTTGTTGCGCGATGCCAAGGGGAAAATTACCGGCATCACGGCGGGCGACGTGTTTTTTAAAGAGACGGCGTAATGCTCCTCGCGATTGACATCGGTAACACCAACATTGTTTTCGCGCTGTGCGATAAGGATACGACGAAAGCGCAATGGCGGATTCGTACGGATATCCATCGTACGTCGGACGAATATGCGGTGTGGCTGCTGAGTTTGATGGAGCATGCGAGTATTCTCGCGAGTAATGTTACGGCGGCGATCATTTCTTCCGTGGTGCCGGATGCGAATTTTTCGGTGAAATGTTTCGTGCGGCAATATCTCAAATGTGAGCCGCGGCTGGTTGGAGATGGCGGCATTGATGTAGGCATGCCGGTGCTGTTAGATAATCCAGTGGAGCTGGGAGCGGATCGTCTTATCAACGCTTTTGCAGCCTGGTCGACCTGGAAGCAGGCGGCGATCATTATCGATTTTGGGACGGCGACGACGTTTGATGTGGTGTCGTCCAAAGGTGAATATTTGGGCGGGGTGATCGCGCCGGGGATTAATTTATCGCTCGAGGCACTGCAACGTGCGGCGGCGAAATTGCATGGTATTTCAATTGCTCACCCAACCGCGGTGATTGGACGGAATACCACCGCTGCCATGCAATCGGGTATTTTCTATGGCTATACGGGGTTGATTGAGGGTATTGTCGCTCGCATCAAGGCTGAGCGCGGAGAGGCGATGAGAGTTGTTGCTACCGGCGGCCTGGCGCCGCTTTATGGCGAAGCGACGAAAATGATCGATGTGGTGGATGCGGATCTGACGATCCGTGGTCTGCGGTTTCTGCATGCGCGGGGAAAATGAGCGCGACAAACCTTTCGTCATTTCTGCGAAAGCGGGAATCCATTATGCACTAAGTGAAGGAGATTCCTGCTTTTGCAGGAATGGCAAAGAAAAAAATAGAAAGAGTATCCGTGGCATTCAATTTCAATGAGTATAACGACGAGTTGCTGTTCGTGCCGCTGGGTGGCGCGAATGAGATTGGGATGAACCTCAATCTCTATCGCTACAAGGGCAAGTGGCTGATGATCGATCTTGGCATCGGGTTCGCGGGTGCGCATTTGCCGGGGATTGAAATTGTGGTGCCGAATATTGATGCGATCACGCCGTATAAGAACGATATCGTTGGCCTCGTGTTGACGCATGCACATGAGGATCACCTCGGCGCGGTGGCATATTTGTGGCCTGAGATTGGCTGCCCAGTTTACGCGACACCGTTTACGGCTGGGGTGCTCAAGAACAAGCTGGCGGAGGAGGGGCTCCAGGGCAAAGTGAAGGTGCATGAAGTTACCGCCGGGCAGCAATACGAGATTGGGCCGTTTGGGTTTGAAATGGTGCCGGTGACGCACTCGATCCCCGAAATGCATGCGGTGGCGTTGCGCACGGATCAGGGCATCATCATGCATACGGGTGATTGGAAGCTTGATGCCAACCCAATGGTGGGCGTGACGACGGATGAGGCGACGCTCGCGAAATACGGCGATGAAGGCGTGCTCGCGATGGTGTGCGATTCGACGAACGTGTTCGTTGAAGGCGAATCGGGTTCTGAGCAGGATGTGCGAGCGAGCTTGACGCAAATCATCAGCAAATGTTCCGAGCGGGTGATGGTGACGACGTTTTCCTCCAACATCGCGCGGCTGGAGACGGTGATTTACGCGGCGCGGGATGCGGGGCGATCGGTGGCGCTGGCGGGCAAATCCATCTGGCGGATGGTGGCGGCGGCGCAGCAAGCAGGTTATTTGAGCGATGTGCCGGAGTTTTTGACGGATGACCAAGGCATGCAAAAGCCACGCGATAAAGTGGTGTTTATTTGTACGGGTTGCCAAGGCGAATCACGCGCGGCGATGGCGAAGATTGCGCGCGGAGAGCATCCGGCGATTCGGTTATCGCCGGGCGACACAGTAATTTTTTCGTCGCGCACCATTCCGGGGAATGAGGCGAATATCGGGTATATGATGAATAAATTCGTGGCCCAAGGGGCGGAGATTGTGACGCATCACGATGGGCTGGTGCATGTGTCCGGCCACCCGGCACGGGATGAGTTGGAGCGGATGTATCAGCTCGTTCGGCCGCAAATTGCGGTGCCGGTGCATGGTGAAGCGCGGCATATTCATGAGCATGCGAAGTTTGCTAAAAAGCTGCAAGTACCGGTGGCGATCGAGCCGACGAATGGCGTGGTGATCAGCCTGACGGGTGCGAAGCCGGGGATTGTCGGCAAAATTGATTGGGGATATTTGGCGTTGGATGGGGCTGGGTTTATTGATTCGAACTCAAGCGTGATTCGTATGCGGCGGAAGATTCGGGATGATGGGTTTATGGTCGTGTCGCTCACGCTTAATAAACATGGCGTGCTGGCGAGCGCACCGATTATCTCCGCGCCGGGTTGTTTGGATGCGACGGAGGATAAGGAATTGATCGAAACGATTAGTGAGGAAGTGGAAACACTGATTGAAAAAGCGGGCAAGGGCGTTGGCAAATCGGGCAAAGGCAAATCGCTTGAAGATGCTATTCGTAATTTGCTACGTAAGATGATTCGGGATGAACTTGGGAAGAAGCCGGTACTCGATGTCCATATTCACACCATTTAGCGAGCGGGTGGTCGCGCTCACCGGTTGGCGGGCGTTGGCGGCGTGTTTTGTGAGTGGCGCGGTGATGGCGCTTGGATTCGCGCCGTTTCATCTGTGGCCGGTGATTTTGGTGTGTCTGCCGGTGTTTTATGTGTTGTTGTATGCGTCGCCCAGCGTGAAGGTGGCGGCGGAGCGCGGGTTTTTCTTTGGCTACGGCTATTTCATGGCGGGGACGTGGTGGATCGCGAATGCGCTGATGGTGGATGTGGCGAAGTTTGGATGGATGATTCCATTCTCCGTGTTGGGTTTAAGCGCGGTGCTGGCGTTGTGGTTTTTGCTGTTCGGGGTGCTAGTTTATCGGCTGCGCAAGGCTTGCCCGCTGAAAGCGAGCGTGGCGGCAAGCTCGGTGCCGAATGTGTTGCGCTTTGCGGCGTTGTGGGTGGTGGTGGAATATCTGCGGTCGCTTGGGATGTTTGGATTTCCGTGGAACCTCGTCGGCTATATGTCGCTTGCTTCGCTGCCGGTGGCGCAGCTGGCGTCGGTGATCGGTACGTATGGGCTTGGGTTTTTGGTGGTGCTGGTGGGATTGTCGCCGGTGCTGGTGGCGCGCAATCGATGGATGGCGCTAATGCCGGTGGTGATTATTGCCGGGGCCTATGGCTATGGGGTGATACGAATTCCGCCGAAGTTTGTGATGACGCAAACGCGCATTCGGGTAGTGCAGGGAGCGATTCCGCAGTCACTGAAATGGTCGCCAGAAGGATCGATGGAGTCGTTGCGGGTTTATGCCGCACTCATGAGCCGCCCCGCACCAGCTGCGCCAGATGTAGCGGTTTGGCCAGAGACAGCATTTCCGTTTACGTTGCGAGATGGGGATGGTTGGCCCGAGCGGCTTGCGAAGCTGCTACCGAATTACGGTGTGTTACTGACGGGTGCGGTGCGCGCAGAAGGGCATGGTGCAGATTTTAAAATCTGGAATAGCCTCGTCGCGATTGATGCGCAGGGGCGTGTGCAGGATTGGTATGGCAAACACCAGCTTGTGCCATTCGGTGAATTTGTGCCGCTGCGCGATGTGTTGCCACTCGATAAAATCACGCCGGGTGATACGGATTTTTCGCGCGGGGTTGGTGCACGCACAGTGACAGTAGAGCATGTACCGCCGTTCAGTCCGCTGATTTGTTATGAAGCTATTTTCCCGTCATTGGCGGTGAATGCGCAGCAACGACCAGCGTGGCTGGTGAATATTACCAATGATGCGTGGTATGGTGATTCGCCTGGGCCATATCAGCATCTCGACATGGCGCGGATGCGTGCAATTGAGCAGGGATTACCACTTGTGCGTGCAGCGAATACCGGGATTTCAGCGGTTGTAGACCCTTACGGACGCATGGTTGCAGTGCAACCATTGGGTGTGCGAGGTGTGCTGGATGTGCTGTTGCCAGCGCCTCTTTCCCCGACTTTTTATTCACGAGTTTGAATGAATTTAGGTTTATTAACAGACTGCTGCCGAATTACCGCGGTTTTTAAATTAAATGCTTACGAAAATAAATAAATCATTAATGTTCTTGCGCAATACTAACGATCTAGCTAGCTAGAGTTGTAATGTCGTTAAACGTTAGAATCCCTAGGGATAGAATTGAGTAGTAAGTAAGTTATGGGTACTCCACATCCGGTTGATATTCATGTTGGTCGCAGACTTCGGTTAAAGCGCACGATCTTGGGGATGAGCCAAGAGGCCGTGGGCAAAGAAATCGGTGTCACATTTCAGCAAATCCAAAAGTATGAACGTGGCATCAACCGCATGGGCGCGAGCCGGCTGTATGATTTTGCGAAAGCACTCGGGGTTAATATTTCCTATTTCTTTGAAGGATTCGGTGATTATGCGGCTGATGATGGGTCGGGGCTTGCTTTGGGTGAGCCAGATGCCGCTGGTTTTGAACATGAGAAAGTGAATAATCGTGAGACGATTGAAGTGATGCGCGCTTATTATCGCATTAAAAATCCCGCAGTGCGAAAGCGCATTGTAGAGTTGATCAAGGCGATGGCGGCGGAAGACGCTGCGTAGTTTTTATCGCGCTTGAATGAGTGCTTGACCTTTCCTGAAATATGTCTATCCCTGCCAGTCCAGGTGGGCATTTTATGCTTGGCGGCCACCCCTCTTCGAACTTCGTTCGGACCGGTCTAAGCGATGTGATTATCGGCTGCCCGTAAACTCCCATGTTTGTTTCATATTAAGGGAGTTTTTGTGAGTCCGAACCATTATCAGCCGCGTAGCCATTATATTTTCACCAGTGAATCCGTTTCCGAAGGACATCCGGATAAAGTGTGTGACCAAGTGTCGGACGCGATTGTGGATGCGTGCTTGAAAGAAAATCCCGAAGCGCGCTGCGCGATCGAGACGATGGCGTGCACGAACCAAATCGTGATCGCAGGGGAATTCCGCGGTGCGGATTCGGTGAACCCGAAGAAAATGGAAGAGCTCGCGCGGAGCGTGGTGAAGGATATTGGTTACGAGCAAGATGGCTTTAACTGGAAAACGCTGAATGTCGCGAACTATGTGCATCAACAATCGGCCGATATCGCACGTGGTGTGGATTCCGGCGACAACAAGGATGAAGGCGCGGGTGACCAAGGTATCATGTTCGGCTTTGCATGCCGCGAGACGCCAGAATTGATGCCAGCAACGCTGCATTATTCGCACCGTATTTTGCATGCGCTGTCGCAGGGGCGCCGCTCGGGCAAATTTAGCCAATTGCGGCCGGATGCGAAGAGCCAAGTGAGCTTGGAATATAAAGACGGTGTGCCGGTGCGTGCGAAATCGGTCGTGGTTTCGACGCAGCACACAGCGGATATTAGCCAAAAAGAAATTCGTGAGCTGGTGCGTGGCGTGGTGCAAACTGTGCTGCCTTCAGGCTGGATGCCGGAAGAGAATGAATTCTTCGTCAACCCAACAGGCCAGTTCATCATCGGTGGGCCGGATGGAGATTCGGGCCTGACGGGGCGCAAGATTATCGTGGATACGTATGGTGGTGCATCGCCGCATGGTGGCGGGGCGTTCTCGGGGAAAGATCCGACGAAAGTGGATCGCTCGGCAGCGTATGCGGCGCGTTATCTCGCGAAAAACATAGTGGCGGCGGGCATTGCGGAGCGCTGCACAATTCAGCTTTCGTATGCGATTGGTGTTTCGCGGCCGGTTTCGTTTTATGTGAACACGCATGCGACGCCGAAGGTTGATCCCGAGCAGCTTGAAAAAGTGCTGCAGGACATGGTGAATTTGACGCCGCGGGGGATTCGTACGCATCTCAAGCTCAATCGTCCGATCTATTTGCCGACGGCGAGCTATGGCCATTTTGGCCGTACAGCGGGGACGGATGGGACGTTCAGCTGGGAGAAGCTCGACCTCGTCGATGCGCTGCGCCGTGAGTTTGGGATCAGTGCTGCCGCGTAAGTGGCATGGCTGACTCGGCAAATGTCTGGGACAAAAAGTGGGATGAGTTTTTCGCCCGCACCCAGCAATTGCCAGTGCCAGAGCGCACTCGCGATTTTTTAGCGTTACTACCGCCATCCGCACGCGTGCTGGATTTTGGCTGCGGTAGCGGGCGTTGGTGTGCGGCGTTTTTTCGTGATCGGCCTGATCTCACCATTGATGCGGTGGATGGGCTTATCGAGAAGGCGACCTTAATCCCGGCGAATTCGGCAGGTGAGCGTATTAAAGCGGATTTCGTGAGTTTCTGCCCGAGCCATGCATATAATGGCTTGTGGGCGTATGCGGTGCTGTTTTTTATTCCACGCGATAAACAACCGGCGGTGTTTCAGCGGCTGACGCAAGCGCTTCGCCCCGGCGGCGTGTTTGAGTTCACGATGGTGGAAGAGGGGGCGCCCGCCATTAGTGCGGGGTTCCACGGGATGAGCGAAGAAGCGCTAAAAAATTGGCTGGCAGAGGCGGAACTAACTATCCTTTCGATGGACAAACTGCAGGATGCGCAGTACGGCCCAACGCGCATTACCATTCCCACCTTCCATGTCCGGGCGCAGAAAAGCCATTGATCTATGCCGCAGCCACCTAAATTTCTCTCTTCGTTCGGCCGCAATCGCGGGCGTAGTTTACGGCCTTATCAGCAGGGGCTGGTGGATACGTTGTTGCCGAAGTTGGCGGTGGATTTAGCGCGGCCGCTGGACGCGAGTGGTTATCAATCCGTCGCGCTTGAGATTGGATTTGGGGGTGGAGAGCATTTGCTGGCGCAGGCAGTGCATCACCCGGAGACGCTATTTTTAGGCTGCGAGCCATTTCTCAATGGTGTCGCGAAATGTTTGGCAGGAATCGATCAGGGTAAGCTTAGCAACATTCGTTTGTTTATGGATGATGCGCGCAAGCTACTTGAGGCATTGCCGCCTGCGAGTGTTGATAGCGTGTTTATTCTTTTCCCCGACCCATGGCCGAAATTGCGGCATAACAAACGGCGGCTAGTGAACCGGCAAACACTCGATATGATCGCGCGCGTGCAGAAGCCAGGCGGCCGGTTGCTAGTGGCGACGGACCATGAGGATTACTCAGTTTGGATCCTCGAGCAGCTATTGGCGCATCCACGTTATCGCTGGATGGCGGAAAAGCAGGCTGATTGGCTCACCCCGCCTGCGGATTGGACGGAAACCAAATACCAGCGCAAAACCAGCGCTGAAGGCCGCCCGCCATTGTTTTTTGAGTGTATTTTATCCCCGATATAGCTGAACGTTCAGATAAATTACTTATCATAAAAATCAATTTGTTACGGTTTTATGAAGTTTATCTGTGCTAACTAGTTTTTAAGGGTTAGCGTGCTACAAAGAGAACGTGGCTAAAGTTGATCTCAGCAAAGATAAAGGAAAACCGGATTTTCGTGTCAAAATCACGGGAACGGCCTGTCGTCGTGATTTTGAATTTGCGGTGCGTGGGAATGAAGTGATTGTGACGGCTGGTATGCTTCACCGGCGCGAGCAAGGAGAGACTAATAATTACACAGATTGGCTGACTGCGCTCACTCCGAAAGAGCGTGGGGATGTATTTAAAAAAATTCTGAGCGAGTATAGCGCTTCTTCGCGCGCTGGCGGTGGATGGCGGGCAGCGGCGATCGGGTGGGTTGAAAATCCATTGCCGCATGAAGGTGGAGCGCAAGACCATTTGTTGTTTATTGCCCATAACACCGAGCGTACCGCAAAATCTTACTTTAAGGATTGCGCAGAGCAAAACATGGTCAACGCGGCGACGAATTGGATTGCTCAGCGGCAAGTGCATAAACATGGTGAGTGGGAAGCGCCACCGGTTACCATTAAAGGGATGGCGCTCTACACGGTGCGCGAGCCTGATCCGGCGAAGCCGGATGATAAAGGCATCGATCGTGGCTGCCCGTGTGGGAAATGTACAGACATGCTAGCAAAAGTGATGGCTAAAGGCGCAGAAGTGATGGTGATTCCCAGAGCGCGGGTGTGCTTGGATCCGCAAATTGATAACCGATCAAAGCAGTTTTCGCAGGTAGAGCCGCAAAATATATGGCTGACAACGATCGATAACCTGAATCGCAATCAGTATGTAGAGCTGCGCCATGAAGATTCCCGCGTGCAGAGAGATGGACTTCGGCAAGCGGTGAAGTCGGCATGCGCGATTGCAGCTAAGGAACCAACACCATTGTGGGATGATGTTGCGCAGGATTGGAAAGAGCGTGCGGCGGGCATTGCTGCGCAAAATACACGCAATGAGCACGATAGCGTGC
>JBGAJE010000187.1:0-2487 GCA_044225085.1 Rickettsiales bacterium | reverse complement strand
GCCTCCGGCTACGGCTGCGCCCATCGAGGTAGCTTCTTCGAGGATGGCGAGGCGCTGGACAGGCATGCCGTAAATATCGGCCATCATGCGATTCCAGAAGCGTCCACGTGCTCCACCGCCTATGACGCGCATGGCTTCAATGTTCGCGCCCTGCTTGGTGAAGGCATCCAAGATGACACGCAGGTTGAGGGTGACACCTTCCAATACCGAGCGCATCATGTCGGAACGGGTGTGACGGATGGTGAGGCCGATGAAGGCACCACGCGCACGGGGATTCCAACGCGGGCTGCGTTCGCCCAGCAGATAAGGCAGATAGATGAGGCCGTTGGCTCCGACCGGTGATTTTTCGGCGCTGAGGTTAATGAGTTCATAGCTGCTGATGCCTAACTGCTTGGCGGCCTGCACTTCGAGCGGCGACAACTGATCCCGTGCCCATTGGTAGGAGGCACCTGCCGCCTGCATCGTTCCAGTCGGCATGAACATATCAGGGACGATATGGCCGAAAGTGAAAGTGCGATAGTCAGGGTCATAAATCGGTTTGGAAGTCGAGAGAGCAATCCATGAGGAGGAACCGATGTAATTGTAGGCTGCGCCTTCACGCCAGACGCCCGCGCCCACTGCCGCGCAAGCCCCATCCCCGCCACCAATGACCACCGGCGTTCCGGCGACGAGGCCGACTTCTTTGGCGGCTTGGGGCAGCAGTTCACCAACGACATCAATCGAGCGTTTGATGTCCGGCAGTTGATCCGGATTAAGTCCGGCGCTCTCGACAATCTTGGCTGACCAGCTGCCTTTTTCAAGGTCGTAGAGGTTCATGCTGGAACCGTCGGATGGCTCGGTGACGAATTTGCCAGTCAAACGGGCGACCATCGCGTCTTTGGCGTGGACAAATTTGTAGGTGGCTTTGTAAACATCCGGTTGATAGTCACGCAGCCACAGAATTTTGGCTAAAGAATAGGATGCGCTGAGGCGGTGTCCAGTGATGTGATAGACATCTTCGCGCGAGATGTGTTCAGCCAGCCAGTTTTCCTGCTCGACCGCGCGGTGATCCGCCCAGATGATGGCATTGCGCAGGGGGCGGGCATGTTCATCCAAAGGGACGCAGCCCATCATCTGACCGCTAAAGGTGATACAGGCCACGTCATCAGGGCGCAGACCGGGCACCTGCTTCAACAAAACCTGTGTAGAGGTGCAAACCGCCTGCCACCAATCTTCAGGGTTTTGTTCCGCCCAACCAGTATGCGCGTATTCGGTGTTATAAGTGGCGAGGGCGCTGGCGACCAGTTTGCCATCGCTGTCATAGAGAGTGGCTTTGTTGCCAGTGGTGCCTAAGTCATGAGCGAGAATGTAATTTTTCATAATAAGCTTTTTTACCCATTCGGTTGATCAGTTTTAAGGTTGGATGCTTTTTTAACGCGCCTTGAGCTGTTCGGCGTTCAGGATATGATCACATTGTTCACCGCGCAAGACCGCGACCAAATTACGCGCGGCGTGGATAGCCATGCGCTCGACCGATTCGCGGGTGGTCGCGCCAATATGGGGCGTGGCGATAAAGTTTTCCAGTTTTAGGAGCGGGCTTTCAGTTGGCGGGTCATGGCGGAAGACATCCGCCGCCGCGCCTGCGACCTGTCCGCTGGTTAGCCCTTCGAACAGGGAATCTTCGTCGACCAGTTCACCCCGCGCCGTGTTAATGAGATAGACACCGCGTTTCATCTGGCTAATGGTTGCGGTGTTGATCAAGTTGGTGGATTCTGGGGTGAGGGCGCAATGAAGGGTTATGACGTCCGCCTTTGCCAGCAGGGTTTCGAGGTCAACTCGTTCCGCACCTGCCATTTCACCTTTCCAGATGGGGTCGTAAGCAAGGACTTTCATGTCGAGGCCAAGGGCTTTCTTGGCAACTGAACGACCAATCGCGCCGAAGCCGACTACGCCTAGCACTTTGCCTTGAAGCTCCCAACCAGCAGCGCGTTTCCAGACGCCTTCGCGGGCTGCGCCAGCCACAACCGGAATATTACGGGCCAAAGCGAACAACAGACCGATTGCCAGTTCAGCGACGCCGTTCTGGTTAGCACCGGGAGTGTTGGTAACAGCGATGCCTTTACGCGCCGCGCATTCCAGATCAACCGCATCAAAGCCCGCGCCATAACGCGAGATGACGCGCAGCTTGTCGGCCCGTTCGATGACCGAGGCATCACAGGAGTCCAAACCGAGGATGACGCCATCGTAACCCGCGATTAAGTCACGGAGCTGTTCAGCGGTGTAGGGATGCGCTGGCGCACGGAGGTCGAGTTCACAATCATTTTCCAATAGAAAGTCGTGATGTGCGCCCTTTGTATTAGCAAAGGAGCGGGCGGTCACCAGTACACGAAATGTCATTCGGGTCAATCCTCTCGATGAGCGACGAATCAGGTCATCGCATTATCGCGTCGCATGAGGCAAAGCCGTCATGCTAACAATAAGACAAGCACACTAAAGGCGCTTCGCAAT
>JBGAJE010000017.1:0-19926 GCA_044225085.1 Rickettsiales bacterium | reverse complement strand
AGCACCCGCCTGGTCAGCCCGCATGGCGGTTTGGGGACTCCACTCGGTGCCGAAGAGGAAATCGGCCACAGGGATGTGTTGAAAAAATAAGAGTGATTCGCGCAGCACTGAGAAGACAATGGCAGCCGTAATCAGCACGGCGAGCGCGGCGCAGAGCCACATCAGCCCCATCACCACCCCCTCGCCCGGGCGGCGAGTGAATTGTGTCCACGCGCGCGTTATAACCATCATGCAGGTGCTTTTTACTGGGGCGCGGGGCGGATGTAAATCTAGTTATGCTGAAGGATGAAGAGATTGAGGTAAGTCGCAAAGCTTAGCCATAGCAGGAGTGGTACGAACATCAAGGCCGCACCACGGTCAATCCGGTAGAAGAGGTAGATGGTCATAGCAACGGCAAGCCCGTTAGCGATAATGACTTGAAGGCCCGCCAATATTTCCCGGTTGCCAAAGAAAACTACGCACCAAACAAAGCCGAAGAGAAGTTGCACCAACCACCAGCGCAGTGCATGCGTGCGTAGTGTGCCGGTGCGCTGATAGATACGCGTCGCCGCGCAAGCCATGAGAAAGTAAAGTATTGTCCAGACGATGCCGAACCACATACCGGGCGGAGTGAGCGGAGACTTGTTCAGCGTCGTGTACCAGGTAGTGACGCTAAGCTGCGTGAAGTAGGAACTGCCGAACTCGATCATGAGCACGATGGCGTAGAAACCAAAAAAATTAAGAAATGTTTTGCGCGCAACCATTTAATTTTCGTAGATCGGTAAATAGACGGTGAAACTCGCCCTCACCCACAACGGAATCAACCGTGATGGCGCCGCGGTGGCGCTGGATGATGCCTTTAACAATGGCGAGGCCCAGGCCCGTGCCGCCGACCTGGCGGGTGCGGGCGGAATCGACGCGGTAGAAGCGTTCCATGAGGCGTGGCAGATGTTGTTTGGCGATGCCCTCGCCCTGGTCACGCACACTTAAAGCCACCACGCGGGTGAGGTTGCGCATGTTGAGGTCTTGCGGCAGCTCGGTCGTCACGGTGAGATTGATCGTCACCGTGGAATCCGCATAGCCATATTTGATCGCATTGCTGATGAGGTTATGCAGCACTTGTGCAAGCTCGTTGCCCTCGCCTTTTACCTGCGGGAGGTTGTCGTGGATGTTGAGCGCAAGGCGAACATTTTTCTCGCCCGCCATGCGTTTGAAGTTTTCGACTTCGCGGCGGGCGACAGCACCGAGGTCGAGCGGCTCCGTCGGCACGGAATGCACGTTCATCTCAATCTTACTCAAACTGAGCAAATCGCCGATCAACTGCTGCATGCGATCCGATTGTTCGAGCATGATTTTGAGGAACTCGATACGCGCGGGCTCATCATCCTTCGCGGGGCCAAGCAATGTTTCAACGAAGCCTTTGATGGAGGCTAGTGGCGTGCGTAGCTCGTGGCTTGCGTTCGCCACGAAGTCGGCGCGCATTTGCTCGACGGATTTGAGTTCGGTGATGTCGTTCATGGTGATGACGGTGGAAATGCCGCCAGCGGTGGGCACCGGGAAGCGCTCGATGATGGCGAGGAAGTCGCGCACGACGGGATCTTCAATCCGGAATTCGATTTCGCGGCCTTTGAGATCTTGGATGACAGAACTGATGGCATCAAGCAGGTAGTTGTTGGGGATGACCTCCCTGAGTTCTTTGCCAGCTAAGTTTTGACCGAAAATGGCGCGCGCGGCGCGATTGGTGCGCACGACTTTACGCTCGTCATTCACCATGATGAGAATATCGGGTAGCGTATCGACGAGGATTTCGCGCTCGGTGATGATGGTTTCCATCTGCTTCTTTTTCACATCCCAACTGGCTTGGAGGCGCTTTAAGGCCTCGGAAAGCTCAACAGCGGAGCCGATGAAGCTGAGATCAGGCGCGGCGACGCGCTTATCCTGCGCGATTTCATTTACATAATGCGTGAGGGAAGCGACATTAGAGAGAAACGGATATATCAATGCGCCGGAAGCGACGAAGACGACCCCATAGGCATACATCATTTGGGATAGGCTCAGTAGGTCAAGCACTACGTAAACCGCTAGTACCACTAGGGCGGGGCTTGTTACCACCAGGACGGACTTTAAGAGCGTGTTAAAGGGTACGAAGCTTTTCTGCATGGTTTTACATCACTCCACCCCAACGCATTTTGCAAGAAAAACCGTACGTTAGGCGTCTTTATGTTTACGGTTGACAGCGACGCGCTCGCGAGTATAGTCCCGCCTCCTAAAACCAACTAACAAAAAGAGTAAGTTATGTACGCAGTCGTACTGACCGGTGGCAAGCAATACCGGGTTACCGCGGGTTCCACGATCGAAGTTGAAAAACTCGAAGGCAAAGCGGGGGATACTGTAAAAATTGAGCAAGTGCTCGCGCTTTCGGGCGATAAGAACATGATCGGCGCGCCGATGGTGTCTGGTGCCGTGGTTGAGGCGCAGATCCTCGAGCAAGGTAAAGCCGACAAAGTGCTTATCTTTAAAAAGAAGCGCCGCCACAATTATCGCCGCCTGAATGGCCATCGCCAGCGCTTTACGTCGCTTTACATCACAAACATCGCGCTGAATGGCACCTCGCTTGTGAAAGCAGAGCCGAAAGCGGTGAAAGAGCAAAAAGCGGCGCCGGCTGCAAAGGCAAAAAAAGAAGCGGCACCGAAAGCTGCCGCTGCGAAGCCTGCTGCTAAAAAGCCAGCTGCTGCGAAGAAACCCGCTGCCAAAAAAGCAGCGAAGTGACATATTTTCTTAGCGGCTCTGCCGCTTAGGAAATTGTCATCCCCGCGCAGGCGGGGATCCACTAATAAGATTTCCGCTTTCGCGGGAATGACAAGGAAAGTAGGAGTAGAATATGGCACATAAAAAAGCAGGTGGTAGTTCCCGCAACGGCCGCGATTCAGCAGGCCAGCGCCTGGGCGTGAAAAAGTTCGGCGGCGAGCAAGTGGTTGCCGGCAACATCATCATCCGCCAGCGCGGCACGACGTATCATCCCGGTACCGGCGTTGGTTTGGGTAAAGATTACACGATTTTCGCCGTGGTCGATGGCCAGGTGGAATTCAGCAAGAAAAAAGGCAACAAGAACGTGGTGAACGTGGTTGCTGCTGCTGCCAAAGCTGAAAAAGCTGCGCCGAAAAAGAAAGCCGCGGCTGCTTAGTTTATACTAAGTATCTGCGGACATGAAAAAGGGAGCGGAATGCTCCCTTTTTAGTACCTGCGGGTTATCGCGCCGTAAGGCGCCTATGAGTTTGTTATGAAATTTATTGATGAAGCAAAAATCTACGTGAAGTCCGGCGATGGCGGGGAAGGCTGTATCAGCTTCCGGCGGGAGAAGTTTATTCCCGAGGGCGGGCCGGATGGCGGCGATGGCGGTCGTGGTGCAAGCATTATCATGAAGGCGGTAACGGGGCTCAATACGCTCGTCGATTATCGCTTTCAGCAGCATTTCAAAGGCGCACGCGGCGGGCATGGCATGGGCAAGCAGCGTTACGGTAAAAGCGCCGAGGATATGATGCTCGAAGTGCCAGTCGGTACGCAGATTTATGATGAGGATCGCGAGACGTTGCTCGCGGATTTCACCCATGCGGATCAAGAAATCGTGCTTGCCAAAGGCGGGCGCGGCGGGCTTGGCAACATCCATTTCAAAAGCTCTACTAACCAAGCGCCACGCCAATCGGTGCCTGCCGGAAAAGGCGAAGAGCGCACGTTATGGCTAAAACTAAATTGCTATCGGATGCCGGGTTGCTTGGATTGCCGAACGCTGGGAAGTCGTTTCTCGCGGCTGTAACGGCTGCAAAACCCAAAATCGCGGATTATCCGTTCACGACACTCAATCCGCAACTCGGCGTTGTCAGCGTCGGCGATGCTGAGTTTGTGCTTGCTGATATTCCCGGCCTCATCGAGGGCGCGGCGGAGGGCAAAGGCCTTGGTACGCGGTTCCTTGGCCATGTCGAGCGGTGCGGCGTATTGCTGCATTTGGTTGATGGCACGCAGGAGGATGTGGCAGCGGCTTATAAAACTGTGCGTCACGAGCTCGGGGCGTTTAGTGATGAACTCGCGGAAAAGCCAGAGCTGGTGGCACTAAATAAGTGCGATGCCCTCACGGCGGCGGAGATCAAGAAGAAGAAAAAGGCACTCGAGAAAGCAAGCGGAGGCGAGGTGTTTACTATCTCAGCCGCTGCGCGGACGGATCTCGAGCCGTTGCTGGTGACTATGCTGCAGACAATTATCGAGTATCGTGGGGAAAAAGAGCCGCCGCCATTGCCGGATTTTGTGACACAAGGGAATGGCGAGCCGGAATAATATCGCTGTTTTTTGCGATTTCCGCCCTTCCCTTTCCCCTTTCGCCGACCTCACTCTTTCGCTATGCATAGTTTATGATCGCTACGCCCTCATTGCAGGATGCAAAACGCATCGTGATTAAAATCGGCTCGAGCTTGATTGCCGAGTCGGCGCGGCTGCGCGAGGCGTGGCTGGCGGCGATGGCGGCGGATATCGCTAAGCTGCATGCGGCGGGGAAAGATATTATCCTCGTATCATCCGGCGCGGTGGCGCTTGGGCGGCCGCGGGTTGGGTTGGGTGCACATGCGCTGAGCTTGGAAGAAAAGCAGGCGGCGGCGGCGGCGGGACAGCCCCTGCTGATTCAAGCCTGGCAGAAGGCGTTTGATGCGCATGGTATTAATGTGGCACAGTTGCTGCTTACGCTTGAGGATTCTGAGCGGCGGCGACGCTATCTCAATGCGCGGGGGACGTTTGGCACGTTGCTTTCACACCGGCTGATTCCCATCGTGAATGAGAATGATACGGTGGCGACGGCGGAGTTGAAGTTTGGCGATAATGATCGGCTGGCTGCGCGTGTCGCGGTGATGACAGAAGCAGATGTACTGGTGCTATTTTCGGATGTCGATGGTCTTTACACGAAAAACCCGCGCGCATATGCGGATGCAAAGCATCTCGCGCGTGTGGATACGCTGACGCCGGAGATTTTTGCGATGGCGGGCGGTGCCGCATCGGGCATCAGCAATGGTGGGATGGAAACAAAACTACAAGCAGCGCAGATGGCGCTTGCGGCGGGTTGTCATATGGTGATCGCGCATGGAGATGCGGAACATGCGCTGAACAATCTCGCCGATGGTGGCCGCGCAACGTGGTTTGTCGCTAGCACGAAGCCGCATTTGGCGCGCAAACAATGGATCGCGGCGGCGGTGCATGTGACGGGATCCGTCACGGTGGATGATGGGGCGATGCAGGCATTGCAGAGTGGCAAAAGTTTGCTGCCGGCGGGTGTCACGGCGGTTGAGGGGAACTTTGAGCGGGGCGATATGATTGCGATTAAAACGCGCGAAGGGCGCATGGTCGCGAAAGGTATTAGCGAGTATAATGCAGCGGAAGCGGCGAAAATCCTTGGTAAGAAGTCGGATGCGATCGAGACGATTTTGGGTTATGCTGCGCGCGCTGCTCTGATTCACCGCGACGATTTGGCGATGCTATGAAACCCCGCAATGTTCAGTATGCAAAATGGTATGAGCGGCTGATCGCTTATTTATTCGACCAGTTCGGCGCATCTGTTTTTGCGGCGGTGGTACTGGCGTTACTCATTATCATGGGGGTGATGAAAGTCACTGGTACGCCCGAGGAACCGACAATCGATCAAAGCGGCTTTGCAGTGATGTTTGTGTGTTTCATGGCCTATTATGTGGTTTCTGTCGGTAGCCGCTGGCAGGCCACGCCGGGGCAGCGATTGATGCGCCTTTATGTGATGCGCACGGATCGGCGAGCGTTGACGTTGCTTTATTCACTTGAGCGGTTTTTGGCTTATATCATCCCTACTCTGCCGGTCTATGTAAGTTTTTTGCCGGAGAATATATCGTCGGCGTTGTGGGTTTCACTGAATATATTTTGGTTCGCACCCATTTTATTTACGCCGGAGGGAGTGGGCTTGCATGATCGGTTATGTAACACACGCGTCGTTGTTGGAAGGGCGAATGCATGAGTGATGTTGCCGCGATGATGGATGCACTTGGGCGCGATGCGCGCGATGCTGCGCAGGCATTGGCGCAAATGGATGCTGCACAAAAAACGCGCGCATTGCATGCGGCGGCGGTGAGTGTTCGTGCGCAAGCAGGCGCCATTTTGGCTGCGAATAAGAAGGATATGGATGCTGCATCCGGCCTAACGGATGCGATGCGTGATCGGTTGATGCTTGATGCGAAACGCATCGAAGCGATGGCGGCGGGGATCGATCAGATCGCGGATTTGCCGGATCCCGTCGGCCGAGTGCTTGAGGCGTGGGACGTGGCTGCTAATGGGCTTCACATCGAAAAAGTGGCGGTGCCGCTTGGGGTGATTGGGATGATTTATGAGTCGCGGCCGAATGTGACGGCGGATGCGACGGCGCTGTGTATCAAATCTGGCAATGCGGTGATCTTGCGCGGTGGATCGGAGAGTTTCCACTCCAACCAGGCGATTTTGGCAGCGCTGCAAGCCGGACTTGCAGCGGAGAAATTACCCGCGGCGACCGCGCAGCTTGTGCCGACGACGGATCGCGAGGCAGTGAATTACATGCTGCGCATGCATGGGGCTATTGATGTGATCATTCCGCGCGGCGGCAAATCGCTCACCGAACGCGTGCAAAACGATGCGCGCGTTCCAACGTTTTTGCATCTCGATGGTAATTGCCACATCTATATCGATGCGAAGGCGGATGCAGCAAAAGCGCGTGCGATTGTGATGAATGCGAAACTGCGCCGCACTGGAATTTGTGGCGCGCTAGAGTCGCTGTTGATTGACAAGCATGCTGCAGCAGGGCTTGCGAAAAATATCGTTGTTGATTTGCTTGATGCGGGTTGTGAAGTGCGCACAGACGCAGCAATTGCTGCGCTTGATGCACGCATTAAACCAGCGACGGAGGCAGATTGGTCGACGGAATATCTCGCGGCGATTTTGTCGGTTAAGATGGTGGATGGGCTTGATGCGGCCATCGCGCATATCAATCACTATGGCTCGCACCATACGGACGCGATTATCACCGAAGATAAAAATGCTGCGCAGCATTTTGTGCGAGCGGTGGATAGTGCTATTGTGCTGGTGAACGCTTCGACACAATTTGCGGATGGCGGCGAGTTCGGATTTGGTGGCGAGATCGGCATCGCGACTGGGCGGATGCATGCGCGCGGCCCCGTAGGAGCGGCGCAACTCACTACTTATAAATACGTCATCACCACGGCGCGGCCGGAGGGTGCGACGCGTGCGGGGTAAGGCGCGGCGCATTGGGTTGCTGGGTGGGTCGTTCAATCCGGCGCATGCGGGGCATTTTCATATTTCGTGCGAGGCGTTGAAGCGGCTGAAGCTTGATGAGGTGTGGTGGCTAGTGTCGCCGCAAAATCCACTCAAGCGCAGTACCGAACTTGCTGACTATCCGACGCGATTTGAAACAGCACGGGCGCTCGCGCGGCATCCACGGATGCGGGTGCTTGATCTCGAGGCACAATATGGGCTTTATTATACGATCGACACGATCCGTTATTTGCAACAACACTACCCGCACCACCAGTTCGTATGGCTCATGGGCGCCGATAATCTTGCCAATTTTCATCGGTGGCGAGCATGGCAGGAGATTGCGGGACGGGTACCGATTGCGGTGCTTGACCGGGCGCCACATGCGCTGCAAGCGCTCCATGAACGGTTTGCGCGGCGGTTTGCGGGGGCCCGGGTGCAGCCTAACGCGGCGGCTGAATTGGCTAAAAAACCAACCCCTGCCTGGGTTTACCTCAGCATTCCCCGCCACCCCATGAGTGCAACTTATTTACGAAAAACACTTGGAACGGCGGCCTATCTGCGCCATAATGGCCGTAAGTAATTGTTAGGAGCCTTGATCATCGCACCGCGTACTACCACGAAAGTTGCTGCCAAATCCGCATCGAAATCCGGCGCATCGAAAAAATCTGTTGCGAAGAAAGCTGCAGCAAAGCCTGTCAGCAAAGCCGTGAAAAAAGTTGCGGCAACAAGCGCACCGATTGCTAAAGCATCCGTTAAATCATCCGTCGAAGCATTGTGCAAAAAGCTTGCGAAGGTGATTGATGTAAATAAGGGCGAAGATATCGTCACGCTTAATTTGCGCGATAAATGTAGCTTCGCGGATTTCATGATCGTGGCATCGGGCCGTGCGCCACGCCATGTGGCAGCGTTGGCAGATTATGTCGCCGACGCGTTGAAGAAGGATGGCATACCCCCGCTTTCGATCGAAGGAAAAGATAGTGGCGATTGGGTGCTGATTGATGCCGGGGATATCGTGATTCACATTTTCCGGCCGGAGATTCGACAGTTTTATAATATTGAAAAAATGTGGGCGATCCCTGCCCCGCGTTAATGCATATTGTCATCGCCGCAGTCGGTAAAGCGAAGAAGAAGGCGGAAGCCGAGCTGGTTACCCACTACCTCAAGCAAACGCGGTGGGATGTGACGGTAAAAGAAATCGCCGATGCCCCCTCAATCTTTCCGCCGATGCGCGCCGTGCGCATGAGGCCGTCGCATTGATGCGTTGCTTGGCACAGGCAGCCGATTGGTGGCGATGGATGCGGGCGGCAAATCGCTCACGAGTCCACAATTTGCTGGGCTTATTCAACATGCTGCAACAAGCGGTGGAAACAACTGGTGTTTGCCATCGGTGGGCAAGATGGTCTCGATCCTGCCCTTCTCGCGCGCGCATGCCATCGTGGCGTTTGGGGCAGCGACTTGGCCGCACCAACTTTTACGCGCGATGCTCGCGGAACAGATTTATCGGGCCTACACGATTACGATTGGGCATCCGTATCATCTCGGTCATTAAAGTCTTTCGTCGTTCATCTTGAGTCGTATATATTCCCAGTGTAGAGATGGCTGAACTTACCATTTACGATTGATCTCCATGACACGACCGAAACCCGTTCTTCTTTGTATTCTTGATGGCTGGGGCGAAAGCGATGATCGCGAACATAACGCGATTGCGCAAGCGCATACACCGCATTGGGATGCGCTTCGTGCGAGCTATCCGTTTGGAGTGCTTAGTGCCTCGGAAGGTGATGTTGGGCTGCCGGCGGGGCAGATGGGGAACTCCGAAGTCGGTCATATGAATATCGGCGCGGGGCGGATTGTGATGCAGGATTTGCCACGGATCGATGCAGCGATTGCGGATGGGTCGCTCGCGAAAAATGCTGCGCTTGGTGATTTTATTGCTGCGCTGAAAAAATCTGGCGGGACGTGTCATTTGTTGGGGCTGCTGTCGGATGGCGGGGTGCATTCGCATCAGGCGCATATGATGGCGCTGGCGAAGGCAGTGAGTGATGCGGGCATAACCGTTGCAGTGCATGCGTTTTTGGATGGGCGTGACGTGGCGCCGCAAAGTGCACGTGGTTATCTCGCCGCATGCGAGAAAGCATTGGCGGGTACGAAGGCGCAGCTTGCGACTATCAGCGGACGTTATTACGCAATGGATCGGGATAAACGTTGGGAGCGCGTGGCGAAGGCTTACACATTGCTGGTGGATGGTAATGGGCCGCGCAACGCTTCCTGGTCGGCAGCGGTGGATGCGAGTTATGCAGCGGGTGTTACCGATGAGTTTGTATTGCCCACCGCGCTTGGCGATTATGCCGGCATGCGCGATGGGGATGGTGTGCTGATGGCGAATTTCCGTGCCGACCGTGCACGGCAATTGCTGCATGCGTTGATTGACCTAAAATTCGATGGATTTGCGCGGACACGCGTGGTGAAATTCGCGGCGGCGCTTGGTATGGTGGAATATAGCGATGCGTTGAATGCGATGATGCCGGCGATGTTTGGCGCACAGGTACTTGCGAATAATCTCGGCGAACTTGTGGCACGCGCGGGGCTCAAGCAATTACGCATCGCAGAGACGGAAAAATATGCGCATGTGACATTCTTTTTCAATGGTGGTCGGGAAGAATCGTTTGCGGGGGAAGAGCGGATTCTGGTGCCTTCACCGAAAGTGGCGACGTATGATTTGCAGCCGGAAATGTCGGCTTATGAGGTGACGGATAAGTTGGTGGCTGCGATTGAATCGGGCAAGTTTGATCTCATCGTCGTGAATTACGCGAATACGGATATGGTAGGGCATTCAGGCGATTTGTCGGCGGCCATGAAGGCGGTCGAGGCGGTGGATATTTGCCTCGGGCGGTTAGCGGCGGCGATTACGAAAAGTGGCGGGGCGATGCTGATTACGGCTGATCATGGCAATGCGGAATGTTTGCATGATCCGGATGCGGGTCAGCCACACACTGCACATACGCTTAACCCCGTGCCGTGTGTGTTGGTCGGCGAGCGATTTAAGCAGGGACCCCAAAAATTACCTACAGGGGTACTGGCTGATATTGCGCAGACTTTGTGCGCCTTGCTCGAACTGCCCCAGCCGCCAGAGATGACGGGGCGCAATTTACTTGGCAGTCATGCGGCATCTTAGTGGCATTTTGTGTATAGGGTTTTTGCTGGCGGGGAGTGCCGCGCAAGCACAAGTGTCGCAACGTGAACAGCTTACTGAAACGTTACAAAATCTCGAGGCCAGTAAAAAGAATGAAGCTGCGCTGAAAGCAAAACTTGGGAAAACTCAAGCCGAGCTTGAAGCGATGCAGGAGCGTTCTGCTGGGCTTGCCGAGCGGTTACAAATCAGTGAGCGGCGGGTGAGCGCCCAAGAAGCCTCGCTTGCCGAGGTGAATGCGGATCTTGCTGCCAAACAGAAAGACTTTGCGGCGCGGGCGGATGATTATGCGCGCACGGTGGTGAATTTGATGCGGATGCGCGAACTGCCACCGACGGCATTCTTCACCTCACCCGAGCAGATGCGCACTATGATGCGCACGGCGGGGGCGCTGCAGGAGACCAATGCGACTTTGGTGGCGCAAACCAAGCAGCTCAAGAAGGATCTGGCACAGTTGAAGGCATTGCAAGCGGCGGCGAAAGAGCGGGAAGCGCGCACACGCAGCGAAAAAGCCTCGCTCGCGGCCGAGCAGGATAATCTCACCCGTACGATTGCAGATCGGCAAAAACTGGCGGATAAGCTGGAGGAAGACCATGCGAAGAGCACCGAGAAAGTGGCAGAATTGTCGCGCCAATCGCAATCGTTGCAGGAGCTGATTGGTAAACTCGAGGAAAATTCGCGGGTGCGCGCTGCCGGTCGCGGGCGGGCGCCGGTGATGGACAATGTGCGTGAGTTCGAAGGGCGCAAAAATGCCCTGCGCGCGCCAGTGGCGGGTTCGCTGCTGCACCGTTTCGGCGAACATAAGAATGCGAATGAGACTTACCGGGGCCTGGTCTTCCATGCGCGGCCAGGGGCGACGGTGGTAGCGCCTTATGATGGTGAGGTGGTGTTCACGGGTCCCTTCCGCGATTATGGACGGATGGTGCTGATTAAACATAAGAACGGATTTATATCACTCATTGCCGGGCTTGGGGATATCAGCACCGGACTCAACCAGACTGTCATTCGCGGCGAGCCGATCGGTACAATGCCGAACACATCGGAGGCGGATGCGTATATCGAACTTCGTGACAAGGACGCTAAGCCTATTGACCCGGGCGACTGGTTCGCTAATGTCGGGGATAAGTAGGCGCTTATTGCGTCGCGTTTCACCTTTTGTCGTTTACGGATTTTTCATGCGCTTTGTCTCACGCCGCCTACTCGCTGCCCTGCTAGTTACAAGCTTTGCTTTTACTAGCGTTCCCGCATTCTCTGCGAACAATAAAACTAGTGACGATAGTGCGAACTCAAATTCGACCTATGAATTGCTGAACCTCTTCGGCGAGGTGTTTGACCGGGTGCGCTCGGATTATGTGGAGCCAGTGAGCGACGATAAGCTGATCGAATCGGCCCTGAATGGCATGCTGACGTCGCTTGACCCACACTCTAACTATATGAATGAGAAAAGTTTCGCAGATATGCGCATCCAAACCAAGGGCGAGTTTGGCGGGCTTGGCATTGAAGTGACGATGGAAAATGGATTGGTGAAAGTAGTGTCGCCGATTGACGATACGCCTGCCGCTAAAGCGGGCGTGAAGCCAGGCGATTTCATCAGTGAGATTGATAGCGCAGCCGTCATGGGGATGACCCTGCAAGACGCGGTTGATAAAATGCGTGGGCCTGTCGGCACGACGGTGAAAATCACCATTTTGCGTGAGGGGTTAAAGGAACCGCTGCCACTCACGATCAAGCGCGATACCATCAAAATCCAATCGGTGCGCAGCCGTTCAGAAGACGATGTGATGTATTTGCGTATTACATCCTTCTCGGAAAATACGGCAGATGCGATGAAAGCTGCTTATGAAAAAGAAAAGAAAAATATCGGACCGAAGCTGAAGGGCGTGGTGCTTGATTTGCGCAACAATCCAGGTGGGTTACTCGACCAGGCGATTTCGGTGGCAGATGCATTCCTTGACCATGGGGAAATTGTATCTACGCGCTCGCGTAAGACGGAAGACTCGCGCCGTTACAGTGCGACACCGGGCGATATTTCAAATGGTCTGCCGATTGTAGTGCTGATTAATGAAGGCTCAGCATCAGCATCAGAGATTGTCGCCGGGGCATTGAAAGATCAGAAACGCGCGGTGATTTTGGGCACCAAGTCCTTCGGAAAAGGCTCGGTGCAGACCGTGATCCCGATCGAGGGGCATGGGGCGATTCGCCTCACCACGGCACGGTATTACACGCCGTCGGGGGTCTCGATTCAGGCGAAGGGAATTACGCCAGACATTCAGGTCGAGCAGGCGAAGCTTGAGTTGGTGAAGTCCAACCTCAACTTCTCGGAAGCGAATTTGCCGGGCCATTTGAACAATGACCAGTCTGCTTCGACGGCGGCGAGCACGCCATCGACCGATAGCAAAGACGCGAAGAAGGACGATAAAAAAGAGGATAAAGACAAGAAAGACGCAGCGAGCGATTACCAGCTCAATCGGGCGCTTGATCTGATTCGGGCATTGTCCATTTATCAGCGTGTGGGGGGCGATGTTTCGACTAACCCCGCAGCAGCGGCCGACGCCGCTACTGCCACCACGCCTGATACCACAAAACCCCAGCGATGAGGATTGGATGGCGGGCCGGCGACTACCACGTCTCCCTTTCGGCCTGATTCTTTGGGCAATGCTCGCGCTATTGCTGGCGCTGGGCCTAATCACCACGGTGATGGATCTCATCAAGCTGCCACATAGTGAAGTGCAGCGGGCGAATGATAGCGGCCAGCGGGTGATTATTGACCCGACGACGGGTGCGGTTTCGGTGGGTTCAAATGCCGCGCATAACCCAACCTTCGACGTGGGCACGGCGGAGGATGAGCATAAACCAGCAGACGCTACCACCCCTTCCCCAACAGAAGAAAAACCAGCAGCAACCGAGCAATCGGCAGCGCCCGCGCAGGATGGTTTGCCGTCAGGGCTGGCAACTTTGCGTACCGAACCAACATCAAATGGGATCCCGCCAGCGGCGCGCGGGCCTAATAGTTTAGTGAATGCCCCTGCGCCTGAAATTACGGAAGCGGCGCCGGATGGGTCGGTGGTGCCGCGGCGCGGCGATAAAAATGCAACCGCATCAGATTTATACGCGCATCAATTCACGCGCGCTTCGGGGCAGCATTTACTGGCATTTATCATTGTCGATGCCGGACTTGATGCGCAGTCACTTCCGGTGATTATGGGATTGCCGCCAGAAGTTTCGGTCGCGGTGTCGCCTTATGCGCGCAATGTGAAGCCGATCGTCAAATCGATGCGCAATGCAGGGCATGAAGTATGGGTGATGGTACCAATGGTGGGTGATCGTTATCCGCAGGATGATCCAGGCCCGCTGGGACTGATTCCCAGCATGCCGGCGGATGAGGTGATTCGTCGCTTGCATGAGATTATGAGCGTCTCGATTGGAAGTGTGGGGATGGTATTGCCGCCGAGTGAGGCACTTTCGAAGCGCGCCGATGCATTCCGGCCGATTCTGGATGAGATCGATAAGCGTGGACTTTACGTGCTCTCCACCCATCCCACGCGCGGGTTGCGCGAGCTCACCGGCAAAGACAATCCTGCCACTGTGCGGCGCGCTGATTTGTTGCTCGATGCGAATACGAACGATGCCGTCATTGAAAGTAAGCTTGCGGGTGTGTTGCAGACGGCCGCGTCGGCAGATACGACGATTGTGGTGGCCACCGCGCGCCCCCAAACGGTGGAAATTTTACGCAAGTGGTTCGATCGTAAAGCACTGGGATCAGAGATTACGCTAGCGCCGGTTTCGGCGATGTATCGATCGACCGAGAAAGCCCCGGAGCCAGAGGGCATTAAAGTCGAACAGGCTACCAAACCCAAAGCCGCCGGCGATGAAGACTAACGTGGCGAGTGCTTTTACTCACCTGCCCTACCGCCCTGGCGTGGGCATGATGTTGCTGAATCGTGATGGGCTCGTATTTATCGCGCGGCGCATCGATAATACGGCGGAAGCCTGGCAAATGCCGCAGGGCGGGATAGATGCGGGTGAAGATCCGCGCGCTGCAGCGATACGTGAACTTGGGGAAGAGATTGGCACGTCGGACGCCGAGATCATCGCCGAGTCGGCGGAATGGTATACCTATGATTTGCCGGATCATCTGGTGCCGAAAATCTGGGGTGGGAAATTCCGGGGGCAGCGGCAAAAATGGTATGTGATGCGGCTGCTTGCGGATGATTCGGCAATCAACATCGCCACGGATCACCCAGAATTTTTGGAATGGAAATGGGCGAAGGTGGAGACGTTGCCCGATGTGATCGTGCCGTTTAAGCGTGATTTATATGCAGCGCTGGTGCGGGAGTTTGGGCACTTGGCCGTGGCACGTTAGTGTTGCATCTGTTGCAGTTTTTTAAACATGGCTGCACGGTCGGGAACACAATGTCCTGCTTGGCATATAGCTTTATCGGCTTGGAAGGCTGAGCCATCGCACGAGCCATTACAGTTTTCTGTTTCGCAGATTTTTTCGTAGGCGGCAGACTTATATTTTTTATTGATGCCAACACTTGGTCCACAGCTACTGGCTACTACCCTGCAATCCTTGGTCGATTTGCAGTCTGACCATTCTGGCGGTAGTGTCGCGGCTAAAGCCATTGTGGTAATGAGAAAGTAGGCGGCTGCACTGTAGATTAGCTTGTGCATCATGCCCTTATCATTGTGCTTGCCCCATGCTCAGTGAAGGTCTCCACCAGCAAGACGTGCGGGATGCGGCCATCGAGAATGTGGGCTTGTTTGACGCCGGCCTTGAGGGCGTTCACGCAGGTTTCGACTTTCGGGATCATGCCGCCGGTGATGGTGCCGTCGGCGAGTAATGCGTCGATTTCGGCCGCATCGATCGAGCTGATGAGTTGTTTGTCTTTGGTGAGGATGCCGGGGACGTCGGTCAGCATCATCAGCTTGGTGGCTTTGAGCGCGCCGGCGATGGCGCCTGCCGCCGTGTCGGCGTTGATGTTATAAGTCTCACCGTTTTTGCCCGTGCCGATGGGCGCGATGACGGGGATCATGCCGGACGCGATAATGTTTTTGATGGCTTCGGGGTTTACTTTCACGGGTTCGCCTACAAAACCCAAATCGAGGACTTTTTCGATGTTGGAATCGGGATCGCGCTTGGTGCGGCGTAGTTGCTGTGCTTCGATCAAATTGCCATCTTTACCGGAAATGCCAATAGCGAGGCCGCCGGCTTGATTTAGCGCAGTGACGATTTGTTTATTGATGCTGCCCGAGAGGACCATCTCGACGATTTCGACGGCGGGCGCATCGGTGACGCGCAGACCATCAATGAATTTGGATTGGATTTTGAGCCGCTCTAGCATCGCGCCGATTTGTGGGCCGCCGCCATGAACGACGACCGGGTTGATGCCAACGGTTTTCAAAATCACGATATCGCGCGCGAAGGTTTCGGCGGTGCGTTCGTCGCCCATCGCGTTGCCGCCGTATTTGATCACGAACGTATAGCCCGGCAAAACGTTGGATGCTGGCAAGGCTTCCGACACGGTTTTAGCCGTGCGGAGCATGATTCCTTGGTTTTGATCGTCTTGTTCCATGACTTCTTATTCCTTTTGAAGGGGCCTTGTCCCCTACGCTGCGCTGACCCCTGCCGCAAGCGGCTCGCCATGGGGAGCTACGCACCTTACAACTTTACCGCTTACCTGTCAGTGCCTCAATAACAGCATCCTGCAGCGCGTCAATACCTAGCTTTTCAGCGGCACTGGTGGTGACGAGGCCCGGAAAGGCCGCGGGGTGGCGAGCGGCGACTTGTAAGACCTTTTCCTGTACGCTGGCCAAATCCTCAGCTTTATCGGCCTTGGTGAGGACGAACTGATAGGAAACAGCAGCCTCGTCGAGGCGTTTTAGCATGTCGTTATCGGCCTCTTTGACGCCATGGCGGGCGTCGATCAGGACGAACGCACGGGCGAGCTGGCGGCGACCGCGCAGGTAATCGAACAGCACACCCTGCCATTGTTTGACATCTTTTTTCGAGGCTTTGGCATAGCCGTAGCCCGGGACATCGACGAGATGGACGATCTCGTTCAGGTTGAAAAAATTGAGTTGGCGGGTGTGGCCTGGCGTCGAGGATGTGCGTGCCAAATGGTTCTGACCTACGAGTGCGTTCAGCAGGCTCGATTTGCCGACATTGCTACGGCCGATGAAGGCGACTTCGGGCAGCGTGAGTTCTGGCAATTGCTCGAGTGTCGCGACCCCCGCGACGAAGCGAATGGGCTTGGCGAAGAGGGCGCGAGTGAGTGCTCCCTCGTTCATCTTACCGCAGCCCCTTTTTCTTCAGGCGTGAGTTGATATAGAGCTGCTGAAGAATGGAAAGCGTGTTGTTCCATGCCCAGTAGATGATGAGGCCCGCCGGGAAAGACGCAAAGAGGAAGAGGAAAATGAAGGGCATATAGGTCATCATCGCAGCCTGCACTTCATCGGCCGGTTTGGGATTGAGACGCTGTTGGATGACCATGGTGACGCACATTACCATCGGCCAAATGCCTAGATGCATGAGATGCGGCGCATCCCACGGGAGGTAGCCGAAAGCGGTGAAGATATTGGTGGGATCGGGCACGGAGAGATCGTGAATCCAGCCAAAGAAGGGTGCTTGGCGCATTTCGATCGTCACGAATAGCACGCGGTAAAGCGAGAGGAAAACCGGGATTTGCAGCAAAATTGGCAAGCAGCCCGCCGCCGGATTGACCTTCTCGCGTTTATAGAGTGCCATGATTTCTTGGTTCATTTTCATTTTATCGTCGGCATGGCGTTCGCGAATTTCGGTGATTTTCGGCATGAGTAATTTGGTGCGGCTCATGGCCGTCATCGATTTGCTGGCGAGCGGGAAAAGCAGCGCTTTAATGCAAACCGTCAGCAACAAAATCGCAACGCCGAAATTACCAACGATGCCATAGAAATAATTCAGCAGGCGGAAGATCGGCTTAGTGAGAAAGTAGAGCGAGCCGAAATCAACCGCGCGGTCGAAGAAGGGAATTTTATACTTTGCGCTGTAGCCATCCAGCAGCTCGACGACTTTGGCGCCGGCGAAGAAATGCATGGTCACGCTCGCGCTGCCGCTGGCAGGGATGGTCATCGCATCACCACGAAGATCGGCTTGGTAGGCATCCTGCTCGCCGCGTTTGAAATGTTTGAACTCGGCATCGAACCCAGCGTTATCGGCAGGAATGAGGGCGGTGAGCCAATATTTATCGGTCATACCAATCCAACCGTGTGCGCCAGCAAATTTCTGATCGCCATCCTCGCGTAGTTTTTTGTAGGTGACGTCCTCAACTCCTTGGCCGACAACACCCAGCGGACCTTCATGCATAATGATGTAATGCTTTTTCGTATCGGCATAGTTACGGCTAACGAGGCCATAGGGGTAGAGTGTCACCGACGCGTTGCCCGCATTTTTAACGGTGGTGGTGATGGTGAACATGTAGTTTTCATCAAGCTCGATTTTGCGCTCGAAGGTCAGGCCTGCGCCATTATTCCAGGTGAGGATAAGCGGTTTTTGGGCGGAGAGTTCCGTGCCGTTTGCTTGCCAGCGGGTGGTCTCATCCGGTACGCGAGTATTCGTATTGCTAGCAAGAAGACCCGTTTCGGCAAAATACGCATCATCCCCTGCGGCAGGGCTTAGAAGCTTGACTTCGGCGGTGGTGCCTTTGTCGGTGGTGTCGTGATATTTGGCGAGGGCCAGATCATCAAACCGGCTGCCAACGAGCGCGATTGAGCCATGCAGCGATGGGGTGGTGATTTTGATACGCGGTACATTGGCGGCCTGCACGGCGACAGGATCCTGCGTGTGTTTAGCGGCTTCTGGCGCTTGGCGGTTGCGGTCTTCCTGGATGGCGTGGGCGGCTTGCTGCGCGGCCAAGCGCGGGCGCTCGTAAAAATATTGCCAGCCAAGCATGATGACGGTGGCGGCGACGAGTGCCAGCATCAAGTTTTTAATTTCGGGGCCGTGGGAGGGATGATTAGGATGCGTCATGGGTTACAATTCTATGTCACAACATTAGGGTGCAAATTAAGGTACAGGATCGTATCCGCTGCCGCCCCAGGGGTGGCAACGGGCAAGGCGTTTTAGGGCAAGCCAGGTGCCGGTGCAAGCGCCATATCGGCCAATAGCTTCATGGGCATAATGCGAGCAACTTGGGGTAAAGCGGCAGTTGGCTATCAGGGTTTCCGCAATACGCTGCATTAGCGGGCCCCCGCCGCGAGGGCGCGCTGCATGGCTTGGCGGAGGGCATCGTAGGGTGCATCGGCCGCGCTTGGGGTAACGCCGGCGAGCGCAATCAAAATATAATCCGTGCTGGATTTTGCCGCGGTAGGGAAAAGTTCTGCCACCAGGGCCCGCAAGCGGCGCTTGATCCGGTTGCGGGTAACGGCGTTGCCACATTTGGTCGTAACGGTGTAGCCAACACGGGCACCGTTATTGAGGGGTACATCCGCCGGGGCAGCACGCATAATGAAATAGGGTGTGGCGAATTTGCGGCCATTGCGCAGGCGCAAGAAATCAGCGCGGTTTTTCAGCGTGGTGATAATGAGCGGTTGTTGAGGGGTTGGCGCCATGGCATGCGCCCACCAGCGCTTAGGCGCTGAGGACTTTACGGCCTTTGGCGCGGCGTGCAGCAATCACGCGGCGTCCGCCAACGGTCGCCATACGTGCGCGAAACCCATGACGGCGAGCGCGAACAAGCTTGCTTGGCTGATAAGTACGTTTCATGGGTAGCTCCTGCTTTTAATTCAAAAACGAGGGGGCCTTATAAGGGGTAGGGTTTGGCCTGTCAAGTCTCACGCATATCGATTCGGCATCGGTATTTTATTGTGTTTGCATGATTGTACGCATAAAATCCGGGCATGTTTTCCTATTTGCGTTATTTGGCGTTGATTGGCCTGCTGCTGGTAGCGGTAGGTGCGGTAGTGTCCGGCCTTTATTTCAAGCAGGTTAAGCAGACGGAATTGCTTGATAATTCGAGTGCGGACGTGCAGGCAACCCTCTCGAGCTACGCGACCGTGGTCTGGGCACGCTATGCGACAGAAGTCATGGCCAACCCAGCGGCGCCAAATATGCCGAGCTTTTTGGCAGAAACGCAGCAGTTTTTCCAAAGTCAGCCGATTATCAAGATCACTCTCTTCTCACCGGATGTGACACGACTTTACTATGGTTCAACAAATGCTTACGTGACTACTGACGGCACCAATCGCACGACGCTCTTTGATTTGGAGAAAGTGCTCGCCGGGCAGACGGTGTATCGAGTGCTCGATAAAGCCTACTTAACCGGCACGCCGGAGGCCAATAATACCAGCCCGCGGATGTTGATGCAGCTGATTGCACCCGTATCCGTGAATGGCGGGGCGCCGCAGATGCTGGCGGAAGTGTATGTGGATATAACGCTGCCTTGGAAGCAACTCGAGCAGCTGCAATATCTCTT
>JBGAJE010000016.1:0-20102 GCA_044225085.1 Rickettsiales bacterium | reverse complement strand
AGCAGCAATGACGAACAAAATGCCGGAGAAGATAAGCGCACTGCCACCATACCCAAACCCGGAATGATCGGCGACAGAGTCTCCGAGTGCCGTACCTAGTGTGTTTGAACACAATATCGTCATCCAATAAAACAGCTCAGCTTTCTGGGATTTGATCTTTTTCACCGAAACGGAACCGCACGAGAACCGCCAAGCCAGCAAAACCACCACCAAAATCAGAGAGAGAATGAGCGAACCGCCCAAATAGCCAATGCCCAACGACCGATCGACATAATCAGCAATTGTAGTTCCAACCGTGGTCGTAGCAACAATAACGGCCCAATAGAGCCACGGATGATAGGTTTTTGCGTAAATTTGGCCAACAACAGTGACAAAGAAAAACACCGAAAAAATAAGCGTGCTAACGGCGTAACCCAAGCCCAGCGTCATGGAAAGCGCATCGCCTCCCGTTTCCCCCAAAGTGGTCGCCGCAATTTTGATTGCCCAAAAAGCTAACGTAATCTCAGGAATTTTGTGCAGGTCTGGATTGTACGATTTGGCAAAAAACTGCATTTGATGATCCATCCTTTAATATCCGCATCTAATCATTTAATCGCTACATTGCCATCTTCTTAGTTGCCTCAATATACCGGTGGCCGTTACATGCTAATGTAAGGAGTGCGCCAATGGAACACGCAAACGAACTCATTCTGATGGGGGCCTTCCTGATGCTGATCAGCATTTTGGCGGGCCAGATTTCGACGCGGCTGGGCGCACCGTTGCTGTTAACGTTTCTCGGTGTTGGAATCTTCTTTGGTGAGGATGGGCCAGGCGGGCTTATTTTTAACGACCGGCATACCGCCTATCTCCTCTGTTCACTAGCGCTCGCGATGATTCTTTTTGATGGCGGATTGCGCACACCAAGCAGCATGTTCAAGCAGGCATTCAAACCGGCGCTATCACTCTCCACCATTGGGGTGTTGGTCACTGCGGTGCTCACAGGCGGTTTCGCCAGTTGGCTAATCGATCTGCCGCCAGTGTACGGCATGCTCCTCGGTGCCATCGTCGCGCCAACGGATGCGGCGGCGGTGTTTCTTTTGCTGCACCAAAAAGGCGTGCACCTAAAGGAGCGGGTGAGCGCAACGCTCGAGGTCGAATCCGGCATTAACGATCCGATGGCGGTGTTTCTCACCATCACCTGCGTCACCATCATCACGTCGGCTGATCAGCCAACATGGCTTGCAGTGGCCGGCATGTTCTTCAAGCAAATGGGTCTTGGCCTGGTGATTGGCTATGCCGGCGGTCTCGGCCTTGCGCATTTGATGCGCACCATTCGCCTTGCGCCCGGGCTTTACCCGGTAGTCGCACTGGTCAGCGGGCTGATGGTCTTCAGCGGCACACATTTGGTGGGCGGCAGCGGCTTTCTCGCCGTTTATCTCGCTGGGGTAACCTTCGCAAACGCCGGCTATCAACGCATGATGCTCATCAAACATTTCAACGACGGCATGGCCTGGATCGCGCAATTGGTGATGTTGCTCACCCTCGGCCTACTTGTAACGCCGACGAAATTATTGAGCTATGTCGTTCCCGCTGTGCTGATAGCGTTGGTGCTTATCGTGGTTGCACGTCCCATCGCTGTATGGATCTCGCTTGCCACGAGCAGTTTCAACTGGCGTGAGCGGACATTTATTTCCTGGGTAGGCTTGCGCGGCGGCATCCCGATTTACCTCGCCCTTATCCCGGCCCTATCCGGCGTGGAAAACGGCCAGTTTTATTTCAACGTGGCCTTCATTATCGTTTGCTTCTCGCTGGTATTGCAAGGCTGGACAATCAATCCGCTCGCCCGCATCCTGGGGATTGTGGAGGATACAGGGCCAAAAACAAGCCATTAGCCCTCCTCGGTGTTTGACGCCACGAGCCGGGTCGTCTAGGCTGATAGCAAGGAGACTATTATGACGACCCGCAAAGCGCGTGTAGAGCGCAAAACGAAAGAAACCAGTGTCGTGGCCGAGGTGAATCTCGATGGCACAGGCGCGTATGAAATTTCAACCGGCATTGGTTTTTTGGACCATATGCTCGAGCAGCTCTCGCGCCACAGCTTGATGGATCTCAAGGTGGTTGCGAAAGGCGATTTGCATATCGATTTTCACCACACGACGGAAGATACCGGCCTTGCGATCGGCAAAGCGGTCGCCGATGCGCTGGGTGAACGTCGCGGCATTCGCCGCTTTGGCTCCGCACTTTCACCGATGGATGAAACGCTGACGCGCGTGGCGCTCGATCTTTCCGGCCGCCCCTATTTCGTGTGGAATGTCGAGTTCACCAAACCCAAACTGGGTGAAATGGACACGGAACTTTTCCGCGAATGGTTCCAGGCGTTTGCGAGCCAAGCGGGCACCACGCTGCATATCGAGAATTTATACGGCATCAATAATCATCACATCGTCGAAAGTTGCTTTAAAGGCTTGGCGCGTGCGCTGCGCGAGGCGATTGAACTCGACCCGCGCAAAGCCGACGCCGTGCCGAGCACCAAAGGTGTGTTGACGCAGAATTAGGAAATTTATGACCCGCGGAAAAATTTACACCGTCTACGAAAAACCGGAAGCAGCGGAACCTACCGCGCGTGTCGAGCTGGTGCGCGAAGGCTTTGCTGTCTGGGCATTTGTTTTTGGTGCGCTGTGGTTGCTTTCGCGCCGCTTATGGTTACCTGCCGTTGGTTATGTAGCCCTGAGTATTGCCGTCGCTGCCGCCAGCGAAGCAGCGGGCCTGTCTGATCTTTCGACGGGCTTTCTCCAGTTTTTGCTGCAACTTTTGCTCGGCTATCATGCCCATGATCTTGTGCGCTGGAAGCTTGCTCGCCAAGGCTATCGCTTTGCCGGCGTGCTAAGCGGCGATAGCGAGATGCATGTGCAGCAGCGCTATTACGAATTCGCAGCCTAACCATGAACATCGTCATCATCGATTGCGGGGCAGGAAATTTGCACTCGGTACGCAAGGCGTTCGCGAGCCAGTTACCTGCGGGCGCGGCGCTCGATGTGGTTACCGATGCTGCCGCGTTAGATAGTGCAACGCATATCGTGCTCCCCGGCGTTGGCGCATTCGCGGATTGCATGCATGGCCTCAACGCACTCCCCGGCATGCGCGCGGCGCTGGAACAAAATGTGCTGCAGCAAAAAAAACCATTTTTGGGCATTTGCGTCGGCATGCAAATGCTGTTCGAGCGCGGGCATGAACATGGCACGCACACGGGCCTCGGTTGGTTCAAAGGCGAAGTGCGGCAAATCACGCCGGATGATGCAACGCTAAAAATTCCCCACATGGGTTGGAACCGTTTGCGTGTGCTGCAGCCAAATCACCCAATTCTCAAGGGCATAAATGACGGGGATTTTACCTATTTTGTGCATTCCTATGCTGCAGTGCATGCCAAGCTGGATGAAATACTTGCCACGACCTCCTATGGCGGTGATATAGTGGCAATGGTCGGGCGCGAGAACATCGTCGCCACGCAATTCCACCCCGAAAAAAGTCAAGCCGTGGGGTTGCGCATGATCAGTAATTTTCTGGCAATGTGAGGATACGATGGCGCAAGCTGCAGAATTAAAATCAGTGCCGCATAAGCTGAACGTTGAGAAAAAAACTGCGCTGACGGATGCAGAGATTCACGACCTCGCCGTCGCTACCAATGATGCGATCGCGACCGGCATCGGTTTTAACTGGGTCGCTCCGCCAATGTTCGATACGCTGGAAAGCTATTGGCGTGGCGTGCTGATGGTGCCATCGCGCAGCTTGTTCATCGCGCGGCTGGATAATGTGATCGCCGGTTCCATCCAACTCGTGCGGCCGAGCAAGTCGAAAGAAACATCCGCCTTTGCTGCGAACATCGAATCGCACTTCGTCGCCCCCTGGGCACGGGGTCACGGGCTTGCCCGCATGTTGCTTGATGCGGCCGAGCGCGAAGCGGCGAAGGAAGGCTTCTCCGTCATCAACCTCTCCGTACGCGAAACGCAGGAGCGCGCGCTGCAAGTGTATCGCGAGCATGGCTATGTCGAATGGGGCACCATGCCATACTACGAGTTCGTCAACGCCAGCATGGTAAGCGGGCACTTCTTTTATAAGAAGCTCGAGCCCATCTCCAATCTCATCTAATGCGCCTCTACCCCGCCATTGATTTAAAGGACGGCAAATGCGTCCGTCTGCTCAAAGGCGATATGGCCGCGGCCACCGTCTATAACGACGATGCTGCCGCGCAAGCTGCCCAATTTCAGGCGATGGGTTTTGATGCGCTGCATGTGGTCGATCTCAACGGTGCGGTGAGTGGCGATTTGGTGAACCAACCGGTCGTTAAAAAAATCCTCAGCAATGTAACGCTGCCAGTGCAGCTCGGTGGCGGTATCCGCACCCGCGCCTCGGTCGAGGCATGGTTGAGTGCAGGTATTTCGCGGGTGATTCTGGGTACGGCGGCGGTGAAAGATCCGGCGTTTGTGAAGGAAGTCGCACGCGCCTATCCGCACAAAATCGCCGTCGGCATCGATGCGCGTGGCGGCATGGTGGCGACGGAAGGTTGGGTGGAAGCTTCCACCGTGCGCGCGGTCGATCTTGCAAAAATGTTCGAGGATGCAGGCGTTGCCGCCATCATCTACACCGACATCGCGCGCGACGGTACGCTCGCTGGACCGAATCTCGATGAAACAGCAACCCTCGCTGAAGCCATCTCCATCCCCGTGATTTTATCCGGCGGTATCGCGACCATCGATGATTTACGTGCGGTGAAAGCCCGCGCGAATTCCGGTATCGAAGGCATCATCATCGGCCGCGCGCTCTATGAAAAAACGCTGGAGCCGACCGCCGCGATTCAGCTCATGCGGGGTGCAGCATGAGTGATTCTAAAAAGCGAGATACTGGCACTCCTTCTCCCCCTGGGGGAGAAGGATGGGATGAGGGGGCTAACCCCCGCTTTTCGCCATTGGATGGCACCCTCACCCCAGCCCTCTCCCCCAGGGGGAGAGGGGGGTTTCCAGTGCGTATTATTCCATGCCTCGATGTCACTGGTGGGCGCGTGGTCAAAGGCGTAAACTTCCTCGATCTCGTCGATGCGGGTGACCCGGTTGAGCAAGCGAAGGTCTACGATAAACAAGGGGCGGATGAGCTTTGCTTTCTCGACATCACCGCCACCTCCGATAGCCGCGGTATTTTATATGACATGGTCGACCGCGTTGCCGCACAATGCTTCATGCCCTTCACCGTGGGCGGCGGCGTGCGCGAGCTAACGGATATTCGAACATTACTGCTCGCCGGTGCCGATAAAGTATCGATCAACTCCGCTGCCGTCAGCCGCCCAGAATTCGTCGGCGAAGCGGCGAATAAATTCGGCGCGCAATGTATCGTGGTCGCTATCGACGCTAAGCGCGTCAGTGACGGCAAGTGGGAAATCTTCACCCACGGCGGCCGCAAACCCACCGGTATCGATGCAGTGGAATGGGCGAAGCGTATGACAGAGCTTGGTGCGGGTGAGTTACTTGTCACCTCCATGGATCGCGACGGAACGAAAGATGGGTATGATGTTGAGCTTATCCGGCGCATCACGGCCACCACGCGTGTGCCGGTAATCGCATCGGGTGGCGTGGGAAGCTTGCAGCATTTTATCGATGGCGCGCGGGCAGGCGCGACCGGACTGCTCGCTGCCAGCGTGTTCCATTTCGGCCAATTCACCATCGCCGATGTGAAAGACGCTTTATCCCGCGACCAAATCGCGGTAAGGAAGGTAGCATGAGCCAGTTTGCGTATTTGGATAAGGTTGTTGCTACCATCGCGTCACGCGTCGGCGCGGATCCGAAGCTGTCGCATGTGGCAAAACTGCTAAAAAAAGGCACGCCAAAGATCGCTAAAAAAGTTGGCGAGGAAGCGGTCGAAGTAGCGATTGCAGCCGTGTCGGGCGACAAGGAACATACGATCTCCGAGAGTGCGGATGTGCTGTTTCATCTGCTAGTGCTTTGGCAGTCGATGGGTATTGCGCCCACGGAAGTGATGGACGAGCTTAAGCGCCGCGAAGGCACAAGCGGGATTGACGAGAAAGCATCGCGCGTCGAGGAATAAATGGCCTACGACAAAAACAATATTTTCGCAAAAATCCTCCGTGGTGAAGTGCCGACGAAAAAGCTCTACGAGGATGAATTCGCACTCGCCTTCCCGGATGTGACACCCCACGCACCAGTGCATATTCTCGTCGTCCCCAAGGGCGATTATATTTCGTATGAGGATTTTCTAGCGAACGCGACGGACGCACAAATCGCCGGGTTTTTCCGCGCCGTGCGCACAGTGGCCGAGCAAGCAGGCGTGGTGGATGCATTCCGCCTTATCACTAACAATGGCACGCGAGCGGGCCAATCAGTGCATCATTTCCACATGCATATTCTGGCCGGAAAACCGCTTGGCGGATTATTGCCCGATTAGTCGTTTGCGGCAGCAAGCAGCTGTGCCGTTTCATAAAGCGGCAGACCCACGACATTACTGTGCGAGCCCGAGATGAACGGAATAAACCCCGCCGCCGCCCCTTGAATCGCATAACCACCGGCTTTGCCGTTCCACTCGCCAGTGGCGATATAAGCATCGGTCTGCGCAGCACTCAGGCGTGAAAACTTTACAATCGTCGTCACCGTTTTGCTGCGCAACATGCCTGCAGCATGAATCACACACACGCAGGTCATCACCCGGTGGCGCCGACCAGAAAGTAATCTAAGGCATTCGCGCGCCGTCGCTTCGTCCTCAGCCTTAGGTAAAATGCGACGACCGAGTGCCACGACTGTATCGGCGCTTAGGATGATTTTACTGCTGTGCGTTGCCGCAATTGCTTTGGCTTTGTCCATGGCGATGCGTTGTACGTAGGGTAACGGCAATTCACCTTTGAGTGGCGTTTCATCGATATCGGCAGGAATAATATGATCAGGTGTAACGCCAAGCATCGCCAGCAATTGTACGCGGCGGGGAGATGCAGAAGCGAGAGTGAGAGATTGCGGTGAAGTCATGTGTGCGTAGCCTTCCATGGCGAGCCGCGAAGCGGCAGGGGTCAGCGAAGCGTAGGGGACAAGATCCCCTTCAATCAACTACTTCTCGCGGAATTTGATGCGGCCTTTGGAAAGGTCGTACGGCGTCATCTCGACAATCACCTTATCGCCCGCGAGCACGCGAATGCGGTTTTTACGCATGGAGCCGGAGGCATGCGCGAGCACAACATGGCCGTTCTCCAGCGTCACTTTAAACATGGTATTGGGCAAAATTTCCGTCACCACGCCTTTAAATTCGAGTAATTCTTCTTTCGTCATGGCGGGCTTATAGCACGGAAACAGCGGGATGCAAGCGTCAAACGGCGCAGAATATAAATCCTTAAGCATACAAGTAATCCACGCGTAGCCTCCCATGGCGAGCCTTCAGGCAGGGGTCAGCGACGCGCAAGCGAGCGTAGGGGGCAACCCCTTCAATCAATAGCTACCGGATATGCAAGCACAAATCAGCGGCAAATGAGCGCCGGGCGATTGGAAAAATCCATGTAAACCGATCCGCTAGCTGCGATTGCAGCATTTCCAGACATCATTATGCTGCGCGGCGCGCCATATCGGCGTCCTGGTCAACTCGCGGGCTATGTTTAATCGCTTCGTAGCTTTCGCGTAGAAATAATCTTTGATGATCCCCGGAAAACTTACCAGCGGTGGGGTGATGTCGATGCGTTGCGGTACATCCGTAAACGCAAAGTGAGGCGATTTTCAGCGACACTAATGAACAAATCAAATGAGTGGCATAAGTGTGGGCATGAAACAGCGCGACCGTGTTGCTGTCCACAAGTCAGCAGCGCCACGCCACTCATGCTCTTCCGGCGCGCGGGCAATAATACTCGCATCATCCAGCGTCACGGTTGCGATGCTGGGTGTGAGCATATTCATAGGCGACAACGTAAGCTGAGAGCATGGGCAGGCAAGCCCTCCGCATCTGCCAAGGTGGCAGCAGGGGCAAGCAAACTCGAGTTGGGCGGTGCGCCGATCATGCTCGTGCGATTCAAGAAGTCGAATACCGAAAGTCCCGACGAAAACCGCGCCGCGCGCGAGGTCGGCAGCACATGCGATGGCCCCGCAATATAATCGCCAACAGCTTCCGGCGTATGGCGACCAAGGAAAATCGCGCCTGCATTACGCACCCGGCCTGCGAGCGCATCCGGATTATCAATCGCCAGTTCGAGATGCTCTGGCGCGATAATAGCGATGATGGGCAGCGCATCCTCAAGCGTCGGCACCAGGATAATCCCACCGTGGTTTTCTGCAATGTCCATGCAGCCAAACTGACAATGCCAGAATCGTCTCAATCTCCGCCGCAACTTTTTGCGCGAATGCGGCGTCATCCGTAATCAGAATCGACTGCGCCATTTCATCGTGCTCAGCCTGGCTCAACAAATCCGCCGCAATCCAACGCGGGTCGTTTTTGGCATCAGTCACCACCAAAATCTCCGATGGCCCGGCAATCGTATCGATTCCCACCTGCCCGTAAACCTGACGCTTCGCTTCAGCCACATAAGCGTTACCGGGGCCAACAATTTTCACCACCGGCGCAATCGCGTGTGTACCATAAGCAAGCGCTGCCACCGCCTGTGCACCGCAAACGCGATAAATCTCATGCACCCCAGCGAGCGACGCCGCGACCAAAATCGCCGGGTTAATCGCATGCTCTGGCGTTGGCACCACCATCACGATGCGTTCGACGCCTGCCACCACTGCCGGCATTGCATTCATTAGCACACTTGAAGGGTAGCTCGCCTTGCCGCCTGGCACATAAATCCCCACCGACTCCAGCGGTGCATATTGCCAGCCCAGCATCACCCCGGCCGCATCCATATAACGATGATTTTGCGGGTGCTGAATCGTGTGATAATGCCGGATCCGTTCAGCCGCGAGTTTCAATGCCGCCTTCACATCCGCCGGGCAAACCTCCTGCGCGCCGGCGGTCAGTAAAACGCAATCCCTTCGCCTCAAGCACGGGCACGCGATCAATTTCTTCATTAGCCCATTTTATAGGTGCCGCATCACATCAGCAATAATTTTGCGCACTACGGGCACGTCGCCATCTTTGATTACACAACAGCATAGCGCCACACGGAAATTTTTATCGGTGCTATTTAACATCACGCTCATGCCAATGCCTCGCGGAATGCATCGAGAATGGAACCAAGCTCCGCACTACGCGTTTTATAGGCTGCGCGGTTGACGATCAGACGAGAAGAAATTTCCATGATCGTTTCAACTTCTACCAACTTGTTCGCCTTGAGTGTTGCGCCGGAGCTGACGAGATCGACGATGCGTTGGCTGAGGCCGATGGCGGAGGCGAGTTCCATCGCGCCATTTAAATGAATGCACTCAGCCGGCACGCCGCGCGACGCGAAGTGGCGTTGGGTAAGGTTCGGATATTTCGTTGCGACGCGCACATGCGTCCATTGCGTCGGGTTATCCTCGGCGGCCATCGCGGCAGGTTCGGCGACGGAGAGGCGGCATTTGCCGATGCGTAGGTCGAGCGGTGCGTAGAGATCGGGGTAGTTGAATTCTTCAATCACATCGAGACCCGCTACGCCAATTTGCGCCGCCCCGTAAGCGACGAACGTCGCCACATCGAACGAGCGCACTCGGATGATGGAAAGCCCGTCGATATTGGTCGTGAATTGCAGCGCGCGGTCATCGGCGTCGAAGAAACTTTTCTCCGGCGTGATGCCGACTTTTTTCATCAGCGGCGCGAGGTCATCGTAAATTCGGCCTTTCGGGATGGCCAGAACCAACGGGGATGTAAGGGTAATCGTCATGGCGACTATCGTAGCCGAGAAATTGCTGCACCGCAAAGGCCAAGTTTTTCCTCAAGCCGTTCATAGCCCCGATCTAGGTGATAAATCCGGCTAACCGTCGTGTCACCGTCGGCCGCCAGCGCCGCAATCACCAGGGAAACGCTGGCCCTGAGGTCCGTCGCCATCACCGGTGCGCCTTTGAGCTTAGTCACCCCATGCACCGTCGCGCAATGGCCTTCGATGGCGATATTGGCGCCCATGCGCGCCAGTTCCGGCACATGCATGAAGCGGTTTTCGAAAATGGTTTCGCAGAGCACGGAATTGCCATCGGCCTGGGTCAGCAATGTCATCAGCTGCGCCTGCATGTCGGTCGGGAAATCAGGGAAGGGGGCGGTGGTGATGTCCATCGCCTTGAGGGGCTTACTTGGGTCGCGCCGCACGATGAGGCTTGTTTCGCGCTCCGTGATGTCGGACTGTTTTAGCAGAGATAATCAATAACCATACAGCGTATCGCACGCGTATCAGGCAATTCCACCTCGCCACCCATAGCCGTGCCGGTTTCAATAGATCTGGGATGATGCGGTAGGAAGTACCGGAGAGCGCCGTGACCCCGCGGATGGTGATCGTCTCGCTGCCGATGCCGGAAATATCCGCGCCCATGCTGACGAGCATGTTGGCGAGATCGCTCACTTCTGGCTCGCGCGCTGCGTTGGTGATGGTGGTGGTGCCTTTCGCGAGCACGGCGGCCATCAACGCATTTTCCGTCGCGCCGACGGAAACTTTTTCGAAATGGATGTTACCGCCGACAAGGCCGCCTTTGGGCGCTTCGGCGATGACGTAGCCCTCCTCAAGCGTGATCGTCGCGCCGAGGGCTTCCATCGCCATTGGGAGTGCAAATCGACCGGCCTTGACCGGCTAATACTTTTGCTTTGCCCACGCGCGCCAGAATCGGCCCCAGCACCAGTACTGATGCACGCATGGTGCGCACCAAATCATACGGTGCGACGTTGATGATCGTCACAGGTGGAAGGCGAATTTCGCGGCTGTAATGGCCAGCATATCCGTGCCGTGTATCCCCGGCAGGTGTCGCGCAAGCTGAGCGATGCGCCATGCTGCACCAGCAACTTCGCCATGGTGGTGATATCGGCCAGATGCGGCACGTTATCGAGCGTCACCTTTTCACGCGTCAGCAGTGCCGCGCACAAAAGCGGCAACGCCGCATTCTTCGCCGCCAATAATGATCTTGCCCTGAAGCGGCCGTCCGCCGGTGATGTGGAGTTTATCCATCGCCTACGCGCTTTGCTTTTCAACGCGCGGCAACGTCACTCCACGCTGCCCCATATATTTCCCCTTACGGTCGCCATAACTCACTTCGCACACCGATTCGCCTTTGAGGAACAGAACTGGCGCGCCCTCATTCGCATAAGTTTTCGCGGGAGGGGAGTGGTGTTGGAGAATTCGAGTGTCACATGCCCTTCCCATTCGGGCTCGAGCAGGGTGACGTTGACGATAATCCCGCAGCGCGCATAGGTGCTTTTACCCAGGCAAATGACGAGCGTATCACGCGGAATGCGGAAATATTCCACCGTTCGCGCCAGTACAAAACTATTGGGCGGGATGATGCACACACATCCGGTCGACAGAAGCTTTGGGTGAAAATCCTTCGGGTCGACAATCGCGGAATCGACATTAGTGAAAATCTTGAACTCATCGTCCACGCGCGCATCGTAATGGGACGACAAACCACGCCTCGCGTGAGGGAGTTCTCCACGAACGGTTCGATCATTTTATGTTTATTCGCTTGTTCGCGAATCAATGGTCGGGCTGAATGGGCGTGGTTCGCTGAAATAATCTTCAAGGGCGAGTAAACCTCGCGCAAAACGTCAAGCGAAAGCGCAGGGTCATCGGCAAAACGCGGCTTCGCGCCCGCCGCCGCCGCAGCCGGCGGAAGCGGTTTCCAGCGCTCTTTGGCATCGCGCATCCGGCCGGTGTTGCGATCACGAATTTCCTGCATCCGCGCACTCCAGACAGGTTCACCGCCTTTGCCCGCTGGCCGCGCGGCGCGAGGATTCACGCCCGCCTCACGGCGTTTCTTTTTCTCTTCCAGATCAGATCCCGCTCGCGCGGGCAGTTGTGATCGGAAATCGATCTGCAGATGCCGATTTTTAAGAATCTGCTGGAAGCACACGTTTTCTTATGTTTGTCGTGGTCGTGGCTCACGCGGCGCTGCCCTCGCTGGAAGATGATGACGCACGCGTCAGTAGTGGCGGGATGATGGCCCGCCGCCGCATTTTCCCGCTTGGCTTGCTTGCGCCGCGCCATGTTTTGCTTCAGCGCCGCAGCGCGCTTTTCCGCCACCACCAGCCGATTGCTGGGGATTTTTTCCATCCACCAGCCATACCATAAATCATTCCTTGCAGGCAATCACCACTTATGGCAGATAGGCCCCTCGTTTTATGCCGCAATGCGGTGGATACGCTGCTGTAGCTCAGTGGTAGAGCACGTCATTGGTAATGACGGGGTCGGAAGTTCGATTCTTCTCAGCAGCACCATTTTCCCTTGAAAATAGACTGTCATTGGTTATGCCCCCGCAAATACATGCGCGCGAAAATCAATATGAAAAAGATGATATAATAGACAATCTATAACTATTTGATATTTATAAAATAATAGCGAATTTTCGAATTTCAAATCATTAATGGCCGTTAACCAATCTTAACATCACACAACCCTTATATCCCCCCAGCTATAGTAAATCTCTCGGTAGCACAGAAAAACAGTATTTAGGAGTTACGATCATGGCGAACAATATCACGACGGATCAAGTCAAAGCCAAGCAAATGGTTCTTCTACTGGCAGGGTTTTACGGCCCGCTGAAACCGGAAGGCCGCGAACGTGACGCCCAGATCGCTCGCGAGGTAGACGGTAACCCGCAAGGCCGCACGGATGCGGCGATGCGCAACGCAATAGCCGCCATCAAGCGGACCACCAACCCACTAAGCGCCGACGAGAAAGCTAGCCTCCTAGACGCAGTAAACACCATCCGCGCCTTTAAAGGCCAGCCGGCGGTGACGCTTGAGCAAGCAGCAGCATCGGTTGCTCCGGCGCGCGCTGCGGCAGTGCGTGAACCAATACCAGTCTTGAAGATAAACGCCGTGGCGAAGCCGTCGAATCCGTTCCGAAAAACAACGTCGCAACATCACACTTACGTCGTGCAGCAAGTAGGCACCAAAATCGCCGTGCTTGAAACTACCGCAGATGCATGGATAGCTGCTAACCCAAATGAAATGGGTGCAGGAAAAACATTTGCATCGCTTTGCAAAGCTTTATGACTATTTTTACCAAAATCAACGTCTTCTACAATAAAGATGGCAAACGTTGTTTCAGTGCTGACGATCTCGGTCCTGACGATGTAACCGGGCCAGAATTCATCAAAGGTAAAGTCATTAACCTGCCGGATGGCAATCCGATTGGGGCTGTGCGTCTGGTAGAACAAGATTGCGGCGACTGCAAAAAAACACCACCCAAAAGTTCCCCCCGTAGCGGCCAACCTCGATATGCAAGCTGCACTTCCCCGCCTGCCAACCATCGGCGCGCCAGGACACAACGGCACATGCGATGGTTAACGCGGCCTTGCTGTTAGGTGTGCCCCTAAAGCAACCCGCCGTCGCAGCGCTCGGCCACAATCGGAATACGACAGGTATTCATACGCCGCGCGACATTCTCGAGAACGCGCTGGAGATCGTCTACTCTTTTGATCCCATTCTGGTACGCCCATTGGGATCTCGCTCATTGAAACCCCATTCCGGCGGTAACTCGGCGGGTAAAGTACAACAAGCCAAGCAAGGCTCGGACGGCCAATATAATAACGTGAACGTCGCTCCGGAGAGCCTGTTGCTGGATGTACGTGAACAATGGCCATTCACCAGCAAAAATAACCCGTTTGATCTATCGGACGCAGGCCGCCGCAATGCGACATTGCTGCCGGGTCTCGGCACTACGGTTAATGGCCGCGGTGATATTGTCACCCCAGAGGGGACAAAATTCACCAACAACGACCTCTATATGACAGCCGGTGGAATGATCGCCTATACCGCAAGCCAAACGGCAGTCGATAGCAATTTCACCAAAGAAAACAAGTGGCTCTATGGCACTCCAAGCGGGCCGGTAGAACAACGGTGGTCGCAGCAACTATGGAATGGCAGTGCTCGGCGTCAAACGCGGTCTGGAGCCAAAAATGGCTGAGGCTACGGAAGAATTCCGCGCTGCTCCGAATACGCAAACGGCTCAAAAGCTCGTTGCTCTCTACAACGCTCGTTACCACACGACCGGCACGAGCAACTTCCCGCTCGATATGCCGATCACCTACCCGCAATCACCAGAGGCCGTAGAAAGACTCACCGCACCGGAGAGACTACTCTATGCGCGCCGCATGATTCTGCAAGAGATTGCCAGCAAAAACATCACGGTAGATCCCTATGCCATGCCGACGGAAACGCCGATCCGCACCATCGGTCGCGAGCAATTGCGTACGAATTTGAATGAGTATTATAACATTCTCGCCGAGAAAAAGCCGGGCGTCTTTAGCGATATTTATGTAGACCAAGTTGGCGGTCGCCAGCCGAACTTAGATGATGTCGATAGCCGTAGAACTGCTGTCAGCCGTTTTGTGGACAGTCTAGAAATCGTGCGCGATATGCCAGTCAATGGCGTACCGATGGAAGAGTTCTATCGCCACATCTCGACACAAAGCCGGGAAGTACCTGGCGATGCACGCCGCAACAATTTTAACGATGTCGAAAACTTCCGCATCGACCCCGAAAACCAAGCCGATGGATCCTGCATCGCAAGCTGCCGCAATGGCAGCAGGCGGCCGTCTCCTCGCGGGTAACCCAGCGTTGGTAGGCCTGGTGCTGCAAGGCGCCGGTCGTGACCGTCAGATTGCGGAAACCTTCATGATCCGCGATCTGCTCTCGCAAAACGTCCCGGGCAGCATGGGCGACCACCGTTCATGGTTTGGACACGCAGAAGCCGCTGAACGTGGCTATGGCGAGAAGGTCAAAGCAACATTGCAGAGCATCGGCTATGGCCAGGGCAAACTGCGTGGTGATCTTGCACAAGCGCAAGCCGATCTTGGCGCGACAGCTGCTGATCCACGCATCATCGCGCTGCGCCAACAAGGACATCATGTCCATGGCAACGGATGGAACCCGCAACTACGCGGGCTTCGAGCCAGGCAGCCTGCAAACCCAGCTGCTCTACACGATGGCGACGGAACCAAATAACGAAACCTATCGTCAAGTGGTGCGCAATATTCAAGCCACGGCTGCCACCCCAGCTGACGCTGCTGCGCAGATCGAAGTGTTGCAACAAGCGCTTTACTCTGCAAAAGAGCAGCAAAGCCGCCGCCTCAACGGTGTGTCGCACGAGACGACCGGACTAGTGGTGAATGACCGCGTAGTCGCAAACCACGTGGTTGGCCGCGCCGAGCAAACCGTGCGTAACACCTACGCGCAAGTGGGCAAAAGCCCTGCCGCATCGCAAGCCTTCGTGCAAGCAATTGCTGCCGGTACGCCAAGCGCTGAGCAGAACGACAAGTATGCAGCAATTTTCTGGCAGGCGATGAACCTTCCTGAAGCGCAGCGTAAACAAATCGCGGCTGCTGCCTTTACGCATGGTTTGGAAGCACGCGCCTATTTAGCGCCGGGCATGAGCACAGTGATTACAGATGAGGATCGTGCACGTTACCAGTCTATCAAGCCGAAAACCATGAGCGGGGATGACGCAACTTTCATTCTGCAGACGATGGCCAAACTGCCGCAAGCTGCACCGGGTGTATTGAATGCAATGGCGACGAAAGACGCAAAAGCAGCACAACATTGACGGTTGGTCTCGGACAAAACGGCCCGCTCGCCACGCAGGTGTTGGCCGATATCCCGGCAGACCAACTTGCGGTCATCAACCGCAAAGCCGGTGTCCGTACCGCCGCACCGCGGGACATCACCCTGCCGGCACGGAATGCTCCGGATGCAACCTACATCGCCATCCAAGGCAACGATGTGGGTACGGCCGCATGGGCAGTGCGCACCACGGCATCATACTACAACGATAAGCAATATCCGGAGCGTAGTGTGGTCTACATGCGTGCCCTGATGGCGGATCAGCAAGGCGCTGGCCTCGGCCGTGCGTTGATGGCTCGCACCCTTATCGCCAACCCGCAGCTTGCAACCGCTGTTGCAGCAGATTTGAAAGCAAAAGGCGATGCGATCACCATGTGGAGAACGACGCCACAAGACGATCTCTCGCGCCTAGTGGCAAGATTTTCTACAGCAAGTACCGATGCGGAAAGAACGCAAGTCATTACCGAGCTGAACAACTTTGCTGCAGTGCCAGCAAATGCCGGGGCGATGCGTGACTTCTACACGGCCGTCGTGAATGGCCGCGACACCGCCAACGGTAGCTACCTCGGCAATACTATCGAGACAGTGCTGCGCGATGGCCTGACTGGTCAGAACACCACGGGCTACAGCTACAGCCCGCCCCAGACCCGGGCGCTGCTCTACGCCGTTGCCCAAACGGCCGATGGCACCAACGCGGGTCCGATTTCGGATCTCACACAGACGATCCTCAGCCAGCGTCCAACCGTGCCGGGCTGGCAGATTCCGGCGGTCCCTGTGTGGTTAGGCACCGCGCCGAAACATCATACCACCCCGCCAAAACCGGTGGATACTCCCCTCAATCCTGGCCAGCCACCCGGATGTGGTACGGTCTGTGGACCAACGGTTCCGCCCTTCACCCCCACCGGGCCCGTCGTGCCGGTCTTCAGACCGCGGTAGTAGGGACATACTCAAACCAAAAAGGCGGGAAGCAATTCCCGCCTTTTTTATGGCGCGGCGGAAAGCGGGTGGGGTTATTCTACCCAAACACCAGGCCGCTGCTTGCTTGGATATTGGTAGCAATGCCCTTCGGTTGATGAGCCTTGGCCCCCACCATCCATGCCAAGAGTGCAGGCTGTGACCCTAGAAGCATAGGGTATAAAAACAATTAAATGGCCCAGAGAGCGCAATGATGCATGATATCCTACCCAAAGGGGCCATTAGCCTATAAACGCCTAGAATGGGCTTTAAAATCGAAACCAGCGAGATTTTAGTAAATATAAATTATTCAATAACTTAATAAAGTGACGCCTATCAAATCTAAGGTGCTAGAAGCGCAAATGACGTTGGAAGCTTAAGAGATCAGTCCGACCACTAAACAATCCCGACCGGAATGGATACCAGGCTTGCTGCACGAATCGGCGTCGATAGCGGCGCACCAACCATGGCAGCCTCAACAACCGGGAAGGTTGCGGGCGATGTCGAAGGCGGCAGCACGAACGCTTCCATCGGAACGGGCGTCACTAAGGCCGAAAGCTTCTTCGGATCGGACGCAGTCTTTGCGCTTTTAAATGCATTAGCTAGGGCTGTTAGAGCATCCTGGTTTGCATAGATGACGGCTTCTGGACTCCCAGAGAAAAGGCGGCCCAAGTAAATTGCAGTATCTGAAGATGCATCTGGATCATTGGCCATTTTCCGTAAAAGGTAAAGCGCGCTACCCGTCTTACCAAGCACGGCGCTCAATCCACCCGTTGGGGTAACGAAATTGTCGCTAAAGGCAGTCAGTATGTTCCGCTGCGATGCATCGAGTCCGGTAGGATCGATACCCTTCAGTAGCTCATTCACAACCTGCACATTTTTGCCGTCGCGGAAAAATACAGAGAGTTTCGCTGCAAGAGCGATACGTCCGTTTTTATCCAAGCCGTTCACCCCATTCATATCGCCCTGCGCAAGTTGTAGTATAACGCTTAAAACATCGCGGGCTGTCCCGGCACTCTTACCCTGATTCGCAGGGTTTGTTGCCACTGCCTCGCTGAAGGCAAGCAGGGCATTGAGGTTTTTCTCACTCACCATCGCCGGGGTGCCCAGCGCCACCGCAAGCGCAGCAATATCCTTCACGCCGGCATCGCGCACCAGTTTGCGATTGGCATCCTCAAGCAGCCATTGAACGAGCGCATCGGGGTTTTTGGCATCCAACGACTGCAATTGTGTAATAACCGCCATCGGATCGGGCATACGATCCACCATACGAGACAATACAATGCGCATCTCTGGCTTGAGCCCACCAATGGCTTCAGCCGCTTTCTCAACAGCCTTAACATCCATCCCCGGCAATTTGGCAGCAAGTGCCATCATCTCGCCGAACGCCACATTATTCTCCGGTTTCAGTGCGAAGCGGATGAGATCCGTAGTAGTGGCTTTCTCATCTTGCGGCTTGGTAAGCAGGCTCATGAGGGTGGTTGCTTTTTCCTCGCCGAGGATGCCCATCAGCTTCAGCACCTGCTCGCCCTGCTGCGCAATAAAATCCTTCTTGTTCGTGGGCACCTGATCCTGCACCAATGCTACCAGCGCACGGCGCGCATCGGGGTTAGCAGCAACCTCATTCGAGCAAACCAGCTTAACAAAGGCCGGTGCCATCGCTTGCATATTGACTGTATCATTGGGTTGCGCCGGGATGGCTTTTTGCATCGCAGCAAAAAATTGCTGCATCACCGGCCGGTCGGCACCGACGGTTTCAACCATGCGTGCAATCTTGTCCGGATTAATCGGCAACCCGGCCTTTACCTCTGTTGGCAACAACTGGGCAAGCGCGATGAACGCAGGCATTGCACCCGGTTTGGCCTGACGTGCGACCTGCAGCAAAGCGGCTGATCGATCACCCTCTTGCACCAGCGCCGCAGTGAGTTTCGGCGCATCGCTGCCAAGCGCGGCAGAAAGTGTTTTAAGTGCTGCTTTGCCCTCGGGTGTTTGTAGTGCAACCACGGTTGCTTGCTGTTGTTTTTCGGTAGGCGTAGCGACAGGCATAGTTTTCGGATCCACCATCGAGACGACTTCGTCAGCACCAAACTTCGCGCTGACATATGTTTTCACGGCCGCTTGAAAATCCTCAGGCTTGCCGGTGAGCCCCGTGCCGATTAATTGGCGCAGCTCAGGAGTTACTTTACCACTCGTAATACCGCGCTGAATAGCACGTTCAATATCCTCTGATTTCACACCAAGATCGGGCTTCATCGCCAGCAACGCTTTCACCATCAGCGTACGGGTCGTACCATCGGTAAGTAGACGATCAAGCGGCGTCAGTTTTGTTGTCGGATCGGGCGTCGTATCATTCACCAACTTGGTGAGCGACTGCATGATTTGCCCAGCCATGCTGCTCTGCGCATTATCGCCCTGACGCAGCAATGGCAGCATTTTCGCCACCATCGGCTGATAGCCAGGGGAGGTAAGCAGCATCAACAATGTTTTCTCGTTGGTGAAAGAATCGGCGAGCACCTTGCCGCCATTCACCGCCTTCACATCATTCACCAGGCGCTTCCAGGTCGCCGTATCCGGTGCAAGGAGCGCTGCCACATCTTGCGGGACACCCCTGGCAACAAGCTTCTTCTGGGCGGTTGGTGCATCCCACCCGTTCAGCTTGTCGCTAATATCAATTTCAATCCCAAACTTATTGAACAACGCAGCCAGCATACTATCGATGCCATCCATGACATCATCAACCGTGTCTTTACCAAGCCAACCTTCAAGCGTGGACCGGCCTACCGTATGCGCTACCGCGTAAATCAGAATCGCACCAATCAGTAAGGTGAAGAAATCACTAATATGGTCCCAGCCCCATTGGAGCAGGCTCATCAGCATATTGCGCTGTTCTTCCTCCTTGCGGCGGCGTTCAGCTTCCAGCTGGTCAGCGGTAGGTGCTTGTGGGTTTGGCGGGGCCATAAATCAGGCGAGTCTCCTTATCTCCTTCATCCTACCGCCATTTGATGACGGTTTGATGACAATCGCCGGATTTTTTGAGTTTTTTAGCCGATTTTTGGTGGCATCAAGGGTAGTAGCCTGGCCGCGCTCCCCACCATCGCTGGGCGATAATAACAAGCTTTTGAAGTATATTAATATTAAGCGCATTAGCCGCTGGCCCCGTTAACGCTTCCGCCGCCGGGATGATGCGGTGGAAATAAAACCCATAAAGCCGCGGCCAGGCCGCCATGACGGCGGCATGCCCCCATTTATGCACCTGCTGCGGCACTCGGGCGACTGCTTCAATCACCGCAATCGCCTCCTCCACGAGCGGGTCCGGGTCACGGTAAGCCTCCGCCTCCGGCGCCAGGTTGAAGGCCATATCGGCCAGGTAAAGCGCCACCGCATCCCCATGCCGGTGATAGGGGTAAACCGTAATAGATTGATGTATTTTCAATTGCTTACACCGAAGCACAACCCAA